>DFBO01000197.1:0-4280 GCA_002366675.1 Flavobacteriaceae bacterium UBA3078
CAATTTGGTGCTAAAAATCTTTCCGTTTCAACTCTTAAGTCCGTTATTATTGGCAAACTCGGAAATATTCTCATTTTAGTTACAATTTGTCATTTTTTAGATTTCGTTCTGTTAATTTTTCCGTTTTTGTGCTAAAATCTGACCGATTTAATGCTCAAACTCCGTTTTGTTACTCAATTCTATCCGTTTCAACTTTTAATTCCGCAATTGTGCTAAAAATCTTTCCGTTTCAATTTTCAATCTTTTTGCGTTTCAACATTAAAATCCGACAGCTTAATTATTCAGCTAGTTCTTAAAACACTTTAAAACTCAAATTGTGGATTTCCGAGGGAAATCCGCTATGTTTTGCAACGAGTTTTTATATGATTTGTGCGACTGAAAAATCGGAGATTTTTCGGACGTAGCAAATCGTTAGTTGAATGTTTGTCAGTTTAAATTTAGTTTAAATGTAAGCATAAATTATATGAGGTGTTATAACACGTTTTTTAATTGTATTTTATATATTCAAGTTTGTGCTCGTCAGTTCCATCATTATCTTCATCCCAAGTGTAAATTAGTTTAGTTTCTGTTAATTCCAAGATGTTTAAAATTTCTGTTTGCGTACCTTCATCAATGTCGTCGAATCGTAAAGTTATTTTATTGTTTTGTAAGTCTGATACGAAAGTTTTGTTGCTGTCAGCATTTCCTTCTTCTGTGCAGTCGTTGTTGAATAGAAAAAAGGCTTTTCTGTCAAAAGTCAAATTTGAAGAAAATTCCAAATACGATTGCTTTTCACAGTCAGTTAAAGTTTCCTCTTGGTTATTATAAAACCATTTATTTTTTCTCCATTTGCTTATTATGTCAATTATAACAAAATTACCAATAGTCACAGTTGGTCCATTATTTACCTTAAGAGTTAAAACTCCTGTTGTTGCATTACTCGGTATAGAAACTTTTAATTGTGAGGTTGAAGAATTAACAACCTCAGCTTGTATTCCATTAAATTTAACAATATTTTCAATTGCAATTTCACTAAAATTTGTCCCATTAATTAAAATATCATCTCCAATTTTACCAGAACTACTTGAAATTTCACCAATAATCGGGATTGGGTTTTCTAATGGGTTATCATCTGGAGAACAATTCATTAAGAAGATTGAAATCAAGGTAAGTGTTACATACTTTTTCATTTTTTTCATTTTTTTTGATTTTTAATGTGTTATAACGGGTTTGTATAACCAAAGTTGTGTTTTGGGTATCGCAATTTTTGTTTTTATAAAAGTAGTAAAATTAGTATTAAGAAACATTTTAATTAAATGAATGTAACAATTTTGGTTATACATTGTTGTTAAAAGTATTAGGTTTTGATTGTTCTTATTTTCATTAAATAACAGTTACGCTTTTTATTTTTTTGAGTGGTGGCAGATTAATTTTGAAAAAATTAAATTATTTACGTAACTTACATCAATAATAAATTGTTTGTATAAAATATTAATTGGCACGAAATTAGATGCTTTTTGTATAGAATATTATATTTATTAAATTTTTATATATTTGCTGAATCAAATAAATCGTTATACACAATTATAAAATGGAATGCTTATCTCATAAGTCTGAAATTATAAATACTTTTTCAAGTGTTAGGAATTTTTCTTTCAAAGAAAAACAAAGTCCCTTGTTAGACGAAGAACAAATGAATGGTTTTTTGGATGCTATTTTAGACTTTAAAAAAGGATTGACTGAAAAAACCCAAACCATATATGAATTTAACGATAGAATTGAAAGATTAACTTGGTTTAATGATTTGGATGAAGAATGTTTGATGCTGTCAAATGATTTAATTTCATCAGCAAAGGATTTATGGTCATCTCTGATTCGTCAATACGTTAGTATGAATTTTATTCGTAGTAAAGGTATTGCAAAAAATGAAATTAAAGATTTTAAAAATGCTCTTGATGAGTTTAAAGAGTCTTATATGGATTTAGAATCTACTCTGTTTTTTCTTCCAGAAATGCCTGATTTTATCGAAACTACTAAACAATTATCATTAGTGAGATAAAATGAATATCTATTGTTTAGAAGATTTTAAAGTTGAGTTTGAGAAATTAAAATCTAAAAAATCATATAATTCTTTTGAGCAAGAAATCATATCTTATTTTTTTGGAAAAACTAAAGAAGAACTTTGTTCTGGGACAAGGCTTAATTTAAGTGAGGATGCTCCATATATAAAAAAAAGGTTAAAAGGGAGAGGTGGTTTTCGTTGCTATTTTTTACTTATCTTAAAGGGTGAGAATTTATATTTAATGTATGCTCATCCAAAAACAGGTTCTATGGGAGCTTCTAATATAGATGATAAATCAAAAGCTTATTTATACAAAAAAGTTTTAACTTGTATTAAATCAAATGATTTATATCAATTAGAACTTAACGATACTAGTAAATCTATTAAATTTATAAAACTATAAGGCGTTATTGTATAATTCTATTTATTATATATAAGGAGGGAAGAAAAAAAATGAAAAGATGATTAGTTGGATTTTCGTTTGAAGTTCATTCAGCCTAATATTTTTTACAACGGTTTAGAATTATGATTTCGTTGCGATAATGTCGTTAGACTTATCGTAAAAGAAATCTATGTTTAAAGTTAGAATAATTTGTCGTAAAACGACAAAAAGTAAGCAATGAATTATATGCATTGTTGCCATTTCGTTGCTTTTTATTGATGTTATCTTTTCATTCAATGACTTGTAAATAAAATCTAAATAATTGCTGAAATCATAAACCTATCATTCTAGTTAAAATTATTCGTTCTAATATTCTATACGTTTTGAGAATCAAATCGTACCATTATCATTGCTCAAATTTTTCTTTTTATTAGAATCAATGAGTTAAATTATAATATTCACGACCAATAAATTCTCCTCCGAAATAAGCGAATCCTAAAACAATCATCGAAGCAATTATTAAGTAAGCTATTTTATCATTTTGTGATAATGAATTGTATTTCATTTTTATTCTTTTCATAACATTTATTTTTAATTTATTATTTTCATCGTAATGAATGGCAACGGTTTAGAATAACCAAAGTTGTGTTTTGGTTATTACAATTTTTCGTTTTATAAAACTAATAAAATTAGTATTAAGAAACACTCTATTTTACTAAATGAAACAATTTTGGTTATGCATTGTTGGCTTTTAGTTATTTTTAAGTTAGTTTTTTAATCATTTTGTTCAATTCTGAATCAGTAAATACTGGTTCAAAATAATTGATATAATCGTTTAATTCTCGTAATAGTTTTATACTTACAAATTTAAATTTAGCAGAAGGTTTATTATTAATCATAACGATTACATTTCTAATCGGAACTTTTTTTTCTCCCCAATGATGATTTTTCAATGAAATATTCTCTGAAATGTAAACATAAAGAGCGAAATTAAACCTTTCTATTTGCTCTACAGGAGATCTTAAATTAGTTGAACTTACTGAAGATTTACTCCAATTTTTCGTTTCTATAATAAAAATTCCTGCTTTTGAAATTAAAAGATGGTCAATTTGAATGGAATGAATTCTTTCATTCTTTTTCTTAAAATAAATTGGAGTTGAAAACCTCAAATTGAAATCATTAATCAAAACAAAATCATCTGATAGTTTTGCTATCTCTTTCGTTACTAAATTTTCTCCAATTGCTCCTGAAATTAGGTTTTTTGAATTCTCTAATATTTTTCGGATGTATTCTAATTTTTCAATTTTAGGTTTTACTCTTTTCTCTATTAATCCTTGTTTATCGGTATTATACTCACTTATGAAATGTTCGTCTTTTTTAATCTTTTTTGAAATATTCTTTGCTGGAGAATTTATCAGATTTGTCTTATTATTTAATATATAATTCAATCGATTTTTGGTGAAATAAACTTTTATGTTTGAAATGATATTTTTAAAATAATTTTTGTTTTCAACATTTTCAATTAAGTTGATTTTTTTCTTTAAACGAAGAATTTGATTATCTAATTTCTCTGTCTCAAGATTAATAATTTCAGTTTTGTTTTGAATTCTTTGTTTTACGTTAATGCACGTTTCAGAAAATTCGTTTTCTAATGCTTTGGAAGTATTATTAAATATCTCAAGTTTTTCTGAATTGTAATTTGACAAAAAATCATTTATCTCTTTTACTGAATTAAATTTGGAAATCCCTCGATTTTCCAATTCAGATTTTAACGATTTTAATGATTCTATTGTTCCAATTATTCTTGCCATTTATCAAAATTCAGATAATTAAAGCCAACGGTTTTTTATAAGATTT
>DFBO01000197.1:4292-5203 GCA_002366675.1 Flavobacteriaceae bacterium UBA3078
CATAAATTTTATGAGTTGTTGTACCAAGTTATTAATCTGTTTTTGTTGTATTGTCAAAAATCATCCAATCTTGATTTAATTCAATTGATAATTCCTTAAAAATTAAATAAGCATACTCAGATAACAATTCAAAAATTCTATAACTTTCTTGTCTATTAATCTCAAAGAATAGTTTTCCGTTTTTTTCTTTGAAATGGAAAAATCTTTTTAAATATTTGATATTATTATCATTAAGAGTTTCATAGTCAGAATCAGTTGTCGAAAAACTTCCAATTGAATGGGTAACTTTATGCCTAAAAAATGAATAAGATTTTAACCAGTCTTTTAAATTAATAGAACTGTTATTATTTAATTCTGTATTCTTAAAATCAGTTGATATTTTTCTTAAAAGCTTAAAAAGTTTGTCATTATTTGCCCAAGGATTAAATTCTCTTATTTTTGATTTCCAATCAATATTTTTACTAGAATCATTTTCCAAAATCACTTTATATTTTATTGCATCTTTAACATTCTGTTCTAAATAGTCTGCTAATATATCTTTAAGAAATGTGGAAAAGGATTCGAGAGCTTGAGAAAGGGAATAATTAGTTTCACGTTCTATAAATCCTGATATTTCGTTATCTAATTCATCTAGTTTTACACTGTGTGTAGCGTCAGTTGGAAAAGTGATTTTCCAACCATTATCACTCGGACCTGTTAAATCTCCAATAATCAATCTGTATCCAAGAATATGTCCATTTATAGTTGCTTTGTTATTGTAATTTTTCGAATAACTTTTCAATGCAACTTCAAGATGTAATAATGTTCCTTGCAAATAGGCAATTCTTTGAAGAAAAGTATTTAAGGGAGATAATATTTCATTCTTTTTCATTCAATTCAGCAATTTGGTACAACGAGTTTTTATAAGATTT
>DFBO01000066.1 GCA_002366675.1 Flavobacteriaceae bacterium UBA3078
TTAAAGCCTCGAAATTCGAGGCTTTTTTTTGTAACAAATAGCTATAATTTGCGTTCTAATAGTCTATCAATCAAAATCAATCAAATCATGTTAAAGAAATTCTTCATTCTCTGTTCCGGATCAGATTCAGACATTTTAGACACGTGTTCCAATGGCGAACAAAACAAATATGCAGGTATAGGAGCAACCGTATTTTTTACTGCTGTTATGGCATTTATTGCATCTAGTTATGCACTTTATACTGTTTTCGATAATCCATTTATTGCTATAAGTTTTGGACTAATTTGGGGTTTACTTATTTTTAATTTAGATCGCTTTATTGTTTCAACTATAAAAAAACGAAATCAGGTTTTAGATGAACTTATTCAAGCATTTCCTAGAATAATCCTTGCTGTAATTATTGCAGTCGTTATTTCTAAACCCTTAGAATTAAAAATATTTGAAAAAGAAATCAATCAAGTTTTATTAGAACAAAAAAATGAATTGACTCTTGCGAATAAAGAACAAATTGCAAAACAGTACGACCCAAACATTAAAAATTACAATAAAGATATTAATGCCTTACAACAACAAATTACAGATAAAGAAGCAGAAGTAAATGCTTTATACAACACATACATTACAGAAGCAGAAGGAACAGCTGGAACAAAGTTATTAGGAAAAGGCCCAGTTTATCAAGAAAAAAGAGACAAACATGATGCTGCATTAATAGAGTTGCAACAACTTAAAGCAGATAATAAAATCAAGATTGCTAATTATGAGTCTGAAATTGGTCTTTTGCAAACAGATTTTAATTCTAAAGTAGAAACTACTCAACCTGTTATTAATAATTTCGATGGTTTAATGGCTAGAGTAAATGCTTTAAACAAGTTGCCTTGGCTACCTTCCTTTTTTATATTTTTATTATTCCTTGCTATTGAAACTTCTCCAATTTTTGCAAAAATACTTTCTCCAAAAAGTGAATACGATTTTAAACTTGAAGATTCTGAAAGTGCTTTAAGATCTTGGACAGATAGAAATGTAAAGGAAAGACACATATTATTACAAACAGATCTAGAAATTAACAACAAGATTTATAATGATATTGCAGATGAAGATGAACTCTATAATTACAAGCGTAAGAAAGCTAGAGAACTGATGCAATTACAAGCAGATGCCTTTTTTAAAAAACAACAAAAAGTGCTCAAATAATTATTTAGTTTTTATAAATTGTTGCCTGCAAGCAGAAAATTGAACTATGAAAATAAATTTAACAGCACTGATTATAATTTGTTTTGGACAAATGAGTATTGCACAAAATGTTGATTATAATTTAATAAGTTATAATGGATTGAGTTTTTTCTCTGCAAAATCAGAAATAATTGAAAAACTTGGGAATCCAAATAAGGTTTTTGAACCGCATTATGAATGTGGGTTTTTATCGAGTGATGAGCAAGGACAAGATTACTACACACTTGAATATGATAAGATAAGATTTACTGGAAATCAAACTGAAAAATATGTTTTAGAACAAATTGATTTTGAAAATGATAATTCAACCATTCTAAACTATGGAAAATATAAATTGACTTGTGAAACTGAGCTTACTGAATTGACTGAAATTTTTGGAAAAGAAATTACCAAGTATTTTGATAATGATTTAAGTGGAGGAATTATTATTCCTCACAAAGAATATGACAGTGGAATTAGAATTGAATTAAAAAATGAAAAACTAATTCGATTTGAATATTGGTCACCTTGTTAAAGCCAGCAGGCAACAACTCATAAAATTTATGCTTACTTTTAAACTAAAAAAAGAACTGACAAACATACAACTAGCGATTTGCTACAACCGAAAAATCTCCGATTTTCCAGTCGCACAAATCTTATAAAAACCCGATAAAAATTTAAGCAACTATCTTTTAACCAACTAAATTATTTATATGAAATTTGTATATCTTTTACTAATGGTACTTATAATATCCTGTACTACAAAACCTAAAATAGAAGCATCTAGTAATTCTGAAAAAGATAAAACTGCCATTTTACAAGTTATGACTATTCAGGAAGAAGCTTGGAAAAATCATGATTTAGAAGGCTTTATGGAAGGTTATTGGAAAAGCGATTCTTTAAAATTTTATGGAGGAAGTGGCCTAACTCTTGGCTGGAAAAATACATTATCTAATTACAAAAAAGGATATCCAACAAAGACAGAAAGTGGTGATTTAAGGTTTGTAATTAATGATATCTCTAAAATTGAAAATAATAATTATTGGGTTATGGGAGAATACCATTTAACCAGAGATGTTGGTAATGCCAATGGTGTATTTATTATAATATTCAAGAAGATAAATGGCGAATGGAAAATAATAGCAGATATGTCCTGCTAATTAGGCAGCATCATTAGATTTAAAATGATCGTATAAGTCTTTACAACCAAATCCAATAATTGACAATTGCTTGTTTGAAGCTAAAGATTCGTTATGCAATTTAGCCAATGCTTTAACGCCTTCTCTGTCGATACTTTCTAAGCCTTCAATACTAATAGTTACAGCTTGAAGTTTTTCAAAAACATTTTCAAATTCTTTTTGAAAAAATGCAACAGATTGTCTGTTTAAAATACCAGTAACTTTAAAATAATTGTTGTAGTGAGTGATTGTGAGATTCATAATAACATAAATTAAAAAATGCAAACTTGTTTATGCTATTAATCAGGTTCGATATTATAAATATAAAATGTATTTAGTCTGTTAAGTAAAAAATTCGATGAGAAACAAAAGTACTAGATTAATGAAAAAAGCATGTAAATTTCTTCGATGAAATACAATTAAATACAATTTACAAAGTCACTATAAAACTATTGTAATATGTTAAAAACAAGACACTTAAATGTTAATTTTTCTTAACATATTTAGTAATTATAACTATTTGCTGACCATCAACTTTGCCTTCAATAAATTCAGCATTTTCATAATCTAATCTAATATTTCTTACTGCTGTTCCTTGTTTGGCAACGATACTTGAACCTTTAACTTTTAAATCTTTAACAAGAACAACAGAATCACCATTTTCTAAAATGACGCCATTAACATCTCTATGTATTATTTTATTTACCTCGTCTTCATGTTCTCCAGTTGCTCTAGCTAGGGCTAAAGCATCATCATCTAAATACATCATATCTAACAAGTCTTTTGGCCAACCTTCTTTACGTAGTCTTTGTAACATTCTCCAAGCCATTATTTGAACTGCAACGTGTTCATTCCACATACTCTCATTTAGACAACGCCAATGATTAACGTTCATGTCGACTTCTCCTTCAATCTGGTCTAAACAGGTTTTGCAAACCAAAATATCGTTTGCAACATTTTCATTTAATGAAGGTGGAATAGTATATTGAGAAAGGTCTTGAGTAGAAGTACATAATTCGCAAGTATTGTTACTTCTATCTTGTAGTGTTTGTAATACGCTCATGAAGGTTTCATGTTTTAGGTTATGATTTTGCAAACATACTGCTTTATTGAAGAGATTCTCGCATTTTTTTAGTCATACCTTTTACAATCATATCATAAGAATGATCGATAAGTTCAAAAATAAGTTGAGGCTTTAATTCGTCACGATGAATATAAACACTATTCCATTGCTGCTTCTGCATATGGTATCCTGGTTTTATACTTTCAAAAGATTCCCTTAACTCAATGGCATATTCTGGATTGCATTTTAAGTTAATATACCCATCGCCACTTTCCCATTGTTTTAACGATGCAAGTGCAAACATTTTGTTTAGCACTTTAAAAACCAGCACATCATTATCAAAAGGAAAATGTTCTGTAGTCGCTTTTTTACTCAAGCAGTAATCTCGAAATTGTTCAATATTCATAATGTAATTCTTAAAAACGCCATTTTTATTTTTCAATTCGCTCTATTACCTTCTCTTCTAATTTAAGTGCTGAATAATCCAATTTCCACCCAATAGTTTCTACAATAGTTTCCATAAGCAGTATGGTTTCTAAAGCTTCTTTTTTTGCGACTTCCATCAGGCCACTTTCTGGTACTTTATCTAAAATATGTTGCTTAGCATTATGCTGTAATTCGGTTAAATCTGAAGCTTCAAACTTATTAAAATACCCATCTTTTTTATCGTAATAATCTAGATTAGTCTCAACCGATAATACTTCTGGTTGTGGGAAATGTGTTAAAATAATCTGTTTGGCGTCTGTGTTAGATTGCAGCTCTATTTTCCTTAAATCGTATCCAATATGTGCTTTAGCCTTAACAATTACAAGTGCTTTTTTCTTTGCAGACACCAACTTTAAGAAGCGTTCCTTTACATCTTCGTAATGATATATTTCGGCAAAATCTCCTTCAACAGTTATAAACTTACAAACCGTTTTAATTTTATCTAATAGCAAAATTGATTGCGACTTGACTAATTGCTTGTTTTTAAAAAACTTGACATAACTAACCAAGCCTATACTTAATAAAACACCTAAAATAATTCCTATAAATATCTCCATTGAATTTACTTAATCGTTTATAATTTCATACAAAACAGGCTTGCTTGGAGAAGCATCATTTTCAAAAGGAGCTATCTGTATGTTTAAAAAATAAGTGCCATCTTCAACTGGATTAGGCACAAAGATAAATTCTGTTATTGTAGCATCTAATCTAACTCTTCCTGCTGTATTCCAAAATGCATTGTGTGCAAACAAATTACCATCGTCTTTCTCTTTATCAATACTAGGCAAATCAATTAACAGATGCTTCACTCCTTTCTCTCTTAAATAGATAGCAGCCTCTGATAATAAATATGGTGGATTTGTATTAGAATATTGCTGAGATAATTTTTCCTTCGTATTAGGGATTGTTCTAATTACTACAGCATCACGTTTTTTATTACCTAACGCAAACTGAATTTGTTTTTTTGAAATTACAAAATCATCATCCTTCTTTTCTGGTGCTACTGTAATAACTTCAGCTAAAAAGAAAAACTGTTTTAATTGCTGATTGATAGAATAAACTTTCTTAGTAATATGCCCAACACATTCTGTGTGAGTTCCATGTGCATGTGGATTAAACCAAATATTATTAAAATTAATATCTGCGCCTTCTGCCACGCTTGCTGTCCACTCACCATCTTTTACTGGTTCGATTTTAGGTTCATCTAAATACCAAGCATTCACATTGTTTTTAGATGCTTTTAATGGAATAGAAATATCTAAAGGTTTCGATAAATCTATTTGAAGTTTTTTTGAATTATACTGTATGGTTGCAATCATTTTCAAATATAATTAAATCATAAACAATTCTGAAGCAATACCATCAACTAAAAACTTTCCTTTTTGAGTTGCTGATAATATAGATGAATTCTTATCACTCTTAATTACAAGTAAATCTTTATTAATGAATTTTTGAGATTGCTCTATAATGTACGTTTTGCAAGATTCACCAAAATCTTGTTCTATTTTTTTAAGTGAAACTCCCCAAATAGTTCTTAAACCTGTCATAACATATTCGTTGTATTGTTCTTGAATAGTCAAGATTTCTTTGGTGTTTGGCAAACAATTTTCCTCAATACTTTTAATGTATTTTGTATTGTTAGATACATTCCAACTTCTAGTATTTTCATTAAATGAATGTGCAGATGGTCCAATGCCTAAATACGGTTTTCCTTGCCAATAACTTGTGTTGTGCTGTGAGAAAAAATCAGGCTTTCCAAAATTGGAAATCTCATAATGTATGAAGCCTTGCTTTTCGGTTTCTGACATTAAATGATTAAAATGAAGTTGCGCCAAATCGTCATTCATAGGAGGATAAACACCTTTTTTAATAAAGGTATCTAAAGCTGTTTTTGGTTCAACTGTTAGGGCATAACTAGAAATATGATTCACGCCAAGACTAAAAGCCATCAGTAAATTCTCGTCCCATTTCTCTATGCTCATACTTGGAATCCCGTAGATTAAATCGATGGTAATATTATCGAAGTGTTTTGTGGCTTCTAACAAACATTTTTTTGCTTCTTCTGAAGAATGTGCTCGATTCATGGCTTTTAAATCGTCTTCAAAAAAAGATTGAATACCAATTGAAAGTCTATTTATTCCTATTTGTCTGTAATCCTCAAAAACAGTTGTCGACTGCGCTTGAACAGACATTAAATCGTCTGGATTTGCTTCTAATGTAATCTCAGGATTGGCAACTACTTGATAATTTTTATATACTTCTTCAATTAAAAATTTTAATTCGTTAATCGTTAATAAAGAAGGTGTTCCTCCTCCAAAATAAATAGTTTCAACCGTTTTGTTTTTGAATTCATCTTTTCGTAATCCTAGCTCTTTAACTAAAGCAGCAACAAGCTCATCTTTCTTTTTAAGTGAGGTAGAAAAGTGGAAGTCGCAATAAAAGCAAGCTTGTTTACAGAATGGTATGTGGATATAAATTCCTGCCATTATAACGTTTTCAACCAGACAATAAGAAACGAAATTCCATAGCCAAAAATCATATAAAAGAATATCGAGAATAAAAACACTAATACAGTTTTAAGAATGGTTAATACACTTATCTTTTTAAACAATGAAGTTAAAACGTAAATCATGTAGAAAAATAGGAATATAAATGGCACCATTTTATATTTTGGACCAGCATATTGTAAACCAAACATTAGAACAGTTGTGATAATTATATAAAAACCTATAACATAAAATGAAACAGCAAGATATTCTGCAAATGTGTACTTTTTATAAAAGAACAATTTAACGAATATGGCAAAAGAAAAAACAAAAGTGAAAATAATATTATTGATATTTTTTGCCATAAATATTCCTGCATTATTAATCAAACTTTGATCAAGTTTTTCACTTCCAACAACTGCCATATTCTCCATCGGATCATAATTTAATATTGCTTTTATAAGTACAAAAATAATAGTTGTTAAAATGAAAAACGGAACTGGTTTATAGTATGTTTTTCGTTTACCATTTAAATATTCAATAAATAATTTCCCTGGGTTTATTATTAATAATTTAATTGTAAGAAATAAAGGCGAGTTAATTGAAAACACTACATCTATAAAATCTTGAAAAGTTTCTTTAAAGGTCACTTTATGAATGGATGTTCGCTGACCACAGTTACTACAATAACTATCTGAAATTTTGGAGGTGCAATTTT
>DFBO01000050.1:0-11904 GCA_002366675.1 Flavobacteriaceae bacterium UBA3078
ACCAACAAGCTTGAATCTCAAATATTTGTTGTTTCTGGTGTGTTTCATGTCGTGTCTAGAAATGAGTTAAAAAAGCTAATTGAGGACAATGGAGGTAAGGTGTCTTCATCTATATCTAGTAAAACTAGTTTTATTGTAGCTGGAGATAATATGGGTCCAAGTAAAAAAGAGAAAGCTGAAAAACTAAATGTTCCTATTATTACTGAACAGGGATTTTTAGAAATGATTAACTAAAAAGGACATTGGTTTTTAATAGGTTAATGTGATATTTTAAATATATTTGTGGAGCAATAAGGTTGTTATTACTTGATTTCTAATTAAAAATGCTCTTTTATTTTTATGCTTGACTTTTTTCATTTTTCTTTAATTTTAGGTATTGTAAGCTCAAGTATATTTGAGACTTTGGAACTTTTAATTGTTCCATTTATTACTCTAATATACTTTATCACTATAAGAGATAAGTCTAAATATTTCACTCTTTTTTTAGTTATTTATTCAATATCTGATTTTATAAATATTAGAGATCAAGATGAATTATATGAATTGATATACTTTGCCTGTAATACCTTATATATTATTTCTTATGTGTTTTTACTATTAGAAATTTTAAAATTTATTAGTCTTAAAGGTGTTTTAAAAGCATTCCCAATTCATATTGGAGTCTTGCTCTTACTTAATTTCTATATCATTTTTGTAATGACAACCATTATAAACCCAATAGATTTTGAAACAGAACACCTTAGTTATGTTAGAGTTGTAGAACATCTTTATAATTTTGTCTTACTCTCTTTACTTAGTATATCTTTTTTAAACTATTTGTTTCACGAAAGTCATAAAGCCTTATTATTGTTCTGTGGCTGTTTACTAATTACATTTTCTGAGTTTTTATTAATTGGGTATTATTATTTATCTGAAAAGATGGAAATTTTAGGACTAATCTCTACTTTATTTAATGTGTTAGCCTTTATTTTGTTTTTTTACCAATCAAAAATTAATAGTATTAATCAAAACTCAAATAGTTTTTCATAGACTTTCTTATCTTTAATTAATTACTTTTTTAAATCAATATCTTTTTCAACTTACTGTCTATCTTTATTATTTATAATGATTATAAATAACAACATATAATCGTTAAAGTGTAATTTTTTATCGTTTAATTACATTTTTTGTATATATTTGCTTTCAAATGAACGTTAAATGGTTTTTAGTAAATCTAATATTCTAATAGGTGCAATTATTTGCCTTTGTATGTCTTTTGCTCTTTTTGAGATAAAAGAGGAATATTTTATTTCAAGTATTTCCAAATCATTTATAGTACCTTTATTTACACTTCTTTATATTATTAATGTCAAGCGAAAATCGCCATATTTCTTCGGGTTTTTAATATTATTTTCTGTTTCCGAATTAATGATATTTGCTGAATACTACTTTATAGATTTCTATCCAGATTTTGATGTCTATTATATAATTGGAAATCTATTATACATTTTTGCGTATATACTATTGACATTGGAAGTATGCAAAAGCCTAGATTATAAGAAGGTGTTTAAAAATTATAAAGCCCATTTGTTTATACTCACTCTTTTGAATGTATACATGGTATATGTACTTATTACTATAGTTACCCCTTATTTAATTGGTACAGTTTTAATTGTTTTTGAATTGATTTATAATATTATCATGTTGTTGTTATTGACCTTGTCGTTAATCGCTTATTTTTATAATGATAATATAAAATCACTATCTATCTTTTTGGGTTCTTTATGTATTGTTTTTTCTGAAGTTATACAAATTGCTTATTACTATATTACCGATCAAGACTTTTTAAACTATATTTCAACTATTCTTTTTGTGTTGGCTTTTTGTTTTTATTATTACTATTCTATAATTTCTCTCAAGAAGGATTCAAAAGCAGTTGTATAGTCTAACTAGATCTACTTTTTACATCATTATTTTCTTAATCTGTCCTGTTTGAATACGAATCTTAACATTATTTTCGACGAAATGCACGTTATTATCGTTGAAATTAAGTATATTTGATTCAACCTACTTATGTTTACTACTGTGAAAGAATGGCTAAAAATTAGTTATAACAGGATATTTTTGTGTGTTCTGTGCTTACTTATCTTAATGAATGTTCTCGCTACATTAAGCGAGAGTGGTTTGTTTTTGCAATTAACAAAGCCTCTTTTTGTTCCAGTTTTTATGATGTATTATTTTATAAAGAATAGATACTTTAGTTTTGTATTTGTTCTTTTTCTATTGTTTTCATTTATGGGTGATTTTTCATCTGTTTTTTCTTCAAATAGTTCTATCATAAAATTTTCTAGTTTTATATACTTCTTTAGCTATTTGATGCTAATTTTTTATGCAGCTTCTAAGTTTAAAAGAATTCGTATTGATAGAGTTATTGCTATTTATTTAATTATTGTTGTTAGTATTAATTCATATTTCATTTATGAATTATACTCCATATTAAAATTACAAATAACAGATCCAATTGAAGTTAATTTATTCGCAGCCAAAAGTGTTTCATTAATAGGACTTACGTTCTTGTCGTTTGTTGTTTATTTAAATACAGAGAGTAAGCAATCTATTATTTACCTTTTAGTTGCTTTGTGTTTTGGATTTTCAGATGTATTACATTATATAAGTAATTACTATATATATAACTGGAGTTTTGTTATGCTAGATCGTGTCTTACATGTAGTTGGATTGTTTTTCTTATTCAATTATATTATTGGAGAAAACAGGCTAAGAAAAAGACAAATTGTTGAAGAAAGGATATCTACAGAATCTACATTAGCATTAACTAGACAATAATAGACGTACCGTTTGCTGTCTTATTTCTATTAGAATCAAAAAAGAAATCTATTCGACCTAAATTAATACCATAACAACCAACTTGATTTACTAGTACATTTTTACCTTCTGCATTCTTTGTTATAGTTGGCTTATGCAGAAAAGTATGCGTATGTCCACCAATTATTAAATCTATATTTTTTGTGCTAGCTGCTAATTTTAAATCGCTTGGTCTTTCAGAATATTCGGAATAATGATAACCTAAATGCGACAAACAAATTATTAAATCGCAATGCTCTTCTTCTTTTAAAATACGACTCATGTCTTGAGCAATTTCTGTAGGATCTAAATAAATGGTTTCTTTATATAAGTTTTTTAGTACCAATCCATCAAGCATAATACCTAAGCCAAACACGCCAATTTTAATACCATTTTTATTGAATACTTTATAAGGTTTGACATGTGTGTCTAGTATGGTATTTGAAAAATCGTAATTAGCAGATAAGAAATCAAATTCAGCATGAGGTAATTGAGCATACAGACCATCTATACCATTATCGAAATCATGGTTTCCTATAGTTGCAGCATCGTATTTTAATTTACTCATCAATTTAAATTCAAGCTCTCCACCATAATAATTAAAATAGGGTGTTCCTTGAAAAATATCTCCAGCATCTAAAAGCAAGGTGTTTGGATTTTCATTTCTAATAGCTTGAACTAAAGTAGCTCTTCTTGCAACTCCACCTTTATTTGGGTTTCTTCCATCTTCTGGACCAAAAGGGTCAATATGACTATGCACATCGTTAGTGTGAAGAATGGTAATCTTAGTTTCTTTTTTTAACAATGTAAAACTAGGGAGGGTTAACCCTCCAATGGTAGCTAAAGCAGTTGCAGATGCTGTTTGTTGAATGAAATCTCTTCTCTTCATATTCTTACTTTTTTATTTGAATAAATCTGTCATCTATAATAGGATTTATAGTGTCTACTTTTATGAAATAATCTAACAAGGCATTTCGTATTTTATAATTTAAAATATATAAGCTGTCATTTGGTTGAAAGAAAGTCATAGAATCTCCACCACTATATAGGTAGTCATTTGTTGCTACAAAATATGTTTTAGATGTATCAATAGGTTTACTATTAATGGTGGCTTCAGTTAAATTAAAATCTTCATCTACAACCACTTTTAATTTAGAAATAGGATGCGCTCTTTTGGCTTCAAGTAAATAAGTTATTAATTTATTGATGCTACTTCCTTTTAGTTCAACAACAACAATGCTATTTTCAAAAGGCATAATTTTGTATGCTGTTCTAGTAGTGATATTGCCTTTTGAAATAATCGACCTAATACCTCCATGATTAACTAAAACCATGTCAATATCTCTACCAGTTCTTTGTTTGAAAACTGGATTAGATTGCTCAAAAATAACATCAGCAAACAAATTTCCAATAGCTGTATTTAATTCGCCATCTTTTTTTGAATAAGTATCTACAGAATAAGCCAGAACACTATCTAATTCCTTATTAACACGCTCTCTATATGGCTTAATAAAAGCATCTATTTCTAAATCTGTTTCTAGGCTATCTGAAATTGAAATTTGAGTCCCTTCAATTCGTGTAAGATGCTGTTGTTGTTCTTCTTTACAGCAAAAAAGAATAGCGATAAAAAAGAGAAATATTAATGGCTTATATGTCATAATGAAACATCTAAATTTTAATAATAACTTGTTAGTACTTTTACTACCTTTGTAGAAAGGTTAAATATATAATGATTTTAAAGGCTTTAAAAGAAAAATCTATTAAAAAGAATTTAAATTTAATTTTAAAGAGTAGAGAAGTTGACTATAATAACAACAAGATTGAAAGCTTAGGAATTATATTAAATGCAGATGAAACAAACGACTTCGAAACCTTAAAAACAATAGCTTCAACTTTAAATGTAAGATCTAACAAGCTAAAAATCATTGCATTTGCTTCTTTAAAGAAAGATGAAACTTATTCTTGGAATGTTTGTTTTCATCCAAAAGACTTTACATGGAATGGGAAAGTTAGAAATATTGAATTACAGTCTTTTTTAGATATAAAATTCGATATTTTAATTAGTTATTATGCTGAAGATGTTTTAGAACTTAAATATTTAACTGCAGCATCTAATGCTAAATTTAAAGTAGGAATTTTTCAAAAAGATAAACGATTTAATGATTTAATTATCAAAACCAAATTCAAAAACATTAATTCTTTTAAAACAGAATTATTAAAATACGTAACTGTATTAAATAAAATTTAAAAATGAAAAACAAATTAACTGGGCTTGGAATTGCTGTCATAACACCATTTAAGGAAGATTTAAGTGTAGATCATGAGGCATTAACAAAACTTGTAAATTATAACATAGAAAATGGTACAGATTATATTGTAATATCAGGAACTACTGGTGAAAGTGTTACAGTATCTAAATCTGAAAAAAAAGAGATTATTGCAACCATTGTTAATGCCAATAATAGCAGAGTACCTTTAGTCTTAGGAATTGGAGGAAATGATACTTCCGATATAATTGAAGAAATTAAAACTACAGACTTTAGTCATATTTCAGCTATTCTATCTGTCTCTCCAGCTTATAGCAAACCAACACAGGAAGGCGTTTTTCAGCATTTTAAGGCAATTTCTTTAGCGTCTCCAGTTCCAATAATATTATACAATGTTCCTGGTAGAACATCTTCAAATATGTTGCCTGAAACTGTGATTAGATTAGCATCAGAATTCAGTAATATTGTTGCAATAAAAGAAGCAGCAGGAAATATGTCTCAATATTTTCAATTAATAAAAAACAAACCAGATGATTTCTTGATTATTTCAGGCGACGACGACTTAGCTTTGCCAGTAACTTTAGCAGGTGGAGTAGGTGTAATTTCAGTAATTGGCCAGGCTTTTCCAAAAGAGTTTTCTAAAATGATTCATTTAGGATTAGAAGGAAAAACAAAAGAAGCGTATAAGCTTCATTATCAGTTTTTAGACATCATTTCATACATCTTTTCTGAAAATAATCCAGCAGGAATTAAAGCGGTTTTAGAACAATTAAACTTATCTAAAGATCAGGTTAGATTGCCACTTGTTGTAGCATCAGATTCCTTAAAAACAAAGGTTGGTAGTTTTATAAATAATTTCAAAAAAAGTTAAATTATACTTAATCCTTGTATAATGCTCGATGAAGCGATTATTTTAGCTGAATAAAATATTTTTAAAATCCATATTAATAGCTTAATTTTGCATCCTGTTTTTAAATTATGAAGAAACTTTTTTATTTATTTTTAACTTTCATTGTTTTAAGTTCTTGTAGTCAATATCAAAAAGCTTTAAAAAAGCCAGATGTTTCTGAGAAATTTAGAGTAGGGGAAGAAATGTATAATAAAGGTAAATTTGCTAAAGCAAATAAACTTTTTGCTCAAATAGTTCCTAGTTATAGAGGGAAACCTCAAGCTGAAAAGCTTATGTTCTTGTATTCTAAGACCTATTTCGAAATGAAGGATTATTATTTAGCAAGTTATCAGTTTGAAAGATTTGCATCTGCTTACCCTCAAAGTGAAAAAGTTGAAGAGGCTGCATTTTTAAGTGGAAAAAGTGCCTATATGTTATCTCCTGTTTACTCTAAGGATCAAACAGAAACAATAGATGCTATTGAAAAATTGCAATCGTTCATAAATTTATATCCAGAATCTGAGTTTTTACCAGCAGCAAATGAACTAGTAAAAGAATTAGATTTTAAATTAGAGAGAAAAGCGTTCGAAATAGCTAAGCAATACAATAAAATTGCAGGATATACCGGAGATTACACAGCCTCAATAAAAGCGTTCGATAATTTTATTTTAGATTTCCCTGGTTCAACTTACAGAGAAGATGTTTATTTTTATAAATTAGACTCTGCCTATAAAATGGCAATTAATAGTGTGGAATCTAAAAGAGAAGAGCGTTTAGAAAATGTAAAAAAACATTATAATAGTTATAAAAAGAGTTATAGTCAATCAGAGCGTATGGAAGATGCCGATAAAATGCTAGATGAAGCTATAAAAGAATTAGAAAAATATAGTACTAAAAGCTAAATACAATAAAATGGATTTAAAAAAAATCAAAGCTCCTGTTAATACCGTTACTTATAATAGAAATAAGGTAGATGCTGAAACTGAAAACATCTACGAAGCAATCTCTATTATATCTAGAAGAGCTGAACAAATTAATTCTGAAATTAAAAAAGAATTAATAGAAAAGCTTGAAGAATTTGCTACGTTTAATGATAGTCTTGAAGAAATTTTTGAAAACAAAGAGCAAATTGAAGTTTCTAAATTTTACGAGAAATTACCAAAGCCTCATGCTTTAGCAGTACAGGAATGGTTAGATGATAAAATTTATTTCAGAAACACAGAAGACGATATTCAAGAATAAAAAAATATGTCAATACTAAGCGGCAAAAACATACTTTTAGGCATTAGTGCTGGTATTGCTGCTTATAAAACGGCTTCGTTGGTTCGGCTTTTTATAAAAGCCGGAGCCAATGTAAAAGTTGTTATTACACCTTCAGCAAAAGATTTTGTAACACCTTTAACATTATCTACATTATCTAAAAATCCAGTTCATTCTACATTTGTTGATAATTCTGATGAAGACTTATGGAATAATCATGTAGAACTAGGTCTTTGGGCAGATTTATTTATTATAGCTCCAGCAACAGCAAATACTCTTTCTAAAATGGCAAATGGTGTTTGTGATAATTTACTTTTAGCTACTTATTTGTCTGCAAAGTGTCCAGTATATTTTGCTCCTGCAATGGATTTAGACATGTATAAGCATCCAACAACTCTTAAATCTTTTAATAGCTTAAAAAGCTATGGAAACATAATAATTCCAGCCACTAGTGGCGAATTAGCTAGTGGATTGGTAGGTGAAGGACGTATGGCAGAACCACAAGATATTCTATCTTTTATAGAGAAAGATGTTATTGGTAAGCTACCACTTAGTGGGAAGAAGATTTTAATTACTGCTGGACCTACCTACGAAGCTTTAGACCCAGTTCGATTTATTGGGAATCATTCTAGTGGGAAAATGGGTTTTGAAATCGCTAAAGCTTCAGCTAATCTTGGTGCTGAGGTAATATTAATTACTGGTCCTACGCATCAAAAATCAAAACATAGTTTGATTAAGATCTTTCCGGTTATCAGCGCTCAGGACATGTATGATGAAGCACATAAACATTTTAAATTTGTTGACGTGGCTATTCTTTCTGCAGCAGTAGCAGATTACAAACCAAAACAAGTTGCAAATCAAAAAATAAAAAAGAAAGATTCGACGTTAGTATTAGAGTTGGAAAAAACAAAAGATATCTTAGCATCATTAGGTAACATTAAATCTAATCAAATTTTAGTAGGCTTTGCACTAGAAACAGAAAATGAACTTGAAAACGCAAAAGCAAAATTAAAAAAGAAGAA
Source organism: Flavobacteriaceae bacterium UBA3078 (assembly GCA_002366675.1). Lineage (GTDB taxonomy): Bacteria > Bacteroidota > Bacteroidia > Flavobacteriales > Flavobacteriaceae > Xanthomarina. The sequence goes on from DFBO01000050.1 coordinate 8,280, forward strand.
TTTAAATTTAATTGTATTAAATTCGTTAAAAGATAAAGGTGCAGGATTTAAAACCGACACCAATAAAGTTACCATTATTGATGACCAAAATATGGTTACCGAATATCAATTAAAGTCTAAAGCTGAAGTTGCTTCAGACCTATTAAATGAAATTATAAAAAAATTAGATGCGTAGAATTCTATTAATTTTAATATTGTGTTTTAGCTTTTCAGCCTACACTCAAGAATTAAATTGTAATGTTGTAATTAATGCAGAGCAAACTGGAAATGCCAATCTTCCTGTCTTTAAAACATTACAAAAACAAATTAGAGAGTTTGTAAATAATACGCAATGGACAGATAGAGAATATACAACTAAAGAACGTGTAGAGTGTTCGATGTATATTAATATTACTAGTTATTCTAGCGATGTTTTTAGTGGAACTATTCAAGTGCAATCTTCTAGACCAGTTTATGGTTCATCTTATACAACTTCTGTTCATAATATTAATGATAAAGATTTTACTTTTAGGTATTTAGAGTTTCAGAATCTAGTTTATAACCCTAACTTATTTGAATCTAACTTAATTTCGGTTATTGCATTTCATGTATATATGGTTTTAGGTATTGATGCAGATACGTTTTCTCCTAAAGGAGGAAGTGAGTATTTTAATCAAGCACAAGTTATCTTGAATTATTCCCAAGGAGAAAGCACTAAAGGATGGAAATTAAGCGATGGAACACAAAATAGATATGCATTAATAGATAATATGCTGTCTCCAACTTTTGAAGATTACAGAACTGTTATGTACCAATATCACAGAAATGGACTAGACCTTATGAGTAATGACCAGAAAGTGGCTAAATCTAATGTTGCAGATGCTATTATAAGTTTAGAGTCAATGAATAGAGTTAGACCTAATTCATATATACTTAGAACTTTTTTCGATGCAAAAGCAGACGAAATTCAGGATATTTTTGGCTCTGGGCCAAAAGTTGAAATAACAAAATTAGTATCTACTCTTAATAAAGTAGCTCCAATGTATTCTAGTCAGTGGAGAAATATTAAGTATTAATTATTTTACAACATATTTGTAGTAGATAATATGTCATTTCTTGAAATTACTTACCTTTAACCTAAATTCTTGAAATACCATTGATAACCTCACTTTCCATAAAAAATTATGCTTTAATAGATAACCTACAGGTTAATTTTAATCAAGGCTTTTCTATAATTACTGGCGAAACTGGAGCAGGAAAATCTATATTACTTGGAGGTTTAGCTCTAATATTAGGAAAAAGAGCAGATTTATCTAGCATTAAGGATACTTCAAGAAAGTGCATCATCGAAGCTGTTTTCGATATAACAAGTTATAAACTTAAAGGCCTTTTTGAAAAAAAAGACATCGATTACGACACTCAAACAATTATTCGAAGAGAAATATTACCATCGGGAAAATCGAGAGCATTTATAAACGATTCTCCAGTAAATTTAAATATCCTTCAATTATTAAGCGAAAAATTAATTGATATTCATTCTCAACATCAAACGTTACAATTGATTGACGATTCTTTTCAATTTGAAATAATTGATGCATTAGCTTCAAATGAGAATGTGTTAAAAGATTACTTTCAGAATCTTAAAACATATAAATCAAACCTAAAGGAATTGGATGAATTGTTACAATTTAAGGCTGATGCTATTAAGGAGTACGATTATCATACCTATTTATTAAACGAATTAAATGAAGCTAATTTAGTTGAAGACGAATTAGAATCTCTTGAAGAAGAATATGAGACTTTAAATAATATAGAAGAAATTAGAGAGTCTTTAATTTCAGCGAATCAATTATTAAGCGAAGAAGATATTGGGATTATAACTGCTTTAAATAATTTAAAAAGTACTTTTAAAAAAGTAAATTCATATTCTAATAAGTATCAAATCATTTTTGATAGAATAGAAAGTAGTTCAATTGAATTAAACGATGTGTTTTCTGAAATAGAAAATCTTCAAGAAGATTTAGAAGCAGATCCAGAAAGGTTGGAACAGGTAAATTCTAAATTACAAATTATAAATAATTTGTTTAATAAGCATTTAGTATCTTCAGTAACAGAGTTGATTAAAATAAAAGAAGAGCTTACTTTAAAAGTGTCTGAAACTGAAAATTTAGATGAAACAATTCAAGCAAAAGAGAACGAACTTTTAAAGATAAAAGCATCATTAAATAATTTTGCAGGCACAATTCATAAAAACCGCTTTAAAGCTATTCCTAGCCTAACAAAACAATTGGAAGATATTCTAATAGATTTAGGCATGCCTAATGCTAGATTTAAAATAGATCTAGAAACATCAGATTCTTTTCTTTCAAATGGAAAAGATAATTTGTTTTTTATGTTCTCGGCAAACAAGGGAGGACAGTTTAATGAGCTTAAAAAAGCAGCTTCTGGAGGCGAACTTTCTAGAATTATGTTAGCTATTAAGTCCATATTATCTAAATACAGGCAGCTACCAACTATTATGTTCGATGAGATAGATTCTGGAGTTTCTGGCGAAATATCGAATAAAATGGGACAAATTATGCTTCAGATGAGTCATACTATGCAGGTTTTTGCAATAACACATATTCCTCAAATTGCAGCAAAAGGAAATACCCATTTTAAAGTTTATAAAGAAGATATTAATAATATTACTGTTACAAATTTAATGAAATTGAATCATGACGAACGTTTGGTAGAAATAGCTCAAATGCTTGGTGGAATAGAAATTTCAACTTCTGCTATGGCACATGCTAAACAATTATTGAATTAATACTATCTTTGTTTTTTAGGAATCAAATAATAAAGTTAAAGACCGTTAACTAACGACTAAAAATTACAATATGTCATACAACTTATTAAAAGGAAAAAGAGGAATTATTTTTGGTGCTCTTGATGAAAATTCTATTGCATGGAAAACTGCTGAGCGTGTACATGAAGAAGGAGGAACTTTTGTTTTAACTAACGCTCCTGTAGCTTTACGAATGGGACAGATTAATGCTTTAGCAGAAAAAACAGGTTCTAAAATTATTCCAGCTGATGCTACCTCTTTAGAAGATTTAGAGAATCTAGTAGAACAAGCCGTTGAGATTTTAGGTGGTAAATTAGACTTTGTTTTACATTCTATAGGTATGTCTATTAATGTAAGAAAAGGGAACGCTTATACAAATCAAAATTACGATTGGACTCAAAAAGGCACAGATATATCTGCCATGTCTTTTCATAAAGTAATGCAAACCCTATATCAAAAAGATGCCATGAACTCATGGGGAAGTATTGTTGCTCTTACCTATATGGCTGCACAACGTGTTTTTCCTGATTATAATGATATGGCAGATAATAAAGCTTATCTGGAAAGTATTGCACGTAGTTTTGGGTATTTCTTTGGAAAAGAAAAAACAGTTCGTGTTAATACAATTTCTCAGTCTCCAACACCTACAACGGCAGGAAGTGGAGTAAAAGGATTTGATGGTTTTATTGCTTATGCAGAGAAAATGTCTCCATTAGGGAATGCAACTGCCTTAGATTGCGCTAATTATACAGTAGCTATGTTTAGTGATTTAACTAAAATGGTAACGCTTCAAAATCTATTCCATGATGGTGGATTTAG
>DFBO01000050.1:12081-19551 GCA_002366675.1 Flavobacteriaceae bacterium UBA3078
TATCAATATTTTTATGACTTAATAACAAAATATTATATTAAATATGAAAAAAATTACTTTACTATTATTTTTAGCATTTTGTTTTGCCTCAAATGCTCAGGTATTAACAGAAGGTTTTGAAGCAGGAATTCCTGCAGGATGGACACAAACACAGATTGCGGGAGCAACAGATTGGACTACAGCTGCAAATAACCAAAACTCTACAGTTCAGCCTAGAACTGGTGCATCAATGGCATATTTTTATGTAGGTAACTATGTTGATAGAACTCGATTAGAAACACCAGCTTTAGATGTTACAACAGTAACAACACCTGTTCTTACATTTTATTACACAAATGCAACTTGGGGTGGAGATATAGAAGAATTAAGAGTTTTTGTGAAAAGCGCTGCTGCTGATGCTTGGACTCAAGTAGCTGAATACACTTCAAATGCTGAAACATGGACTGAGGTAAATATAGTACTGCCAAATCCAAGTAACGACTATTATATAGCGTTTGAAGCAAAAGCAAACTGGGGAAGAGGAGCAACAATTGATGATATTTTAGTTGATGAACTATCTGGTTGTTTACCTCCTGGAAGTTTAAATGCTGCAGCTACTTCAGTAACAGATGCTGACTTATCATGGACTGGAGCTGGATCTGAAACAGACTGGACTTATGAATACGGAATTACTGGTTATGTTCAAGGAAATGATCAAATAGGTGGAGCTTCTGTAATGACTGAAACTGCTTCTATAACAGGATTAACTTCTGGAGTTGTATATGATTTTTATGTTCAAGCAAATTGTGGAGGGTCTAATGGAGATAGCACTTATACTGGGCCATATACGTGGACTCAGCCAGACACTGGAGAGGCTTGTGGTACAGCTATAGTGGCTACATTAGAAGCAGACTGTGGTACAGCAACTCCACTAAGTTTAGATTTTTCTACCACTACTACAAGTGGAGGTGGTTCTTGTGATACATTCAATAATATTGGTTTTTGGGTAACTACAACTACTGATGCTTCAGGAGAATTAAGAGTTAATGCTTCTGCTGCAGTTGATATGGTTCTTTACTCAGCTTGTGGTGATTCAGATATTGAATGTTTTGCAGATGGAATTGCACCTAGTATTGATTTAGTTTTAACTCCAAGCACACAATATTATATGTATTTTTGGCAGGAAGCTGGATCTACAGCTGTAGTAGACATTTGTATGTCATTACCTCCAGTATGTACAGAGCCAACTGGATTAATTGCTACTCCTACTGGAGAAACAACCGTGGATTTATCATGGACTGCTAGTATAAGTTCGCCTATAGGTTATAATTATGAGATACAGCCTCAAGGTAGTCCTCAAGGAACGCCAGGAGGTATTTCAGGAACTGAAGCAACTACGATGGTAGGAGTTTCAGGGTTAGTATCTGAAGCCAATTATGATGCTTTTATTCAAGCAAATTGTGATACAGACGGAACTTCATTTTGGGTTGGACCTGTTAGCTTTTCTACACCAGGACCTTCTCCAGCGAATGATAATTGTGCTGATGCAGAAAACATTATGCCTTCTACAACTGGTGCAGAGGTTTGGATTACTGGAACAACTTTATATAACACAGATTCAGGTGAAGTTACAGATACAGACGTAACTTGTGGTTCATTTGGTAGTGGTAGAGATGTTTGGTACCAAGTAGAAGTTCCTGCAGCAGGTGATATTACTATTGAAACACGTGCTTCAGCAGGTTCTTCTTTAACAGACACTACTATATCTGTGTTTTCTGGAACTTGTGGAGCAATGGCTGGAACAGAAATAGAATGTGATGATGATGGTGGAACAAATGCTTTCTCTTTAATAAGTTTAACAGGTCAAACTCCTGGAGCTATACTTTATGTAAGAGTTCAAGAGTATGAAGCTGCAGCAGCAAGAGGCCCTCAAGATGGACCTTTTGAAATATCAGCACATGCTACAGAGCCAGCTTTATCTACTCAAGATTTTGATTTTGGTTCAGCATTTACTTATTATCCAAACCCAGTAGATAATATATTAACTTTAAATAGTGGTAAGGAAATTAATAACGTTGCTGTTTATAACATGTTAGGTCAAGAAGTAGTACGTGCTACACCAAACACTGTTAATACGGAAGTGAATATGTCTAATCTTCAACCAGGTGCTTATTTTGTTAAAGTGACTGTTGATAATGCGACTAAAACAATTAAAGTGATTAAGAAATAATTAAACACTTTTATAAATTTTAAAAAGCCACTCAATAGAGTGGCTTTTTTTGTTGGATTAATTACATTTGTTATATGCAATTAGGATTCTCATTTATAATTCCTGTTTATAATCGTCCAGACGAAATAAATGAGTTGTTGCATAGTTTTTCTAAGCTAAAAACTACAACTGACTTTGAGGTTGTAATAATAGAAGATGGTTCAACTCAATCATCAGAAACTATAATAAATACCTATAAAAATCAATTAAATATTTCGTACTACAAAAAGAATAATTCTGGACCAGGCGACTCTAGGAATTACGGAATGAAAAAGGCTCTTGGTAATTATTTCATTATTTTAGATTCAGATTGTATTTTGCCACCACAATATTTAACTGAGGTTGAGAAAAGCTTAGAAAAAGAGTTCGTTCATTGTTATGGAGGTCCAGATGCAGCACATGACTCTTTTACATCTGTGCAAAAGGCGATTAATTACGCTATGACTTCGCTATTAACAACAGGAGGAATAAGAGGAAATGAAAAGGGAGTTGATACGTTTCAGCCTAGAAGTTTCAATATGGGACTTTCTAAAGAAGCATTTTTAGAAACAAATGGATTTGGGAAAATTCATCCTGGTGAAGATCCAGATTTAACAATTAGACTCTGGAAATTAGGTTATAAAACAAAGCTTTTTTCTGAAGCGTTTGTATATCATAAACGCAGAATATCTTGGACTAAATTCTATACTCAGGTTAAGAAATTTGGCTTAGTAAGACCCATTCTAAATACCTGGCATCCAGAAACAAAAAAAATAACCTATTGGTTCCCATCTGTTTTTATTATCGGGTTTATTTTTTCAGTTTTATTAGCAGTTACTTTTAAATTTAATTGGTTACTAAATTTATATCTGTTATACTTTTTAATAGTTTTTATTCATGCATTATTTAAAACACAAAGTGTGTATATAGCTGTCTTATCTATGATGGCAATAATTATTCAATTTACAGGTTATGGAATTGGGTTTTTAAAATCTACTTTTGTCATGCAGTTTTTAAGAAAAAAACCAAAAGAATATTTTCCTGAATTATTTTTTTAATCTATGTTTAGAAGTATAAAATCTAAAATATTAGTCTCTATTAAAAACAAGAAAATAAATGTTTTTCTGTTGTTTTTAGTATTGTCTTTTATAGTGCTTTTATTTATAAAACTTTCTGCAACATATACTAATACGATAGTATTTAAAATCAATAAAATTAATATACCAGAGCGCTTTTTAGTATTGAATGATAGTTCACACACATTAAAAGTTACTTTAAAGACAAACGGGTTTAATTTGTTAAAGTATTATTTTAAGAAACCTAAAATAAACATAGACTTCACGGATAATATTGAAACCTCTAAGGATTTTTATATATGGAATAAACATCAAGGTTTTTCAGATTTAAACAATCAGTTTCCTAAAGATATAGAAGTTGTAAGTATTACTCCAGATACCTTAAAATTTAGATATGATATTAATGCGGTAAAAAAGGTTCCTATTAAGTTAAACAGTAAATTGTCCTTTAAAATGGGCTTTGATTTATTAGATTCTATAAAAGTATATCCAGACTCGATAAAAGTAATTGGTCCAGAAGTTTTGGTATCAGAAATTTCTTTTATAGAAACAGATACATTGTTTCTTGAAGATATTAAAATGAATGTAGATAAGCCTATTTCATTACAATTGACAAATAATAATAAAAACCTAAGTTTTTCAACTAATTCAGTTAGAGTTAATGCTGAAGTTGATAAATTTACTGAAGGACATTTAAATATTCCAGTTACGATAATTAATATACCAGAAGGTATTAGAATAAAATACTTCCCCAAAAAGCTTTACGTAACTTACTATACAAGTTTATCTAATTACAATAAGATAAATGCAGATGATTTTACTATTACTTGCGATTATAATAACATTGACAATTCTTCAGAGTTTTTAACACCACAAATTGTAAAACAGCCAACAATAGCAAGAAACGTCAAATTATCTCAAAAACAGATAGAATTTATAATTATAGAATGATTTTAGTTGGACTTACAGGAGGTATTGGTAGTGGTAAAACTACAGTTGCAAAGCAGTTTAATGCTCTAGGAATACCTGTTTATATTGCTGATGATGAAGCAAAAAAACTTATGAATAGATCTAAAATCATAAGAAGAAAACTAACTGCACTTTTTGGAGATGATGCTTATAAAAATAGCACTTTAAATAGACCTTTTCTAGCAGATAAAATTTTCAACAACCCTTCTTATTTAGAAAAAATGAACGCGATTGTTCATCCAAAAGTCGCTTCACACTTTAATCGATGGGTTAATAAACAAAATGCGCCTTATGTTTTAAAAGAGTCTGCGATTCTGTTTGAAAATGACGCTTATAAAAAATGCAATTACGTGATTACTGTTACTGCACCAATTGAAATTAGAATTAAAAGACTACTAGAAAGAGATGATACTAGTATAGAAAAAATACAAGCCATTATAAAGAATCAATGGCCAGACGATGAAAAAGTAAGAAAGTCTGATTTTGTTATAATTAATACAGAATTAGATAAAACCTTACAACAAGTAATACAAACACATAATAAAATTCTTAACGACATACAATAAATCTTAAATTTTAACATTTGTGTTAATGTAAGGTTAAATGATAAGTATGCTAAATGTTAAAATATTAATTTTGAACGATGAGCAAAAGGTTATTCATCATACTGATACTATTAATGAGCTTGTCTCTAGTGGGTATTATTTTTGTTCAGGCATATTATATAAATAACTCTTTAGAAAATGAAGAAGAACAGTTTACCTTTAATGTAAAAAAAGCATTAAGCTATACATCTAAAGAAATTGAGGATAGAGAGTTTAAAGATTATGTGTTAAAGCTTCAGCCACTTATAGATAAAGGTGTAACGCCAGATACAACAGCGTTCAGGGAGTTTTATTTAAAAGAAGATAATAGCGATTCTAACGAAAAGCTAATATATAGAAACAGTATTTTAGAAGAGAATTATAAGTTGTCTTCATCGATCTTTGACATAGGTTTAGATAGTATTAATATTAGAAAAGTATTAAGCGATAGAGAGACCAAAGTATTAAAAGGAAATGCCTTAGAGTCTAATTCTAATTTGAATTTAGATGCTATGATGTTTGAATTTGGTAAGTTATCTAAAGGTGTAGAAATTTTTTACGATACAGCTTATGAAGATTTGTCTTATAGACAGCCAATTCATAAACGTATTACTAAGGAAGAAATTAATACCTTATTAAAAGAGAAATTAGCAGAAGACAATATAACTGTTGATTATCAATTTGCTATTTATAGTAACGATTTGGCAACTAAGGTGCAAAGCGAAGATTTCGAGCTTCAAAATGAGCAAACTTTTAGTGTGCCAATCTTTCAAAATGAAAACGATTTAAGTAATTATAGACTGTTAGTAAATTTTCCAAAAAGAAACACATTTATCCAGTCTTCTATTATTAAAATGTCCTTGCTTTCTATCATTTTTACAACTATTATCATCATTGCGTATTCAAGTGCTTTAATGCAACTTTTTAGACAACGTAAAATTTCGGAAATAAAAACCGATTTTATAAATAATATGACTCATGAGTTTAAAACACCTATAGCTACTATAAACTTAGCTTTAGATGCTATAAAAAACCCAAGGGTTATTGACGATAAAGAGAAAGTATTACGATACTTAAAAATGATTAAAGAAGAAAACAAGCGTATGCATGCGCAAGTTGAAAATGTATTAAGAATATCTAAATTAGAAAGAAACGAACTAAACATAAGTAAGGAACGAGTTATTTTGCACGACTTAATAGAAGATGCCGTTACACATGTACAATTAATTGTAGAAGATAGAAATGGTATGATTAATGTAGGCTTATTGGCAGACAAATCTTCTGTATTAGCAAATGAAACTCATTTTACTAATGTATTAGTTAATATTCTAGATAATGCAATAAAATATACGCCAGAATCTAGAGCCCCAATAATAGATGTTTCTACAGAAAATGTTGGAACTAACATATTATTAAAAATAAAAGATCAAGGCAGTGGAATGAGTAAAGCTGCACAAAAACGTGTTTTCGAAAAATTTTATCGAGAACATACTGGAGATAGGCATGATGTTAAAGGTCATGGATTAGGTTTAGCTTATGTTAAACGAATTGTAGAGGATCACCAAGGTCATATATCAGTTGAAAGTGAAAAAGAGAAAGGAAGCACTTTTATTATAAAGCTTCCATTAATATCATAAAGCTATGAGTGAACAACAAAAGAAAATATTATTAGTAGAAGATGATCCAAACTTTGGAACCATTCTTAAGGATTATTTAATGATGAACGATTATGAAGTAACCCATGCTAAAAATGGTATGGAAGGCTTTGAAAAGTTTAAGAAAGACGATTTCGATTTATGCATACTTGATGTTATGATGCCATATAAAGATGGTTTTACATTAGCTAAAGAAATTAGAGAAAAAAATACAGATGTGCCAATTGTTTTCCTTACAGCAAAAGCCATGAAAGAAGATGTGCTTAAAGGTTATAAAGTAGGAGCAGACGATTATTTAAACAAACCATTTGATAGTGAAGTTTTATTAATGAAAATTAAAGCTATCATTCAACGTAAAGCTACAGAAACGGTTGCAGATAGTAAACAATTCGAGTTTAAGATTGGTGGTTTTCATTTAAACTCTAAGTTGCGTTTTTTAATTTATAATGGAGGAGAACAAGTAAAATTATCTCCAAAAGAAAACGAATTATTGCGTTTGTTGGCTTTACATGAAAACGATTTAATGCCAAGAGAATTAGCGTTAACTAAAATTTGGAGAGACGACAATTACTTTACATCTAGAAGTATGGATGTGTATATTGCTAAGCTTAGAAAGTATTTGAAACTAGATAAAAATGTAGAAATACTAAATATTCATGGTGAAGGTTTTAGACTTGTAGTTAATCAGAATGCTTAAAAAATAATTTTTCATATTAAATAAAATAGCCAGCTAAATAGCTGGCTATTTTATTTAATATTTACTGTAGTCATCTATTTGAAAAGCTTTATTGTAGACTGAAGAATCAACAGTGTTATTTTCACTTGAATCGTAATCTACTAAAATATTCCAAGAATGCTGTTCCTTTTTTAATATAACATGGAACTGACCATAATAACTTTGTTCTTGATCTGTACCTGGATAAATGGTTAATTTATAAATACCTCTTTCTTATGCTGAG
>DFBO01000050.1:19603-37607 GCA_002366675.1 Flavobacteriaceae bacterium UBA3078
AATCTTTACTATGAATACTTGAAAACAGATTGTAATCAAATGTTTCAAATGCTTTAGTAAAAGGATGCCATACTTGGTTGTCAATATTTTTTAAAACCTCTTCTGTCTGTGAATAACAAAACATGCTTGAAAAAAGGCATGCTAGTAATAATAATTTAGAAATTTTCATTTTCCATAATTTTATTGCTAATAGTGTGGGCAATATCTTCAGTGTTTCTATTATGCTCAAACCATATAATTTCTTCATTTTTTCTAAACCAAGTCAACTGTCTTTTAGCAAATCGTCTCGTGTTTTTCTTGATTTCAGAGATGGCAAAATCTAAATCCCATTCTCCATTTAAATATTTAAATAATTCTTTATAGCCTACAGTATTTAAAGCATTTAAACTTTTAAATTTTATTAATCCTCTAACCTCATCTAGTAGCCCCTCTTGCATCATTAAATCGACACGTTTATTAATTCTATTATAGATAAGGCTTCTTTCAGCTGTCAGTCCAATATAAATAGTTTTAAATGGTCTATTATTTTTATTTTTATTTAAAAATGACGAATATGGCTTCCCAGAACCAATGCAAACTTCTAAAGCGCGAATAACTCTTTGAGGGTTATCTATGGCTAAGTTGTGGTAGGAATCAATATCTAACGATTTTAATTTACTTTGTAAAGACGCTAAGCCTTCAGTTTGGTGTAAATTGTTTAAAGTCTCCCTAATGTTAGAATCTATTTCTGGAAAAGTATCTAATCCTTTTGTAACAGCATCAACATATAAACCAGATCCTCCAACCATGATTACTGTATCTTGTGTTTTAAAAAGCCTATCTAATAGTTGCATGGCATCTTTTTCAAAAGCACCAACACTATAATCTTCTTTAATAGATATATGATGAATAAAATGATGCTTAGCTGCATTTAATTCTGTTGGAGTAGGAGCTGCAGTTCCAATTTGCATTTCTTTATAAAACTGTCTGGAATCTCCCGAAATAATTTCGGTATTAAAATAGTTCGCAAGTTTAATGCTAAGAGAGGTTTTTCCAATAGCAGTTGGACCAACAATGCTAATTAGCGTTTTATTCATAGTGTAATCTGGATCCACATTTATGGCAGAACTCTGCTTCATCTTGATGTTTCTCGTTTAAACAATTAACGCAACATTGAGTATTTACATGAACAAAATCATCCTCTTTCGGTTCATCTTTAGATTTACTATGAGCTGTATATTCAGCTGAAACAATTCCTGTAGGTACAGCAATAATTCCATAACCTAAAATCATAACCATAGAGGCAATAAATTGTCCTAATGGTGTCTGTGGCGCAATATCTCCAAAGCCTACCGTAGTAAGTGTTACTATACACCAATAAACACTTTTAGGGATATTAGTAAAACCGTTTTCTTCTCCTTCAACCAGATACATAATGGTTCCTAAAATGACTGCTACAATAACCACGGCAAATAAGAAGACAGATATTTTTGCTCTACTAGCTTTTAATGCATTTACTAAATTATTAGAAGCACCTAAAAAACGAGCAAGTTTTAAAATACGAAATACACGTAATAATCGTAAAGCACGTAATGCAGCTAATGCATGAACACCACCAAAAATTAATGAGAGATATTTAGGAATTGTGGAAAGCAAATCTATAACACCATAGAAACTTGTAATATATTTTATTGGCTTTTTTACGGTAATTATTCTTGCAATATATTCAATAGTAAATAGGATAGTTATAATCCATTCAGAAATATTCAAAAAATTATGAAACCTAACATCTATACTTTTTACACTTTCTAGCATAACTAGAATGACACTTGCTATAATAGCAATAAGTAGAATAACATCAAACAACTTTCCTGCAGGAGTATCTGCTTCATAAATAATTTCATGAAGTTTATTTTTCCAGTGTCTATTCGTTTTGTTGTCCATTTAGTTCAAAAATACTAAAAGATTTATTATTTATGCTTTAAAACTATTAATGAGTTTTTTTGAATGTCTACAATTGTTCCCATGAAAATTTTTAAACTTTCATAATATTCAGGACTGTAAATAGGTTCTTTAAAATTAAACTTAAAATATAATAAAATGTCATTGTCTACCACTTTTGTTGTAAAGGTTAATAAACCTTTGTTGTTAGGTAAACTAATATTTACTTGTTCAGGTAATTCGACCAATTCATAGTTATCATTTAAATCAATTTTTAATGTATATAAATAGGCTTTTTTATAACCAAAATCTATTGGATATGTTCTCTCTTGTAATTTAAATGGATTTTCTTCCATTGATTTAAAGAGAAATGGGTTAATATATATATTACCACCAATATTTTCAGTTTGATATTCAATATCAAATTCTTCTAAAAATTTGTAGCTAGTTTTGTTTTCACTAGTTACATTGTGATTTATAAATGTAATTGTTTGATATTTTTCTTTATAATTTTTTAAGTATTCTATTTCGTTTTCATAGTATGCTTTTTTCATTGGTAGTGCAAAATAACCAGTAGAAGTAGCATTAATATTACCTAAAAGAACTTCATTATCTCCAAATTTTAAATCTATTCTATGGTGAATAGATGTAAGTTTTGGTGGATTTAAATCTATCCAAGATCCATAAGTTTTGAAATCTAATAAATAACCATATTGATTTAAGCACCTAAAAGGTAATTGCCCAAAAGCTAAATATCTATCTGTGGCATCTAATAAATAGGTAACTCCATCAATCTTGATTTGCAATATCAAGTAGTTGAAATCTGATATTACTGGATATAATTTAGTTGGAAGACCATTCCCTCTAGTAGATAATAATATTGGTGTTACATCGAATTCTTGACTTTTTAATAAGTTATAGAGAAGGATATTAATCTCTGAAACTTTACCAGAGTTATTATTAACTAGATTTTTTACTGATACGTCATTCCAAATGTTGAATTTCCCATTCCAAGTATAATTTGTTTGAATAGTCTTATAAATCTCTGTTGCTTTTTTTAAAGCATCTGTTTCACTTAAGGTGGAACCGTTTATTAATTCTTTAGCATAACTATTGTTTCCTAATTGTTTACCTAGGTTCTTATCGGTTTTTATTTCTGTTTGGACAGTTTTCCATGTTTTAGTATAGTTATTAGTTAAGCCTCTAAAATCTTTGAAAGTTTTTAATTCGTATTCTAACCTAGATAGATAGTTCTCCTTTGTTGTCATGTAATCTTCCATAATAAAGGCTGGAATGTCTTTCATTTTATAAATTGTATTTATACAATTTGCTTTACCTCCATTGCCAGCCTCCAAACATGTTTTTATAATGGATTCTTCCATGTTTGCTAGTTTTAAATAGCCAACAAGTCTAATATTATACTCCCAGTTACCTGGAATGCTAGTGTTATATTCAGAATAAAGTTTTGGGATGTCTTCTTGAAAATCCCATCCTTTATATTTAAACATAAATGGAGAATCTATCATGTAACTATAATTAACAACAGAACCTTCTTTTAAGTTTGGAAAAGTGAATTTTATAATGGTATTGTTTTCATTATACACTTGTTCAATAATATCATTTTTATTTAATTGAGTTTTAGTAACAAGACCGTTTTCAATATTATAAGTTGTTGCCATAATATCACTAACTTTTTCGCTTCTATTTCCCTTATTATATAGATAAATCTCAATAGTGGCTTTATTAAAAGCCTGTTTATTAAAAATTTTAATTTTTTTCTTTACCTCTGTTTTTAACCTGAAGTCTCTATTATCTACATAACTATTCCCATATTCATATATTACTAAAGCATTAGCCGTAGAATCTTTTTTATAGCTAATAGTTTCTAATTCAGATCTAGTAACTATGAAATTTTCAGAATTAAAATCTGATTGCGAATAAATGTTTAAAACAAATAAAATGGAACAAATTAAGTAGAATGATTTCATTAATTATTTAGATTTATAATTTTAAGATTCTTATTTCGTCTTAAATAATTTTGAATAATATGTTGTGTGTCCCTATTATTTTCCATTGGTGTAATTAGCGATTCTAATACTTCACTATTTGTAATCTGATAATTAAGATTAACAAAGCCTAGACCAACAAAAACACCATTTTTTATTAATATAACACTACGTTCGGCAACATCTCTCCCTTTATCAACAATTGCCATGTTTGTATTTTTATAACTATTTTTTACAATCAATTGTGTAACTCTCATGTTATAGCTATCTATAGATTCTTCTTGTATACAGGCACCTTCACATTGTTTTAAACTATAATTAAAGCAACTACTTTTAGTTGGGTATAAACCAGCAAGTTTCTGACAAAGATTAAATTCTTCAACTGCATGAAATAAAAATTGTTTAGCACTATTTTTAGTGCTAAAAGTGGTTATTGGTTTTTTTCTACCATCTGCTTTGTCAATTTTCAAATTTATATAACCATTATCATCTATAAAACTATAAAGTGCATGCGTAAAAATAGTTCTTCGTAAGGCTCTATTAAATATAGGTTTATTACGTTTTATCTCTTCACTCTCTTTTAATAAAGCAACCAATTCGTTTCCTGTAGCTTCGTAAGTCACTGCTGCAGTTTGTAATTGTATTTTTTTAGATTTGGTATTAGTATTTGTAAAATGTTGATTGAGCCTGTTTTTAATGTTTTTACTTTTCCCTATATATATAATTTCACCTTTTGTGTTATGAATATAGTAAACACCAGTAATGTTTGTTAAGTTATTTAAAATTTGTCTTAAACTTGGCTCCATTTTAAAGGTAGGTTCAAGTACAATAGCATCTTGGACTATTACTTTTTTAATATCTTTTGTAAGAAGCATTTTAAAAAGTTTTACAGTAGCCATTGCATCTCCATTTGCTCTATGTCTGTCACTTACTGGTATACCTAGAGCTCTTGCTAGTTTCCCCAAACTATAAGATGGCTGATCTGGAATAAGTGTTTTAGAAAGTGAAACAGTACAAAGTGTTTTTCGTTTGTATGGAAAACCTAAACGTTTAAATTCTGTTCTCAAAATTCTGTAATCGAATTCTGAATTATGTGCAACAATCACACAATCTTCAGTAATTTCTATAATGCGTTTGGCTACTTCGTAGAACTTAGGAGCGTTTTTAAGCATGTTGCTATTAATACCAGTAAGATTAACAACAAAAGGCTGTATGTCTCTTTCTGGATTAACTAAGCTAATAAATTGGTCAACTACTTTATGGCCATCAAATTTGTAAATAGCTATTTCAGTAATGCCTTCTTCGTTATACTTTCCACCTGTGGTTTCTATATCTAATATGGCGTAAATGGTATGTTGCTTTTTTGTTTGTTAATTATAATTTCGTTCACCAAAGATACTACTTCCAACCCGAATCATGGTGCTTCCACATGCTATTGCTAATTGGTAATCACCACTCATTCCCATGGAAATAATTTCTAGTTCTGGGTGTAAGGATTTAAGATGAATAAAGCTAGATTTTAATTGAATGAATTCCTTTTTTATTTGTTCCCGATTTTCTGTAAAGGTTGCCATTCCCATAACACCAACCACTTTCATATTTTTTAATTCTGAAAACTCATTTGATTCTAATATATCTGAAGCATCGCTTGCAGACATTCCAAATTTAGAATCTTCTGAAGCAATTTTTATTTGAAGCAAGCAGTCTATAATTCTATTATATTTCTTGGCTTGTTTGTTTATTTCCTTAAGTGTTTTGAAATTTTCAACACCATGAATTAAGCTCACAAATGAGGCCATATATTTCACCTTGTTTCTTTGTACATGACCAATCATGTGCCATTGGATATCTTTTGGCATTTGTTTATGCTTTTCTGCCATTTCTTGGATTTTATTTTCTCCAAAAATCCGTTGTCCAGCTTGGTAAGCTTCCATGAGGTAGCTAATTGGTTTAGTTTTAGAAACAGCAACAAGCGTAACTTGTTCTGGTAATTGAGATTTTATGTTGTTGAGATTATTCGAAATACTCATTGATAATTGTTATTCTTTGTTATGAAATTTACTTAAGTATTAGATTCCTCGATTTTGCTTTTAATGACAACTTTCACCTAATCACTTTTGCCTTATTTTAAAACTCATACACAGTAATGCCACTTCTCAATTTAGGTAAGATGTAAGTGCTTTTTGGAGGCATTTTTAAGCCTTCGTCTGCAATTTGTTTCATTTGTTCTACAGTAGCTGGACACATACCAAAGCCAACCATAAATTGGCCACTATCAACGCTACTTTTTATAGTAATCATTTCATGTTGACCATTTACATATTCGATTCGGTTATCGTTGCGTAAATCATCAATACCTAAAATCGGTTGTAAAATGGTTTTATATAATAATTGTGCATCTAATTGGTCTAAGGCAGTATTAAATTCATAGCTCACTTTTCTTATATATAAGCTGTAGAACTCACCATCTAAATACATACTGAAATGATGTTTTTTTGATGGATTGTATGGTATGACTCCTCTATTTTCTATGCGATAAAGAGCATCTAATTTAATTAAGAACTCTTCTTTACTCAACCCATTTAAGTCTTTTATCAATCTATTAAATTCATGAATTACCAATTCTGATTCAGGAATGAGATACGACATAAAAAAGTTGTAAGATTCAGAACCATTATGATTAGGGTTATTAGCTTTTTCTTCAGTATATAACAAATGTGAAGACGATGATCGATGATGTCCATCTGCAATATAGATGGTATCCATTTTTTCAAACTCTTTCTGAATTATCGAAATAGTTTCTTCATTATCTAATTTCCAAAGATAATGTGTGTCTCTATAAGTCATAGTAAACTCATACTCGGCATGAACTCTCTGTGCTTTTTTTACAACTTCTGAAATGATATCGTTATCAGGATAAGTAAGTAAAACAGGTTCAGCATTAAAACCAACTGTCTTTAAATAGGTTTTAAAGGTTTCTTCACGTTTTGCCAAAGTATCTTCATGTTTTTTGATGATATCATTTTCATAATCTTCAGCACTTGTTGCAGCAATAATTCCGTTGAATTCTTGTCCATGTCTGTTGACTATTTTATAAACATAAAACGAAGGTTTATCATCTTGTATAAAAACGCCATCTTCTTTAAACTCCAAATAGCGATTTTTTACCAACTTGTATCTTTCTTCTCCTGTAATTACTTGGTCGTATTTGTAACCAGGATTTACTATATGAAGAAAACTAAACGGATTATAATCCATTCGTGATTCACGCTCAGCTACAGTATAACTTTGGTAAGGACGTGCAGCAACTAAACCAACAATAGCTCTGGTTGGTCTTACTGCTTTAAATGGAATTATTTTAGCCATATATAAGTAACTAGTGATTAGTAATTAGAGAAAAGGATTAGTTTTTCTAATGCCTAGTGCTTAATGTCTTTTTTACTTTTGAAATTGCTTTGACACTTTCTCAGCTTTTCTGCTCCCAGAATAGTCATAAAAACCTTCACCAGATTTTACACCTAATTTTCCAGCCATAACCATATTTACTAACAGAGGACAAGGTGCATATTTCGGGTTCTTAAAGCCATCATACATGACATTTAATATAGATAAACAAATGTCTAATCCAATAAAATCTGCAAGTTGTAATGGACCCATTGGATGAGCCATTCCTAATTTCATAACAGTATCTATTTCTTCAACTCCTGCAACTCCATTGTAAAGGGTTTCAATAGCTTCGTTTAGCATTGGCATGAGTATTCTATTTGCAACAAAACCTGGGTAATCATTTACTTCAGTTGGAGTTTTACCTAGTTTTTTTGAAAGCTCCATAATGGTGTTTGTAACCTCGTCGCTAGTATTGTATCCACGAATTATTTCAACCAATTTCATAATTGGAACTGGATTCATAAAGTGCATACCAATAACCATACTTGGTCTAGAGGTTACAGCTGCAATTTGGGTAATCGAAATAGAGGAGGTGTTACTTGCTAGAATTGTATCTTCTGGGCATGCTTCATCTAATTGTTTGAAAATTTTGAGTTTTAAATCGATATTTTCAGTAGCTGCTTCAACAACTAAGCTTGCATATTCAACACCTTCGTTAATACTTGTAAAAGTTGTAATATTAGCAAGAGTTTCAGCTTTATCAGCTTCGGTAATTCTTTCTTTAGCAACCATGCGATCTAAATTTTTAGAAATGGTATCCATGCCTCTTTTTAAAGAAGCTTCGCTAATATCTATAAGTTGTACTTTAAATCCACTTTGAGCAAAAGTATGTGCAATACCATTTCCCATGGTTCCAGCTCCAATAACTGCTACGTTTTTCATTTGTTTTGTCTTTGTCATTGCGAGACTTTTTTAAAGTCGTGGCAATCTGTTTGAATTATAATTTAAATATAAATTGAATTTCAATTAGAAAGGTTACTTCAGTCGTTTTACCTTTATTGATATTTCTTTAAAATTGATCAATAATCATAGTTGCTACACGTAAGGCTTCAGTGCCATCATGTAAAGTAACTACTGGAGACCTATTATTATTTATAGCGTCTGCAAAAGAATTTAATTCGTCTAAAATAGCGTTGTTGTTAGCTATTTCAGGATTGTCGAAATAAATCTGTTTTTTTATACCTTCAGCATTTTGAAGAATCATATCGAAATCTCCAGGGTTTTGTGGCGCATCTTTCATTTTAACAACTTCGCATTTCTTTTCTAAGAAATCAACCGAGATATAAGCATCTTTTTGAAAGAAACGCGATTTACGCATATTCTTTAAAGAAATTCTACTAGCTGTTAAGTTGGCTACACAACCATTTTCAAATTCTATTCTGGCATTGGCAATATCTGGAGTGTCGCTAATAACTGAAACACCACTTGCTGATACGTTTTTAACTTTAGATTTTACAACACTTAAAATAACATCTATATCATGAATCATTAAATCTAAAACTACAGGAACATCTGTTCCTCGAGGATTAAATTCAGCTAAACGATGTGTCTCAATAAACATTGGGTTTACAATTTGATCTTTTACCGCAAGGTAAGCTGGGTTAAATCTCTCTACATGTCCTACTTGTCCACGAATGTTATGTTGCGCTAAAAGTTCTCTAATATGTTCAGCTTCTTCAACCGTATTTGTAATTGGCTTTTCAATAAAAATGTGTTTGCCTTTGTCTATTGCTTTAATAGCACAATCATAATGCGAAAGAGTAGGAGTTACAATATCTACCATATCAACTGCATCTATAAGATCATCGATAGAATTGAAGTATTTGTAACCAAATTCAACTTCAATTTTTTTTGCATTGTCTTCATTTGCATCATAAAAACCAACAAGTTGATATTTTTCAGATTGGTTAAGAAGCCTTAAATGAATTTTTCCAAGATGACCTGCACCTAGAACTCCAGCTTTTAGCATGTTTTTACGTTTTCAACAAAAATAAGATTTTACTTTTAGAAATCTGATAATTGAAAATATAAATTAATCGAAACATTTAAAACTTTAAGCTTTGAACTTGTTGCTTATTGAATTATTTTAGCTTGAAAATTAACCTACCATTGAAAGATACTTTTAAACATAGAGGCTTAAGACAACAACTTGTTGAAGTAATTAAAAACAAAGGCATTAAAGACGAAAATGTTTTGGAGGCTATTGGTAAAATTCCACGACATTTATTTATGGATTCTGGGTTTTTAGACCATGCGTATCAAGATAAAGCGTTCCCTATTGCTGCAGACCAGACTATTTCGCAGCCATATACTGTAGCTTTTCAAACAGAATTATTACAAGTAAAACCTGGAGATAAAATTTTAGAAATTGGTACAGGAAGTGGATACCAAACTGCTGTTCTATCTGAGCTTGGAGCTGTTGTTTATAGTATTGAAAGACAGCGAGAACTTTATAAAAAAACAAGCACCTTTTTGCCCAAACTGGGATATAGAGCCAAAAAAATCATTTTTGGTGATGGTTACATTGGATTAAAAGAAGAAGCACCATTTAATAGTATTATTGTTACTGCTGGAGCGCCTTTTGTGCCAAAGCCCTTATTAAGTCAATTAGCAATAGGAGGTCGATTAGTGATTCCGGTTGGAGACGATGTTCAAATCATGACTTTATTTATTAGAAATGGAGCCAAAGAATTTGAAAAACACGAGTTTGGAGAATTTAGATTTGTACCTTTATTAGAAGATAAAAATTAATTTTTCGGTAAATATTCTATTGGAATAGGGTTTTCTGGAGATTCTTGAGTCCAATAGATATTCACAATCCACCATCTTTTCCCATCGTTAAGTAATTGAATGCTATTGATGCCTCTCATAAAAGGCTCAGTATCTGTTTCACTATGGAAAGATTCGTAAGTACTAAAAACTTGAGTTACATTACCAAAAGTATTAACTGTTCTGAAAATTTCTTTTTCAAAAAAACCATTTTCAATTAACCAAGAACCTGAGGTATTTATATAATCTGAAGGTGACATATATTGAGCCACATAAAGTCCTTCTTTATTTTTTCCAGATGGTATTAATTTTGCGTCTTCTAGAAACAAGTATTTTAATAGATTCCAATCTCGTTCTTCTCCTTTTTCACCAGAAATTACAGCATATAGTGTTTCTAAAGTACTATCTAATGTTTTTACCTTTTCAGCATATTTAATGTTGCTTTCTTGAGCTTTAGCTGTTATAGTAAAAACTATTAATAGAAGTAATAAAATGATTTTTTTCATAATGTGATAATTATTAAAGTAATTAAAAGTTCTTTTTAACCCTATCTAACCTTACTTTGTTTTCTCTATCTTTAATGTTTTCTCTTTTGTCAAAAAGCTTTTTTCCTTTGGCTAAAGAAATCACCATTTTAGCCAGTCCTTTTTCATTTATAAATAAGTTTAAAGGAATAATGGTTAAACCAGAAGTATTAACTTCCTTTTCCAACTTTTTAAGTTCTTTTTTGTTTAATAAAAGTTTTCTAGTTGCTTTAGGTTTGTGGTTGTAATAGGTGCCATAAACATATTCTTCTATAGTCATGTTAACTACAAACAATTCGCCATGCTCGTTAAACTCACAAAAACTTTCAGCAATAGAAGCTTTACTGTCTCTAATAGATTTAATTTCTGTTCCACTTAAAACAATTCCAGCTGTATATTTATCCAGTATTTCGTATTGAAATCTGGCTTTTTTGTTTTTTATGTTGACGGTTTTTTGCATACAAGTCAAAGGTAAATAATTTAAAAGAACTTTTTAAGCCTTATGAAAGTTATCCTTAAATTTACGACTAGACTTAAAAATTCATTTTATGAAAAGAGTTGTTTTGTTATCAATTATTTATGGTTTTATGTTGTTTTCTTGTAAGGAGAGACAAGCTTCGACATTAAACGTGAATGAAATAATAAATAAATCTATAGAAATATCTGGAGGAGAGAAATTTGCTACTTCCACAATTGAATTTGATTTTAGAGACAAACATTATAAAGCCATACGAAATAATGGTTTATATCAGTTTGAAAGACATTTTAATGATTCTGTTTTTAGTATTAAAGATGTTATTAGTAATAAAGGTTTTAGTCGTTTTGTTACTGATGGATTATTAGAGATTCCAGATTCTATGGTTGTAAAATATTCAGCTTCGGTTAATTCTGTACATTATTTTTCGATATTACCATATGGATTGAATGACGATGCAGTTATTAAAACTTACTTGGGAGAAGAAATTATTAAAAACGACAACTATCATAAAGTTCAAGTTACTTTTATGCAAGATGGAGGAGGAGAAGATTTTGAAGATGTTTTTGTGTATTGGATTAACTCTAGAACTTTTATAGCAGATTTTCTAGCATATTCTTATAATGAAAAAGATGGTTTAGGTTTACGCTTTAGGGAAGCCTATAACGAACGTTTTGTAAACGGATTACGATTTGTAGATTACAATAATTTTAAGCCAGAAGACAAAACGGTATCTGTAACAGAATTAGGGAGTTTATTTGACACTAATCAATTGAAATTACTATCTAAAATTGATTTAAAAAATGTGACCGTTAATTGATAGTTAATACTTGATCAGATTTCCTCTCATTTACGATAGTAACAATGTAAAGATTTCCATTGTTGTTGTCATCTATATCATTGTATTTATTTGTACCAATAATTGAATTTACAAATTGTGGAATGGTATTGCTATGACCTACAATTAAAATCGTTTTGCCCTTAGTGTTACTTAAAAAGGCATCAAAATCTATTTTCTCAGTATTATAAATAGTTAGTTCCAATCCGTTTTTTGCAACTGTTGGTTGTGCTGTTTCTTTTGTTCTATTGTAGTCTGTAGAATAAACAACATCAAAAGTTATATGTTGCAAAATATTAGACCAGTTTTTAGCTCTATTTCTGCCTGTTTCGGTTAATATAGGATTTTTATTTGTGCTATCGCTTCTATCTTTTTCAGCATGTCTAATAAGATAGTAGGTCGTTATATCATTTGAGTTTTCTTGAGAAAAACTATTGATATTAATTAAGCAGCTAAAAAGTAGGATAAATATATATTTCATAGAATAAACTAAAATTCAATTGTAATAATATAAAAAGTAAGTTTATGCTAATTCTAATGCAATATCAATCATATCTTTAAAGGTTGTTTCACGTTCCTTACTTGTAGTACGTTCACCTGTTACTAAAGAATCTGATATTGTTAAAATAGTTAGTGCATTTACATTGTGCTTTGCAGCTACAGTATAAAGTCCAGCAGTTTCCATTTCTACACAAAGAACACCAAATTTCGACCACTTTTTATAAGATTCAAAGTCATCTGCATAAAATTCATCTGAAGTAAAAACATTTCCAGCTTTTAAAGGAATGTTTTTCTTTTTTGCTATTTCAACAGCTTTTTGGAATAAACCAAAATCTGCAGTAGGAGCGTAGTCGGCTCCACCGAAGCGTAATTCATTAACTCCTGAATTCGATGAAGCAGCCATAGCTAAAACAATATCTCTTATTTTTATATGTTTTTGGTATGAACCAGAACTTCCAACACGAATTAAATTTTTTACATCATATTCATTAATTAATTCATGAGCATATATAGATATACTTGGAACACCCATTCCAGTTCCCATTACAGATACTCGTTTGCCATTATAAGTGCCAGTATAACCTAGCATGCCACGAACTTTATTAAAGCAAATAGGGTTTTCTAAAAATGTTTCTGCAATCCATTTAGCACGAAGCGGATCTCCTGGAAGTAATATGGTTTCTGCAATTTCACCTTTTTTCGCTTCAATGTGTACACTCATAAGTTACAAATGGGTTTAGATTAATAATCTGAATTAAGAACAGAAGTGTTTTTTTCTGTTACTATATTAATACCTGAAGATGTGCCTATTCTATCTGCACCTGCATCTATATATTTTAAGGCAGTTTCTAAGTCTTTAATGCCGCCAGAAGCTTTTATTTTTGCTCTGTCTTTAATAGTTTTTTTAATCATTTTTACTGCTGTTAAAGTAGCTCCTCCATTAGAAAAACCTGTAGATGTTTTAATAAAATCTGCATGAGCATCTAAACAAATCTGACAGCCTTTTAGTATTTCATTTTTAGATAGCTCGCTAATTTCCAAAATAACTTTTAATGGCGTTCTACCTATGGCAAGTTTAACATCGCAAATGTCTTTATAAACAGCAACGTAATTTTTGCTTTTAAGCATACCAATGTTTATAACCATATCGATTTCATTGGCTCCATCTTCAACAGCTTTTACTGCTTCAAATACTTTTGCGTCAGTACTCATTGCTCCCAAAGGAAAACCTATTGTTGAACACACTTTAACATTGCTTGTTGATAAATGTTGTTTTGCTAATGGGACATAAAAACTATTCACACAGACTGAAAAAAAACGATATCTTTTTGCTTCTTCGCAGAGTTCTTTAATTTCCGTTTTTGTGGCGCTTGGTTTTAAAAGGGTATGATCTATATAATTATTGATTGACATAATTTAAACATTATAGGTTAAGGCGTACCAAAAATACGATTAACTGCTCGAATTATCATTAGAAAGCTCATGTTTTATTCAAACTTTAAGAAATTTTAACGTATGTAAAGAGTATGTATGATAAATAAAAATAAAAATTTTGTTTCTATATTTTTGATTATAAGAAAGATGTGCATTTAAAAAGCAAAACATGATTTTTGTCATTATTTATGATTTCTATGCGGTTTACCTTTGTACTAAATAATAATTAAATATTTTAATAATGAAAAAAATAATTTTTAGTGCTCTAATCGCATTTTTATTTGTTTTTAATGCTCAGGCACAAGACAGTATCACTGAAACAACAAATGATTATAGTAAATGGCAAGCTCGTTTTAGAGTAATAGCTGTAATTCCTTCACCAGGAGATGATATCGATGGCGCAGATGTTGATATATCAACTTCTTTTGTTCCAGAATTAGACTTTACGTATTTCTTTACAAAAAACATTGCAGCCGAATTAATTTTAGCGACTACTAAACATAATGTCGATATTCCAGTTTTGGATGCAGATTTAGGTCATGTTTGGTTATTACCTCCAACATTAAATTTGCAATACCATTTTTATGCAGGAGATTTTAAACCATATATAGGTGCTGGTATTAATTACACCATTTTTTACGGCGTGGATGAAGGAGATTTTGATGAAATTGATTATGAAAATTCATTTGGTTTTTCTTTCCAAGCAGGAGTTGATTATAACATAAATGATAAATTGTTTTTAAACTTAGATTTTAAACAGTTATTACTCTCAACAGATGTAACTGTTAATGATTCACCTGAAGATGTAGAAGTAGATATAAACCCAATTGTTATAGGTGTTGGTATTGGAATGAGGTTTTAAGAATTTGAAAACTATTAATAAATAAAAAGCAACGTGCCTCTTTTTTAGATTTACGTTGCTTTTCTACAATTAACTAACCAACTAATATGAATAACGTGAGCATTACATATTTATTTTATTATGTATGCATAATATTTTTTTAAAACTCTTCAGTCGCCAAATTGTTTTGGTTTCTAAACACTAAATTACCATCAAAAGCATCAAGTAAAATAATACTATCTGTTGTTACTTGACCACTTAATATTTCTTTGCTTAAAGCATTCAGTACTTCTTTTTGAATAACTCTTTTTACAGGTCTAGCTCCATATTCTGGATTATATCCTTTGTCTGCTAAATAGGCGATAGCTTCTTTAGTAGCATCAAACGTGATGTTTTGTTGTGCTAATATTTTTGTAACTCCTTTTAATTGTAGCCCAACTATGTCTGTAATGTTATCTTTTGACAAAGGAGTAAACATAATTGTGTCGTCTATTCTGTTTAAGAATTCGGGTCTCACACTTTGTTTTAATAAGGCTAATACGTCAATTTTTGCTGCTTCAATAGCAGAATCTATATCTTTTGTAGCTTCAAAACGTTCTTGAATTATTGTACTTCCCATATTAGAAGTCATAATAATAATGGTGTTTTTAAAGTCTGCAACTCGGCCTTTATTATCTGTTAATCTTCCTTCGTCTAAAACCTGTAATAAAATATTAAATGTATCAGGATGCGCTTTTTCAATTTCATCTAGTAACACTACAGAGTAAGGCTTTCTTCGAACAGCTTCAGTAAGTTGACCACCTTCATCATAACCAACATAGCCTGGAGGAGCACCAATTAATCTACTTACAGCATGACGTTCTTGGTATTCACTCATGTCTATTCTGGTCATCGCGTTTTCATCATCGAATAGATATTCTGCTAACGCTTTTGCTAATTCAGTTTTTCCAACACCTGTGGTTCCAAGAAACAAAAAGGTTCCTATTGGTTTTTGCGGATTTTGTAAACCTGATCTGGAACGTCTTACAGCATCACTTACAGCAACAATAGCCTCTTCTTGTCCAACAACACGTTTGTGTAATTCGTCTTCAAGCTTTAATAGTTTTTCACGTTCGCTCTGTATCATTTTGGTAACAGGAATACCAGTCCATTTTGCTACTACATCTGCAATATCTTCATAAGTCACTTCTTCTTTAATTAATGAGCTTTCAGATTGATTTTCTAGTAAATTTTTTTGAAGTTTTTCTAAATCTTCTTGAGCCTCTTTGATTTTTCCATATCGAATTTCAGCTACTTTACCATAGTCTCCTTCGCGTTCAGCACGTTCGGCCTCTAGTTTATAATCTTCGATATTTGCTTTAGCAGTTTGTATATTATCAACTACTTCTTTTTCACTTTTCCATTTGGCATTTATCTCGTTTCTTTCTTCTTTTAAATTCGCTAAGTCAGAACGCAATGATTTTAATTTTATCTCATCTTTCTCACGCTTAATAGCTTCTATTTCAATTTCAAGCTGCATGATTTTTCTATCTAAAACATCTAATTCTTCAGGTTTTGAATTTATTTCCATTCGCAGTTTTGAAGCTGCTTCATCCATTAGATCAATGGCTTTGTCTGGTAAAAAACGATTGGTAATATAGCGTTCAGATAATTCTACTGCGCCAATAATGGCTTCGTCTTTAATTCTAACTTTATGGTGAGTTTCGTATTTTTCTTTAATACCTCTTAAAATTGAGATAGCACTTTCTGTATCTGGCTCATTAACCATAACTTTTTGAAAACGTCTTTCTAATGCCTTGTCTTTTTCAAAATATTTTTGATATTCGTCTAATGTGGTTGCTCCAATAGCTCTTAGTTCGCCACGTGCTAATGCTGGTTTTAGAATGTTAGCAGCATCCATTGCACCTTGTCCACCACCAGCACCAACTAATGTGTGGATTTCATCAATGAATAATACAATATCACCATCAGAAGTAGTTACTTCTTTTATAACAGCTTTTAACCGTTCTTCAAACTCGCCTTTATATTTGGCGCCAGCAATAAGTGCTCCCATATCAAGGGCGAAAATTTGTTTGTCTATCAGGTTTTCAGGAATATCTCCATCTACAATTCTATGTGCTAAACCTTCAGCAATAGCTGTTTTACCAGTTCCAGGTTCTCCAACTAAAATGGGATTGTTCTTGGTTCTTCTTGATAGAATTTGAAGAATTCTTCGAATTTCCTCGTCACGACCAATTACTGGATCTAATTTTCCATCTTTTGCTAATTGGTTTAAGTTTTTAGCGTATTTGTTTAATGCATTATAGGTTTCTTCCTGACTTTGCGATGTTACTTTATCTCCTTTTCTTATCTCCTCAATGCTTGACAAAAGACCTTTTTCTGTTACTCCTTGATCTTTGAGCATTTGAGCAATTTTACTCTTGGATTTAAAAATAGCCAAGATTAAATGTTCGATAGAAACAAAGTCGTCTTTCATTTTTTTAGCAATAATCGACGCTTCGTTTAAACTTTTTGTTGTTTCACGAGATAACATAATATCTCCACCAGAGACTTTTGGTAAACTTTCTAACTGTTTATCTAATGCCTGATTTAAGACTGAGATATTTACATTTACTTTCTTTAGAATAAAAGGTAATACGTTTTCGTCAACTTCAGAAATAGCTTTAAAAAGATGCTCGTTTTCTATTTGTTGATGTCTATAGCCCTGAGTAAGCTGTTGTGCTTGCTGGATAGCTTCTTGCGATTTTATGGTATAATTATTTAAATTCATGTTTATATTATTTTTTTTCATTCTTTGCTAGCATTTCG
Source organism: Flavobacteriaceae bacterium UBA3078 (assembly GCA_002366675.1). Lineage (GTDB taxonomy): Bacteria > Bacteroidota > Bacteroidia > Flavobacteriales > Flavobacteriaceae > Xanthomarina. Next base: position 37,167 of record DFBO01000050.1, read on the forward strand.
ACTGCGCTCAATGCGACACACAGAATGATGATTTTATTTTTTATGTTTACACGAACTATAAGTCAATTACCTTACCAATTCAAGAAGTAAGACAAAATGTCTTAAAACACTAATAATAGCGTGACTTTTAGTCAGTTTGTAAGATTTTAAAAAGGAAACGACTGAATGTATTCAAATGTCATTTCGAGTGATTTTATTCGAAAAAAAATGTATTGAGAAGTCATTGTCCTCGATTCATTTCTTTCAAAAATACTCTAGCTGACGTCAATAAGTAATTAAGATTATGGGATTATTTAATAAAATATTTAGTGGTTCATCTGAACCCAAAGAAGAAAAATTATTGCCGTGGATAGCTTTAACTAAAGTTGACCAATTGCAAGAAATAGAAGAAAAGTCTAAAACTAAAACACAAGTTATATTTAAGCATTCAACACGTTGTGG
>DFBO01000276.1:0-2819 GCA_002366675.1 Flavobacteriaceae bacterium UBA3078
AGGACTTGATGATTGGATTTGGGTTCAGGATTTTAGTATGAAACTTGTCTTAAGTTTACGTGGGGCTCACATCAATTATTCCCCAATTGCTGACTCTAAATTAGCTGCTATGTATAAAAAAAACTTTCCGAAAGTGGATGCATTTCATGCTGTTTCAAAGGCCATAGCGGAAGAGGCAACTAAATATGGAGCTCCTTTGGAGCGTATAAAAATTGTTAAGAGTGGCTTGAGTGCAAGAGACTATCCTTTTGTATTGAAAACTGCAGTCCTTGAAGGGACGTTAAACATATTGTCAGTTGGAAGAAATCATTGGATTAAAAATTATAGTTTGGCTTTGGATGTCATGTCTGTTCTAAAAAGTAAGAATATTGATTTTCATTATAGTATTATAGGAATGGATGACAATGAAGGTTTGTTATTTCAACGCGAGCAACTCCAATTAAAAGAAAATGTCAGTTTTATAAAGACTCTTCCGTTTAACGAGGTTCAAATAGCAATAAAAAGCGCAGATGTTCTCCTTTTGCCAAGCTTGAAAGAGGGTATCGCAAATGTAGTTTTAGAATCCATGATGTTGGGAACGCTTGTTATAAGTTCGGATTGTGGTGGTATGGCAGAAGCAATAAAGCCATCTCAAACAGGTTATTTAGTGCCAACTAGAGATATAGAAGCAATGGCTTGTGCTATTGAAGAAGTTATAGAATTACCTTTAGAAGCGTATCAAAAAATGATTATGAATGCAAGAACTTCTATAGAGAAACAGCATTCAACAGAAGGTATGATAACCGACATGTTAGATTTGTATCATGAGATAACAGTGGATAACTTATGAAAATAGGATTGATATTGCCTTCTGGGCCAGGATATACAGAAACCTTTTTTAGATCTAAAATTGAAGGTTTACAAAAGACAGGACATCAAGTTATTATTTTTTGCACCAATAATCCTGAAAATTTTAACGACTGCCCAGTTATTTTATTGCCAAAAAAATCTCATTCTATCGTTTGGCAGGTATTCTATATGATGTTGGAGTATTTGAAATTATTACCTTATTTTAAAACCATAATACATTATGTATTATTGGAACGCCAGGATGGCACAACGTGGTCGAGAATCTTTAAGCGGATCTATAATAATGCACCAATGTTTAAACATGAATTGGACTGGTTACACTTTGGATTCGGAACTCTCGTGATGGACTGTCAGAATGTGGCAGCTGCTTCAAATACTAAAATGGCTGTAAGTTTTAGAGGTTTTGATATTGGCGTTTATCCCATAAAACACCCTAACTGTTATCTAAAATTGTGGGATAAGGTTTCAAAAATCCATGTCATATCTGACGATATTGCCCAACTCGTATATGATCAAGGGTTTAAAGGGCAGGTGCCAATGGTTAAAATTACACCAGCAATTAATACCTCCTATTTTTTAGCGCCAGAGCAAAAAAATGAAAGCGATCTACTAAAAATTGTTACAGTAGCTAGATTGCATTGGAAGAAAGGGTTGGATTATACTTTACAAGCTTTATCCAAACTGAAAAAGGAAGGTGTATTATTTGAATATACTATCATTGGAGAAGGTTTTGAAGAGGAGGCATTGAGATTTGCTGTTTATCAATTAGGGTTGAAAGAGCAGGTTGTTTTTAAGGGGAAATTAGATCCAAAAGATGTGAAAAAGGAATTGGTAAAGTCTCATGTCTATTTGCAATATAGTGTGCAAGAGGGTTTTTGTAATGCAGTTTTAGAGGCTCAAGCAATGGGTTTACTTTGCATTGTTTCTGATGCAGAAGGTTTGGCAGAAAATATTCTTGACGGACAAACGGGTTGGGTAATTCCTATGCGTCAGCCTGATTTATTAGCATCTAAAATTAAGGATACTTTGAGTTTGTCAAAGACAGAAAAACAGCAGATTAGAGATGCAGCTAAATTTCGGGTTCAACAACATTTTAATATTGAAAAGCAACAAATAGAATTTATTGAGTTTTATAAGGAATGATAATTAGATATTAGTAAATTATATATTTTTATTCATTTTCTATATCTTACAATTTTCAATAAAACTAAATAATTGACTATTTTCGTTGACTAGAAATGAATTATAAAAATTCCAATGCGCATTAAAAACATTTTAAAAGAATTATTCTACAAAGTAAAAGGTCAGGAGCATAAGTTTGTTTCAAAACAGCTTAGTGGTTTTCATTTAAAAGTTATTCCTGGGACTATTAGAGGAAAAGTAGATCAAGATGATGCGTGGTGGTTTTATTTAGCCAAGCATCATGATGTTATTTTTGATATTGGTTGTAATATAGGTTATACAGCCTTATTGGCTTTAATTCAAAATCCAGATAAACGTATTGTTTTAGTAGATCCTAACCCGAAAGCATTAGGTATAGCTGCACTAAATATAATTGAAAATGGTCTAGGTCATCAAGCACAATATTTTTCAGCTTTTGTAGGAAATAAATTAGATGATAAAGTAAAATTTTATACAGTTGGTTCTGGAGCTGCTGGAAGTATGCATCCAACACATGCTCAAACTGCTTCTTCTATGAATTCATTTATAGATGTAAAAACAGTTACTCTAGATTATTTGTATCGTTATTATAATGTGAAACCAGATTTAGTGAAAATTGATGTAGAAGGAGCAGAAACTTTAGTTATGGAAGCTGCTAAAGATTTAGCAAAAGAAACACAATGCACATTCTTTATAGAAATGCATGATATTGTTGATTTAGGTATGGAAGCTTCAGGTCAAATGATGATTGATTGGTGTAAGGAACAACAATATAAGGCTTGGTATTTAAAGACTGGAGAAGAGTTAAC
>DFBO01000276.1:2939-25558 GCA_002366675.1 Flavobacteriaceae bacterium UBA3078
CCTACCCATTATTTTCAGCTTAATACTAAAATGGGTTTATCGATATTTCCTGTTATAGAACACTTACCAGATTTCGTAAAGGAACAACTATTGGTGGATAATACGTATCAATCAGAATTTGCACGAAATTATGATTTGTCATGGCAAGCAGTTCAAAAAGGTTACATTGGGAATCTACCAACATATAAGAGTTTTGAACGTGTTTCATTATACGATAATTACCACTTTATAAGAAAGAATTTTCATCCAATTTGGGTGTTTTATGTATTGCTGATTCGCATTTTTTCATTGCATAATCCGTTTAACGAAGTTAGATATTGGTATAGGTCAAGACCTATAACTAGAGTGTTTGTTGTGAATAAATCCATTAATTATGAAGGTTGGGATGAATATGATTCATCATTAATTAAGCAAAGCCCTAAAGTTAGTGTCGTAATCCCTACTTTAAATAGGTATAATTATCTCAAAGATGTTTTAAAGGACTTAGAGCAGCAAGATTACACTAATTTTGAGGTGATAATCGTAGATCAATCGGATGCTTTTAATCTAGAATTTTATAAAGATTTTAAATTAAATATTAATGTCACTCATCAAAAAGAAAAGGCATTATGGTTAGCAAGAAATACAGCTATTAAAAAGTCTAAAGGTGATTTTATTGCTCTTTCTGAAGATGATGTAAGGATACAGCCTGATTGGATAACTAATCATTTAAAGTGCCTTGATTTTTTTGATGCACAAGTTTCAGCTGGAGTATTTTATCCTGAAGGACAACAGATCCCTAAAGAGCGCTCTTTTTTTGCTATAGCTTCTCAATTTGCTACAGGAAATGCGATGCTTTATAAGCATGTTTTTAAAGCAGTAGGATTATTTGATAGGCAATTTGAAAAACAGAGAATGGGAGATGGTGAGTTTGGAATGCGAGTTTATTTAGATGGAATTAAAAGTGTTTCTAATCCATTTGCTTCTTGTATAGATGTAAAGGCAGCAACTGGTGGATTAAGAGAAATGGGCAGTTGGGATGCATTTAGACCTTCTACATTTTTTGCTCCTAGACCAATTCCTAGTGTTTTATATTATTTTAGGAGATATTATGGTAATCATGCTGCAAAATTGGCATTATTAAGAACCATACCACTTTCTATATTGCCATATCAGTTTAAAAAAAATAAACCTTTACTAGTAATAGGTGTTTTGCTTACAATAGTTATTCTTCCAATTGTGTTTTATCAAGTCGTAAAATCTTGGAGAATTGCTAGTAAAAAGATAAACGAAGGACCCATAGTTGATGTACTTATTTGAATACAAAAAATAAACATATCGTAATTGTTACTTCAGAATTCCCACCACAACCAGGAGGAATAGGCAATCATGCCTATAATTTAGCATTGTATTTATCTAAAAATAATTATAAGGTAACAGTAATTGCCGATCAGCGTGCAGTATTAAATGAAGTTGAAAAAGCGTTTGACAATACTTTACCTTTTTTAGTTAAAAGAATTTCGTTGAAGAAACTTCGAGTTTTGATGTATTTAGATCGAATTATTAAAACCTTACAAACAATCATAAAAGGGGATTTTATTATTGCTACAGGGAAATTCTCTCTTTGGAATGTGGCATTATGTACATTATTTGTTAAGCGACCAAATATGGCAGTAATTCATGGAACAGAAGTTAATTTTAAATCCTCAAGTTTACGAAATGCTATAAATATATCTTTAAAACGATTTGATTGTATTGTAGCTGTTTCTAACTACACCAAACAATTAGTAACTCATTTAAAAACAAATGTTGAAGTAATACCTAACGGAATTGATGCAAATCAATGGACGAATAATGTTTCAGATTTACAACTCATAGGATCACCTGTAATTACTACAGTAGGACGTGTGAGTATTAGAAAAGGGCAATTACAAGTAATAAAAATGCTTCCAGATTTGGTAAAGGAATATCCGAAAACACATTACCACTGTGTTGGAATTAAAGGTGAGTCTGAAGCTTTTCTTGCTGAAGCAAAAAGGCTAGGAGTTGATGAGCACATCACTTTTCATGGTATTTTAAATGATGATGATTTGAAACGAGTACTTTTAGCAACCGACGTATTTATTATGTTAAGCCAAGAAAGTGTTACTGGAGATGTTGAAGGATTTGGGATAGCAATATTGGAAGCAAATGCACTAGGGATTCCTGCTATAGGAGCTAAAAATTGTGGAATAGAAGATGCCATTGATGATGGAGTTACTGGATTTTTAATTGATGGAAAAGATAGTGCAGCCTTAAAGAATAGTTTGGATAGCATATTGGAAAAGAAACAAGTGTTTCAAGAAAATTCTAAGGAATGGGCAAAACAGCACGATTGGAACCAGCTAATTAAACGTTATATTGCTTTGATACCATGAGAAGTTTAACAATTATTTCACATACCGAACATTATAAAAACCCAGATGGCAGTATTGTTGGCTTGGGCTCTACCATTACAGAAATTAATCATTTGTTGGAAGTTTTTGATAAGGTAATTCATGTAGCAATGCTTCATGATTCTGTGCCACCACCAAGTGCTTTGCCTTATCTTTCAGATAAGATAACATTTGTAGCTTTGCCAGCTGTAGGAGGAGCAAGTATTATTGATAAAATGGCATTAGTATTTAAAGCACCTCGTATTCTAAAGATCATAAGTAAAGCTGTTGCAAAAACAGAATATTTTCAGTTTAGAGCACCAACAGGAATTGGTGTTTATGTAATTCCTTATTTAGTTTTTATAAGAAAAAAAAAGGGTTGGTTTAAATATGCTGGTAATTGGAAGCAGAAAAATGCACCAATGGCTTATCATTTTCAGCGTTGGGTATTAAAACAACAAAACCGTACAGTGACTATAAATGGGATATGGAAAGATCAACCAAAGCAATGTAAAACATTTGAAAATCCTTGTTTAACAAAGGCTGAAGTTGAATTAGGGAAGCAAACCATTACTAATAAAATATTTCAATTTCCACTACAGATTTGTTTTGTAGGACGTTTAGAAGCTGCTAAAGGGTTAGATTTAATTATAGAAGCTATACAATCTTTAGAACCAGAAGAACTTTCAAGAATAGAAACCATTCACTTGGTAGGAGATGGTAAGCGAATTACTGAGTATAAAAAGAAAATAAAAGATTTAAACTTACCGTTTCAATTTCATGGTTATTTATCAAGAAAAGAGGTGCATGATATATATAGAAAGTCTCATGCAATTATGTTACCTTCAGCTTCAGAAGGGTTTCCTAAAGTAATAGCTGAGGCTATGAATTATGGATGTGTACCTATTGTTTCTAATGTTTCATCTATAGGTCATTATATTAAAAATAATAAGAATGGTTTTTTGATAGAATCTCTAAATTCAGAATGTGTTACTAAAGTGTTGAGGTGTTTTTTAAATCTACAGCAAATAGAATATTTTAATTTGATTAATTTAAATAATAAGGAATTAGTTAAGTTTAGTTATGCTTTTTATAATCAGCGTGTTAAAGATGAGATTATTTTGAGAGATTAATTTAATAAAATATTACTGACAGTTTATAGACATTTTTAAGGCATCTGAAAGTATATTCAATTTAGTTTTTATATTTTTAACTTTTCTTGTAATTTGCTTCTAACTCATTTTAAAACTCTCTTTAATAAAGAGTTTAAAAGCAAATATGATTTTGAATTGGTGTCTGTTTTATGATTAAATCTATAACGCTTTTAAAGAATAATTCTGAAATAAATCTTGAATTTATTAAGACTCATGCACATAAAGTGGAGATAGATTCTTCATTTATGAATGAATTATCAGCAACCATTCAAATTGAATTTCAAATCCCTATTATACAATTTAGGAGTCATGATTATACATGGAAAAGTTTAGAACAAACGGAATTATCAAATTGGTATGCTCCCAAAATTTTACGTCTTAATAATAACCAGCTAGTACAAGCCAATCAACATATTGGGATTTGGGAAGTAAACAAGAAGAATACAAGAATATTATTCTGGCACTTTAATTTAAAAAATGCAAATCCATTAGTACAATATGGTTTTAAGAATTCTAAGCAGATTGTACAAGCAGTTTCTAAGCATCAATTAAGATGTCCATTAGCTCTTCTGTTTCCAATTGAAAGTAGCATAGAAATTAGTAGGTCTAAAATACCATTTTCAGCTATAGCTTGTTTTACAGATCACTGCGATTTTGACACATTAATTAATTTAAAACAACAAAGGCAGTTTTTTAAGACCTACAATATAAAAATTACTAAAGGCTTTTTTTTAAATCATTTCTCAAAGAGGTCAGATACAGCTTGTTTTGAAATTCATAGCCAGGAAATAAGTGCTTGGCAAGTGGATGACCATGAATTGGCTTACCATTCTTTGTCACAATCTATTAAGCCTTTAGATGAAAGCTTAAATGATTTTGAAACATTTGAGCCACCTTTTAAAGATATAAGTACATGGATAGATCATGGTTTTCAGCCTTATAACGTTTCACTTTATAAAAATTTTGATCGTATAAGTAATCATTATGGGGCATCATTAAAAAATAATGGTATTAATATATTCTGGAATTATACTGATTCTGGTACTGCTGTTAAAGGAGTTATAAATCAATTAAACCCAAATCAATTTACATTGTATTCTTTTTATAATGGCATTAAGCATTTAAAATTGAAGGAGCAAATACCAATGTTTATTAAAAATGTTGTTTTTCATTATTATAATACAGATTATAGTTTAAGAGTCTATAGAGATGTTGCTAAATATTTTAAAAGTATAAAACATAAGAAATCGATTAAAAGTCATTTAAGAATTTTAGTTGCCATGTTTAAATTAATAAAACTGTTAATTCCCGTTCTCTTATTTTGGAAAACTAGAAAAAATCAGGTTTATCCTTTAGCTAGATATAATCCTGTTATTTTTAATCAGGATATTTTAAATGATACTTTTACCGTTTTTCAAACTATAGAAATGATAGATTTTAAGTTGGGGCTTAATAAAAGCAATATTGATTTACTTATTAAAGAAAACGGTCTTTTTATCGCACATACTTATTTTTCGGCGCCATTAAATTATCATCACGGTAAACTGTTTGAGAAAAGCAATGAAATTGATAGGCAAGTGGAAAAGAACTTTAGTTATTTATCACATAAAATTGCTTCTAAAGATATTTGGAATCCAACGTTAAAAGAATTAATTGTTCATTTAAAAAGTTTTGCGAAGATAACATTTGAATGTAATGAGAAGGGAGAGATGATAATTATAGATAAAAATAAATTAGCTTATAGAATAGTACAATGATAGAGTTTATTTCAACTAAGGAAAAAGTATGGCTTGAAAAATGGGATATTTTCGTGGCTAAAAACCCAAAAGGAAGTCATTTAATACTATCTGATTGGCTTAAATCATATAAGTCTTATGGTTTTGATTATGAATTAGGCTTATTTTTAGAAAACGACAAAATTATTGGAGGCTATGGCGCACTAATTCCAAAGTTCTTGTTTTTTAAGTTTTATATCATTCCCCATGGACCTATAGTAATTAAAGGAAGTGAAAACTATCTAGCAGAGATTTTAGAGCAGATTGGGACGAGAGCAAAGTTAATTAATTGTTGTTATGCACAAGTTAGTTTGCCTATTTCTAGTAATTGTAAAATAAAAGATTTTGTTTTTGATCCAAGTGAAGTTAAATTAGTTGAGAATAAATTTAAAACAGGTAAATTATTTAATTATGTATATTGTTCCTACGGCCTAAATTGGATGGACTTTTCTGAGCATCCCAATCCAGAAAGCTACTTAAAAAGCTTAACTTCAAAAGTGAGACAATATGTTCGTTTACCATACAAAAAAAATACTGAAATTTTAAATGTAACCAATGAAGTAGAATTGAGAAAAGGGTATAATATTTTTGAATTTAACGCAAAAGAAAATGGGTATGAAATACGTGCTTTTAAGGATGTTAAAAATTCTATTTTGGGATTAATAAATTCAAATCAAGCATATTTTCTTAACATTTATGCAGATGGAGAGGTTAAGGCATCAGGGTTTTATGTAATGGCAGGAGGCTACACTACCAATGTAATGGCTGGTGTAATAAAAGAAAAACCAGATTTAAAATTGGGTTATATGCTACAGTGGGAAGCTGTTAAAAAGGCATTTGAAAATGGACATAAAGGTTATAACATATCTGTTGGAGGATCAAAAGGAGTTCAGGATTTTAAAACTAAATTTGGAGCCGAAACTATCTATTTCGAAGATTCGCATTATCATTTAATACTAAAGCCATTACATTATAAAATATTTAAATTATTTAACACATATTTAAAGCCCTATAAAGCTCAAGTATCAAAATTATTGGCACGTTTTAAATAATGAAAAAATTAATAAAAATAATTCAGGTCAGGCATATTGATGTTATTATTTATAAAATGGATCATTATATTGAATTTAATGCACTAGATTTTAGTTATAAAATTGAAAAAAATCGCAAAAAAAATAAATGGTGTTACACTATAAAAGAAAATAATATATTAGTCCATACAAGTTACTTATTTGATAAAGTTTTCCTTTTGAAACTATTTAAAAAAAAAGGTCCAGTAATAGGAGATTGTTATACAGATAAGCAATATCGAGGACAATCTATTTATCCGCAAGTAATTAATAAAATAGCTTTAGAAACATTAAACAAAGCAATAGAGGAGGTTTTTATTGTAGTCAACCGTGAAAATATTAGTTCTATTAAAGGAATAGAAAAAGCAGGTTTTAGTAAGTTTGCTGCTGTAAAAGGGAAGAGGTGGCTTTGGTTTTACTTTAAAAAACAGATTATTTTTTTTTAAACAAGTAATTATTAAACTTATGTATGAATTCCAAATTTACAACAAGATTTAATTTTCCAGTGTAGTGCTTGAATTTTGAGTTTTTAAAGATTATGATGCAGCTTAAATGTTAAATTTGAAGTTCTACTAGTTGTAAAACGCTAATAAGTTATTATAACGTGTAGCAATTAGTTTTCTATAGAATTTTATAGTTCTATAAGTATTGATTTATTAGGTATAAGAAAAAAAAAATACATATTTTTAGCAACTATGATAAATATATTCCCTCATTAATGATTTTAAAAAAAATACTTTGGACAATTAAGCGGCATCCATTTTTATATAGGTCTCGATTTAAATTGCTCTCTAAAAATTCAAATATTCATGAGATTGAGGCTTATTCGTATAATGATATAAATGAAAAGAATGAGATTCCAAAATATTTTTACGAAATAAATGATTTAGTTTTTTTGAGTGGATTGCCAAGTTCAGACTTAGAACGTGTTAAAAAATTAAACAAATGGCTTGTTGAACATATCAAAGGAGGACCAGGATTAAGTGTTCCTTCAGAAGAAGCGCTTAAAATAATGCTTGCAGGTAAAGGAGGAGTTTGTAGTGATATGGCGCAAATATTTAATAATTTTTGTGTGATAAATGATATTCAAGTTAGAGAATGGGGATCTACAAGAGCCCCTTATGAAGAAGAATATGGAGGACATTCTTATAATGAAGTATTCATAAAAGAATTAAATAAATGGGTGTTTGTTGACGTTTCTTATGGAATTATGTTTTATTATAACGAAAAACCACAGTCTGTTATTGAGTTTTATCAATTATTAAGAGAAGGAAAAAAATTAACATTCACATCGTTCCTTGAAGAAGAGAATACTAATAAATCTAGTATATATAGGAATTATTTGAAACCAAATACAGTGCCTTTTTTAATTTGTAATTATTCTAATAAAACCTACGATAAGTTTTTAACTAATTATAGACCCTATTTGCCTGTTTTTATGATTCACTTTATGTTGTATTTACTAAATAAAAGTTATCATTATAGATTCCCTTTAAACGATTATAAAGAGATTTTTTAGATGTATCCATAAAAAGCAATTATTTTTAACTTTTCATATCAAAATTTGTTAATCAAAATTAACTACAAAATTATATAAGCTTTTTATATTGAAAACCAACATTACATATATTAGTGCTATAGTATTGCATATAGTTATTGGGCTTTTAATTTATTTAAATGAGAGCTTCTCAAAGCTTTACTTTTTTGCAGCTTTAATATATTTTATGTATCGTATTATTACGGTTGCTGATAATAAAAAAACGTATGAAATCTTAAAAGCTTGTGCCTATTTTGTTGGAGCAGAGGTGTTTTTTCGAACCACGCGAGGCGCAATTTCTTACGAGGCAGGAAAATATATGGTAATCGTCTTTGTTTTATTTGGTATGTTTTATAAAGGCTTATCAGGGAAGGGTTATCCATATTTTATATATTTAATGCTCTTAGTTCCCTCAATTTTTGTGGCTTCTACCACTTTAAGTTTTGATGCTAATTTTAGAACGAATATAGCTTTTGTGTTAAGTGGACCAGTTTGTCTAGGCTTATCTGCATTATTTTGTTATGATAAAAAGGTGACATTTAAACAAGTATCTCAGATCTTATTGTATATGCTACTCCCCATTATTGCGCATACCATTTATGTTTATTTTTATGCACCAGATTTGCGTGATGTTTTGACTAGTACAGCATCCAATCGTGAAGCAGCAGGTGGTTTTGGGTCAAATCAGGTTGCAACAGCTTTGGGACTAGGTATGCTTATTGTCGGTATTCGTTTGTTTGTAAATTCACCCAATTTAGGGATAAAGCTATTAAATATAGTGCTCTTAATTTTTATTTCTTATCGTGCAGTGGTTACTTTAAGTAGAGGTGGTGTAATAGCAGCTGTACTATGTTTAGCTATTTTTCTAGTATTTTATTTTGCTCAAGCAAATTCTAATGTAAGAAACAAAGTACTGGGTATTTTTGTTTTATTTATAAGTGCTTTAACTTTAGCTTGGATTATAAGTTCTAACCAAACACGTGGTTTGACTGAAAAGCGGTATGCAAACCAAAATGCTTCTGGTATTGAGAAAAAAGATTTGACCACAGGTCGATCAGAATTGTTTCTTGGAGAAATAGAGGGTTTTATTACAAACCCTTTTTTTGGAATTGGCTCTAGTCGAGCTAAAGATAGACGTATTGAAGAGGATGGGCAAGGGGTAACTTCTCATAATGAAATTAGTAGAACTCTAGCTGAGCATGGGGTTTTTGGTGTTATTATTTTGGTAATACTATTATTTAAACCCCTTGATATGAGGGCTTCAAACAAACAAAATTATTATTTTTATGTATTTTTAGCTTTTTGGTTTGCTACAATTAATCATTCCTCCATGCGAATTGCAGCACCTGCTTTTATCTATGGTCTTGCCTTATTAAATGTTACACATGAAAAACGTCCTGTACATAGGAAACAACTTAAAGCAACAAACGGCTAATATTTCTGCTATTGGAATATTAGGGGCTAAGTTAGAGAAGGAAGGCTTTAACTTGAAATATGCTTCTTCAAAAACTAACAAGATTTATAGATTATTAGATATGCTTTGGAATTGTTTCAAACATAGAAAATCTATAGATGTGGTGTTAATAGATACCTATAGCACTCAGAATTTTTATTATGCGTTTTGTGTTGCTTTATTATGTAGGTTGTTAGATTTAAAATTTATACCAGTTTTACATGGAGGAAATTTACCTATGAGGTTAAAAAAGAATCCTAAAATGTCTCAAGCTATATTTAAACCTGCACATGCACTGGTGTCACCTTCTGTTTATTTAAAAGAAGCCTTTGAATCCTTTGGTTATAAAAAGGTAAGCTATATTCCAAATAGTTTAGACTTAGAAAAGTACATTTTTAATGTAAAAGACTTTCAGGAAGTTAAGTTGTTATGGGTACGATCTTTTTCTAAGATTTATAATCCAATATTAGCAATAAGAGTTTTAAAGGCACTTCAAGATGATAATATAAAAGCTAGTTTGTGTATGGTTGGACCTGATAGTGATGGCTCATTAGAGGCTGTAAAACAATTAGCTCAAACTCTAAAGGTCTCAGTTAAGTTTACAGGAAAACTATCAAAAGAAGACTGGATAGCATTAGCGAAAGAGTATAATATTTTTATAAATACTACAAATTTCGATAATATGCCAGTTAGTGTCATAGAGGCCATGGCGTTAGGTTTGCCAATAATAACCACAAATGTTGGTGGTTTACCGTATCTTATTACCCATGAAGAGGATGGTCTGTTAGTGCCTCCAAATAGTGTAGATGCATTTGTAGCGGAAATTAAGAAGCTTATTAATAACTCTGAAGTTAGTAGAAATTTAGCATTTAATGCTAGACAGAAAGTTGAAAAATTTGATTGGAATATAATTAAATATCAATGGATTGATGTTTTGCAATAGATGTTTGTACTTTAATTTGCATAGTTCCAAATTAACTGGCTTTAAAATAAACTTGTATAATTTAGTGAACTTATTATCTTTACCTATATATAGAACCTAGATGCCTAAACATGATATTCATTTTAATATTTCTGAACGTAAGATTCTATTAAGAGTAGTAGATATTTTGTCAATACTTGGCATGTTATATTTAGTCAGTTCTTTATTTGCATTCGATTACTTTTCGGTAACTAAAGAAAACTGGACATGGGTAATGGTACTATTGCTTTATATTAGTGCTTTTGGGACAGTATTTGAACTTTATGATTTGCAGAAGGCAAGTAGATTAGATAAAGTCACTAGTAATATTATATTAACAGCATCTGTAACTGTTTTGTTTTATTTGCTGACCCCTTTTTTTACTCCTTTTTTACCGGCTAACCGTCTTCAAATATTATACTTTTATTTAGCAATTATTTCTGCTCTTTTTATTTGGAGATTGGTATATATAAACTTTATTGCATCTCCAAGGTTTTATAAAAAAGTATTAATAGTTGGTGAAACTTCAAACATTGAAATTATTGTAGATGCTTTTAATAATTCTGACCCTAATTATAAAATTGTTGGATTTATTAATTGTGAAGAACCACTTGAAAATAGTTTGAAATATAAAGGAATTAAAGAATATGAACCTAGTGAAATACATCAGGTAATTAAAAAAGAAAAAATTTCTGAAATAGTTGTAGCTAGTTATAATGCCGAAACAATAACAACTAATATATATAACGATTTAATCATGCTTCTAGAAAGAGGTTTTCCTATCAAGGAATACACTCAAGTTTTTGAAGACATGACTTATCGCGTGCCAGTACAGTTTGTTGGTAAAGATTTCTATAAATATTTCCCATTTAGTCGAAGCAATCAAAATAAATTTTATCAATTTTATCATCGCTTATTTGATATTCTTTTTTCATTTACAGGTGTTTTAGTGGGGCTTTGTATTTTGCCAATAATTTTTATAGGTAATTTATTTGCCAATAAAGGTCCTTTATTTTATTTTCAAGATAGAGTAGGTAAAAACGGTAAAATTTTTTCGATTATTAAATTTAGGACGATGATTGTGAATGCAGAAAAGCAAGGTGCAGTATGGGCTGCAAAAGATGATGATAGAGTTACGCTTTTTGGTAAGTTTTTAAGACGTTCGAGATTAGATGAGGTGCCACAGTTTTTAAATATTTTAAAAGGCGATATGAGTTTAATTGGTCCTAGACCAGAAAGGCCATATTTTGTAAAAGAATTATCTCAAGTTATTCCATTTTATGAAACGAGACATATTATCAAGCCTGGATTAACTGGTTGGGCTCAAGTAAAAGTGCGTTATGGCTCGACAGTTGAGGACAGCTTATTAAAGCTTCAGTATGACTTATATTATATTAAACATAGAAGTTTCTTTTTAGATGCAAATGTCATCGTAAAAACTTTAAGTACGATGTTGTTTTTTAGAGGGCAATAATTAATGAAAGAAGTGTGGAGTTTTTTTTATTAAACAATTCTATTTTTATAATACCAAATCAAGAATACATATCTAATTGCTAAAGCTATAAATAATGGTAGTAACGCTATAGCAAATACTTGAATTCCAACTAACCAATGGAACGTTAGTAAAGAAAGCATAATAACTAAAAACTTCAAATATTTTACAAACCACGTTTTAACAGTTGATTTATAGACCTGTTTCAACATGAAAATGTTTAAAGCAAATGCCCATAATAGATTATAATTTTGCGCTGTAGCACTATGGTCTGTGGCAAACCATAGTAGCAATATAAAAACACCTATAACTCCTGTAAAAGCAAATATAACGATATCTAATATCCGATTTCGTTTGTTGTTTTTGTAATCCAAAAAAGTGATAGCTATTATAAGTAATCCAAAAATGCTAAAAACAAAAAGAGGACTAATTAGAATATTGCTTTTTACTTTTAAGTCTCTTTTTTCGAAAATCAATTGATTTTTTTTCACTAATTTTTTGCCATTACTTAAAGTAGCTTCCTTAAAAAAGGCATGTATAAATTCTGGCAAAAACATGTGTTCTTCTTGAGTTGCAGGTCTATCAATTACAGAACCTAAGGCTATGTCAATACCTACAGAACCCCAAGTATTTGCTTCAAGTTGATTTTGTATAAGTGTTCTAAAAGTTTCAGCTTGAAAATTTTCAGGCTCATTAAAAGTAATACCTGAATTACAATTTTTAATTAAAACACCCTTAATTCTGGTGGCACAGTTATCATAGAAAAAATCGTATAAATATGCCCTGTTTTCTGGCTTATAATTGTTTTCTAAATAATCAAAAACCTGCTGTTTTTCATTATCAGTTAGATTTAGAATTTGTTCTTCTATGGTTCTATTCTGATAGACATAACCGTTATGAAAATCTTCATAATAGTTTCTTCCTATTAAATAATTTAATTTCCCTTGAGCAAATTTGGTGTAAAAATTAGGAGTATTAAAATCGTAAATACCATAATTATAAACCAAGTCAATCTGTTTTCTCTTGTCTCTTACTCTAAAAGCGCTATGCCCAAAAGCATCGTTTAAAGAGTTTCCGGGACCAATGGTTAAAACGCTAATTTCAGATTCTTCTGAGAGGTTTATAGATTGAGCGAAAGAGTTTGATACAAAAAAGCAAAAAGTAATAAATATGAAGAAAAACGTTCTCATGTAGTTGGCTTATCTAAATACGCTAAAATCAATTTTTAAAGAAAACACATTGGAGTATAAGGCGACACTTTGGTCCCCAATATCTGTGAAAGCATAATCTACTTGTATGCCTTTATATTTAAATCCAACACCAATGCTAGGTTGAAAGCTAACACGTTCTTTATCGTCTAATTGTAATTCGTTTTGAAAATTCCCAACACCAGTTCTAAGATAAATCATATCTACATAGCCAAATTCAAACCCTAAAGCAGGACTAATACTTGCAAAGGATGTTGAAATAACATCGTTGTTTTCTTCAAATCTAATATTTAAATCTACTTCTGCTAATAAAGAATAATCGTGTCTAATAATGAATTTTTTAGCAACTCCAAATTGTACTTTAGGAATCGTTATTTCTGTAGTTTCCGGAAGTTCTTGGTTTTGCCCTTCAACAGCATCTTGAATAGTAGCATAAGCTTCTTCGTTAATACTCCAAGTGTTAAATGTGGTTGTAATATCTCTAGCCATGATTCCAAATTTCCATTCGTCTCGAGTTTGAAACTGAATAGCGGCATCTAATCCAAATCCCCAAGAAGAAGCAAAATCACCAATAACTCTGCGAATCACTTTGGCATTTATACCATAATTTAATCCGTCTAGTGGTAGCTTTCTTGCATAAGAAAAGGTAACCCCATAATCTGCTGTTGAAAATAAACTAATTCTATCGTAGTTTATGTTTCCTTCATCATCTATAAGTTGTGTGGTATTTAAAATGTCATCTACAGCAAATCTAATTAAAGAAATACCAATAGCACTTCTGTCGTCAATTGGCATGGCAAAGCCAATATAATCGTAGTTTGCAATACTTTCAAAATAACTGGAATGCATTAATGCTAATTGCTTGTCTTCAAGATGTACCAATCCAGCAGGATTCCAATACCCAGAGTTCACATCAGCCGAATAAGCAGTAACTGCATTACTCATACCTAGAGCAGCAGCATCCACACCTATATTCATAAACTCATTAGAGTACTTTCTAACAGCTTGTCCAAAAATAGATGCCGAAACAATAAAAAGTAAGATTGTTAATTTCGTTTTCAAAAGCAATTTATTTCTGCAAATATGCCATAAATTTTCAACATATTAAACTTGAAAATATGGGAGTTATTGTATAATTGTTGTTTTAGACGAAAATAGTTTGTTATTTTTACACTAATAAGATTATTTAAATGAAAAAGCACATTCCTAACGTCGTAACTCTTTTAAATTTGTTTTCTGGTTGTATAGCAGTATTATTGGCTGTTAACAATAATTTTATAGCAGCAGCAGGCTTTGTTGTTTTAGGAATATTTTTTGATTTTTTCGACGGGTTATTAGCAAGAAAACTTCAAGTACAAAGCGAGCTTGGAATTCAACTGGATTCTTTAGCAGATATGATTACAAGTGGTTTAGTGCCAGGAATTTTTATGTTCAAACTGTTAGCTATGTCAAGCGATTCACCAGATTTGATATCTTTTTCGAATGAATGGAATAGTGTTATGCACTGGAATGGGTTTCAATTTGCACCAATTGCATTACTTGGCTTTTTTATTACAATGGCTTCTGCTTATAGATTAGCTAAATTTAATATCGACCAAGATCAACAATCTTATTTTAAAGGATTACCAACACCTGCCAATACATTATTGATTATTTCGTTGCCATTAATTATGGAATTTCAAAATAACGATTTAATAAATTCTATCATTTTAAATTCTTGGTTTTTAATTATTTTAACTCTAGTAAGTTCCTGGTTATTAGTGTCTTCAATTAAGTTGTTTGCATTAAAATTTAAAGACTGGAGTTTTGAAAATAATGCCATGCGTTATATTTTTATTATCCTTTGTTTGGTGCTTTTAATAGTGTTACAGTTTGCAGCTATTCCTTTAATTATTTTAGTTTATCTCTTGTTATCATTATTTAGTCAATCATCCATTTCTTAGAAATTAATTAAAACAATTCAATTACATGGCATCAGGATTTTTTGCATTGCTAGATGATATTGCAGCACTTATGGACGATGTTGCAGCCATGAGTAAAATAACTACTAAAAAAACAGCCGGAATTTTAGGCGATGATTTAGCAGTTAATGCTGAAAAGGCTTCAGGTTTTGTTTCTTCAAGAGAGTTGCCAGTTCTTTGGGCTATTACCAAAGGATCTTTTTTAAACAAACTAATTATTTTACCCATCGCTTTTTTGCTGAGTGCATTTCTACCTTGGGCAGTTACAGTAATTTTAATTTTGGGAGGTGTATATCTGGCTTTTGAAGGAGCAGAAAAGATTTATGAATTTTTTGTACCGCATAAAGATGAATCGGATCAAGCTTTAAAATCTGAAGAATTATCTGAATCTGAAATTTTAGAACTTGAGAAAAAGAAAATAAAATCGGCTATAATAACAGATTTCATCTTATCGGTTGAGATTGTTATTATAGCTTTAGGGACTGTTATTGGACAAACTATTTTGTTTCAAATATTAGTAGTTTCAATTGTGGCAATAATTGCGACTGTTGGAGTGTATGGTATTGTGGCTCTTATTGTTAGAATGGATGATTTTGGTTCACGCTTAGTAAAATTAGGAAATGGTAAAGGATTTCTGAATTTTATAGGAAACCTCTTAGTTCAGGCTTTACCTAAGGTTATTAAGGCTCTATCTGTAATTGGAACTATTGCATTAATATTAGTTGCAGGAGGGATTTTTGTACATAATATAGAATTTCTACATCATGTTTTGGAATCTTGGCCAGGTATTTTAAGAGATTTTATTGTTGGCTTAATAGTAGGATTTTTATCACTATTAGTTTTTAAGCTAATTATGAAGATTATTGCGATGATTCGAGGATGAAATTTAGAATCTCATTTTTTGAATAAGCATTAAATACTTAGTCTCTAATTTTCTTTCTACGTAATTCGAAGTTTTGACCAAGATACACTTTACGAACCATCTCATCGTTAGCTAACTCTTCAGGTTCTCCAGCTTTTAATATACTCCCTTCAAACATTAAATATGTTCTGTCGGTTATAGCTAAAGTTTCTTGAACGTTATGGTCTGTAATTAGAATACCAATATTCTTTTTTGTTAATTGAGCAACAATTCTTTGGATATCTTCAACTGCTACAGGGTCAACACCAGCAAATGGTTCATCTAATAAAATAAAACTTGGATCTGTTGCAAGAGCTCTAGCAATTTCAGTACGTCTGCGTTCTCCACCTGATAATAAATCGCCTCTACTTTTGCGTATATGGCCTAAACCAAATTCTTCAATTAAAGATTCCATTTTAAGGTGCTGTTCTTTTTTGCTCAATTTAGTAAGCTGTAACACACTCAAAATATTATCTTCAATACTTAATTTTCTAAAAACCGAAGCTTCTTGTGCTAAATATCCAATACCATTTTGTGCACGTTTGTACATTGGGTATTTTGTAATATCAGTTTTGTCTAAATATATGTTTCCACCATTTGGTTTAATTAAGCCAACAATCATATAGAACGACGTTGTTTTTCCAGCTCCATTAGGACCTAAAAGGCCAACAATTTCACCTTGATTTACTTCAAGAGAAACATTCTTAACTACTTTTCGTCCATTATAGGACTTCATTAAATTATCGGCTTTTAACTTCATAAACTATGTAATTGATGCTAAAATAGTAAAATAGAAAGACACTCTATATTTTATACTTTCATTTATTAAAAGTTTAACGCTCTGCTTCTAAAGCATCCCAAAATTCGTAAGCACGACGTAAATGAGGAATAACTATTGTACCACCAACCAAAGTTGCAATACTTAAAGCTTCTACAACTTCTTCTTTTTTTAAACCCACTTTATGACTGGATTCCAGATGATATTTAATGCAATCATCGCAACGAAGAACCGTTGAAGCCACTAAGCCCAGCAATTCTTTGGTTTTTACATCTAGAGCACCTTTTTGGAAGGCATTAGTATCTAAATTAAATATGCGCTTAATGACTTTATTATTATCAGCTAAAATTTTATCGTTCATTTTAGAACGATAACTATTAAATTCGTTTACTATATCAGACATGTTTTTTTTCTTTTCTTTTTTGATTTCTTACTACTACTTTAGAAATGTAAATACTTATTTGATATAGTAATAAAATTGGGATGGCTACTATTACTTGACTTGCAATATCTGGAGGTGTAATAATTGCAGAAAGAACCAACACAATAACTAGAGCAAATTTTCTGTATTTTTTTAACAGCTGAGGAGTTACGAGACCAATTTTTGTTAGGAAATAGATGATTATTGGTAATTCGAAAATAATACCTGAAGCTAAAGCCGAAGATCTAACTAATGAGATATATGAGCTAATATCTATTTCATTCGAAATTTCGCTACTCACATTATATGTCCCTAAAAAATTAATAGACAGAGGTGTTACAATATAGTAACCAAAAAGCACTCCAAGAAAGAATAAAAAAGATGAGATAATAATAAACCCTCTTGAATGTTTTCGTTCGCTTTTATGTAAACCAGGACTTAAAAAACTCCAGAATTGGTAAATAACATAAGGAAATGCAATAACAAAACCAGCGTAAATAGAAGTCCAGATATGTGCAGAAAACTGTCCTGCCATGGTCCTGTTTTGTATTCTAAAAGGGAATTCATCTAAACAAAAGGAAGTTTCGATTCCTATAAACTGAGACATGTTACATAACCATTTATAGGTAGGGAAATCCATTCTTTTTGGGCCAAATATTATGGTGTCAAAAATGAAATCGGACATAATAAAAGCTCCTGCGCCAGCAATTAAAATGGCAATAGTTGCTCGAATTAAATGCCAACGTAAATCCTCTAAATGGTCGAGAAAAGACATCTCGTTCACATTTTTTTTCGTCATTATATAATGCCTTCTTTAATTAAGTCATGTACATGAACCACTCCTGCATATTGACCTTTGTTTTCAACAAGCAACTGAGAGATACCATATTTTTCCATATACTCCATAGCATCAACAGCCATGGCGTTAGAGTCAATTGTTTTAGGATTTTGACTCATAATATCTTTTGCAGTTAAAGATGTAAAATCATCCGATTTGCTTAACATACGTCTTAAATCTCCATCAGTAATAATACCTAAAATTTTACCATCTTCAACTACAGCAGTAACTCCAAGCATCTTTTCAGTAATCTCAATAATTATCTGTTTAATACCTGTGTTTAAAGTCACGCGAGGTTTTTGGTTAACTTCAGACATGTCACTTACTCGTAAGTATAATTTTTTTCCTAAAGCTCCTCCAGGATGATACTTCGCAAAATCTTTACTCGAAAATCCTCTTAACTCTAATAAGCAAACTGCTAAAGCATCTCCAAGAACCAGTTGTGCAGTTGTACTTGTAGTTGGAGCTAGATTATTTGGACAGGCTTCCTTTTCAACATAAGCATTTAAAACAAAATCTGCTTGTTGTCCAAGAAAAGAGTCTGGATTACCTGTAATGGCAATCATTTTATTTTTAGCATTCTTTATTAATGGGACTAATACTTTAATTTCAGGTGTGTTTCCACTCTTAGAAATGCAAATTACCACATCGTCTTCTAGAATTAGACCTAAATCTCCATGAATCGCATCTGCTGCATGCATAAAAACAGAAGGCGTTCCAGTAGAATTTAATGTAGCTACTATTTTTGTAGCAATTATAGCACTTTTACCAATCCCTGTAATGATAACTCTACCTTTAGAGTTGTAAATAAGTTCTACTGTCGCTGCAAATTCTTCATTTATTAAATTCGATAAATTCAAAATAGCTTTGCTCTCCGTTTCAATAGTTTGCTTGGCAGTATGTATAATAGAATTCTGGTTATTCAAAATTTATTATTTTTTTAGGTTGATGCTTTTAAAGAATTTATTATCTTTAATGTTATTCAAAAATTAAAGATTTTGTATCCGATAAATATGCTACAAATCTAACGAATTTTTTTTTGAGTGTTCTCTAAATACATTAGGATAATTAATAGCAATTTTAATTTAATGTATTTTATAAAAAGTGTAAATTAAAATTTAAAAAAATACATGAAGATAGTTGAAAAAGACTTGCATATTGCTTTAAAAAAACATTTTGGCTTTAGTAAGTTTAAGGGATTGCAAGAACAAGTAATAAAAAGTATTTTATCGGGTAGCCATACTTTTGTTATTATGCCAACTGGAGGAGGCAAGTCTTTATGTTACCAACTTCCAGCATTAATGCAAGAAGGAACAGCAATAATAGTTTCTCCATTAATTGCTTTAATGAAAAATCAAGTCGATGCTATTCGGGGCATTTCTAATAAAGATGGCGTTGCACATGTTTTAAATTCATCTTTAAATAAAACTGAAATTAAAAGCGTTAAACAAGATATAGTAGATGGTGTAACCAAACTACTTTATGTAGCGCCAGAATCTCTTACTAAAGAAGAGAATGTTGAGTTTTTACGTTCAGTAAAAATTTCATTTATGGCAGTCGATGAGGCTCACTGTATAAGTGAATGGGGACACGATTTTAGGCCAGAGTACAGAAATTTAAGACATATTATTCAACGTATTGGCGATAATATTCCAATTATAGGTTTAACAGCTACTGCAACTCCAAAAGTTCAAGAAGATATTCTAAAAAATCTAGCTATACCTGAAGCGAAAACGTTTATGGCTTCTTTTAATAGACCCAATTTGTATTATGAAATTCGACCAAAAACGAAACAAGTAGATGCAGATATTATTCGTTTTGTAAAACAGAATAGTGGGAAGTCAGGTATAGTTTATTGTTTAAGTAGAAAGCGTGTTGAAGAGTTAGCACAGACGTTACAGGTAAATGGTATTAAGGCTGTACCATATCATGCAGGTTTAGATGCAAAAACTAGGGCAAAACACCAAGATATGTTTTTAATGGAAGATATAGATGTGGTAGTTGCAACTATAGCTTTCGGGATGGGAATTGATAAACCAGATGTACGGTTTGTAATTCATCATGATATACCAAAAAGTATTGAGAGTTATTATCAGGAGACTGGTCGTGCTGGTCGAGATGGAGGTGAAGGGCATTGTTTGGCTTTTTATGCATATAAAGACATAGAAAAATTAGAGAAGTTTATGTCAGGTAAACCTGTGGCTGAGCAAGAAATTGGCCAAGCTTTGCTGCAAGAAGTTGTAGCTTATGCTGAAACTTCTATATCCAGAAGGAAATTTATTCTTCATTATTTTGGTGAAGAATTTGATAACGAGACTGGTGAAGGAGGTGATTTAGATGATAATGTTAGATTTCCTAAAAAGAAGCATGAAGCTCAAGACAATGTTAAATTGCTTTTAGAAACAGTAGAAAGTACAAACCAAAAATACAAAACTAAAGATTTGGTAAATGTTATTACTGGAAATGCAAATGCTTTAATTAAATCGCATAGAACTGATGAATTAGATTTTTTCGGAAAAGGAAAAGGTGAAGAGAAAAACTATTGGATGGCTTTAGTAAGGCAAGTTCTTGTTTCTGGCTATTTAAACAAAGACATAGAAACTTATGGCGTGATTAAAATAACAGATGCTGGAAAGAACTTTATAAAAAAACCAGAATCTTTTATGATGACCGAAGACCATGTTTTTGCATCTAATAACGATGATGCTATTATTACTTCAGCTAAAGGAGGAGGAGCATCAGCAGATGAGAATTTAATGAGCATACTTAAAGATTTACGTAAAAGGAATGCGAAAAAACTTGGAGTGCCACCATTTGTTATTTTTCAAGACCCTTCATTAGAAGATATGGCTCTTAAATACCCAATAACTTTAGAAGAGTTAGCTAATGTTCATGGTGTTGGAGATGGAAAGGCAAAAAAGTATGGTAAGGATTTTATTCAATTAATAGCTGATTATGTAGAGGAAAACGATATTATTCGACCAGAAGATATGGTTGTAAAATCTACAGGAACAAATTCAGCTTTAAAACTATATATTATTCAAAATGTTGATAGAAAATTACCATTAGATGATATTGCTTCTGCCAAAGGCATGGAAATGAAAGACTTTATTAAAGAAATGGAAGCTATTGTTTTTTCTGGAACTAAATTGAATATTAATTACTGGATTAATAACATTCTAGATGAAGATCAACAAGAAGAAATTTACGACTATTTTATTGAAGCAACAACCGATAAAATAGACGATGCTATAGATGAGTTTGATGGCGATTATGATGATGAAGAGTTACGCTTGTTTCGCATTAAATTTATTAGTGAAGTCGCTAATTAATAGTTTATTTTAAAATATTCAAAAATCTAAAATGGTTATTCGTTAATCTTAAATCATTCCGTATCTTTGCACTTTATTAAAAGACAAAGAACATGCAAGACGGTTTATACGCAAAATTCAACACAAGTAAAGGCGAAATATTAGTTGCTTTAGAATACAAAAAAGTACCAGGAACAGTTGGTAATTTTGTTGCCTTATCAGAAGGTAACATGGAAAATTCAGCCAAGCCTCAAGGAACTCCATATTATAACGGATTAAAATTTCACAGAGTGATTCCAGATTTTATGATTCAAGGTGGTTGTCCACAAGGAACTGGAACTGGAAATCCTGGATATAAATTTGCCGACGAATTTCATCCTGAATTAAAACACTCTGGACCTGGAGTTTTATCTATGGCAAATGCTGGACCTGGAACAAATGGTTCACAGTTTTTCATCACTCATATCGAAACACCATGGCTAGATAATATGCATACAGTGTTTGGGAATGTTATTGAAGGACAAGATATTGTAGATAGCATTGCTCAAGGAGATGAATTAACTACTTTAGAAATTATTAGAAAAGGAGCAGAAGCAGAAGGGTTTAATGCCATTGAAGCTTTTAGAACTTTTGAAGGTTCTCGTGAAAAGTTATTAGCTAAAGAACGTGAAGCTAAAAGAGCCGAATTAGATAAATTAGCCGTTGGCTTTGAAGAAACATCAAGTGGTTTGCGTTATCAAATTCTACAAAAAGGGAATGGTGTAAAAGCAGAAAAAGGACAAACTGTTTCTGTACATTATAAAGGTCAATTGCCAGATGGAACGGTTTTTGACTCTTCATACAAACGTAAACAACCATTAGAATTTCCAGTAGGAGTAGGCCAAGTTATTGCTGGTTGGGATGAAGGAATTCAACTTTTAAATGTTGGAGATAAAGCGAGGCTAGTTATACCAAGCGATTTAGCTTATGGAAGTCAAGGAGCAGGTGGAGTTATTCCTCCAGATGCAACTTTAATATTTGATGTAGAATTAATGGATGTGAAATAAATTTTTCAATCCGAGTCTTTTGCTTTGGAAAAATGTTTCGAGAGTGTTTTAGAAAAATAGTAACAAATATCAAAAAGAATCGTCTCATTTATAATGAGACTTTTTTTTGCTCGTTATTTTTCTTTAACCAATTAATCAAAATCAAAATGAAACCAAGAGCTTTATTCTTTTCTTTAATTCTAATGGCAGTTGGTGTAGGCTGCTCAAAAAACATAGAGTATTCTCAAGAACATATCAGTCAAACTTCTGGTCGTTACTTATTTAGTCAAGATGAAGTTATAAATGTTTATTACGATAATAATAACTTGTTCTTAAAATGG
>DFBO01000276.1:25582-30952 GCA_002366675.1 Flavobacteriaceae bacterium UBA3078
ACAAACTACTTACGACTATCTAAAAGTTGAAGATTCGTTTAAAACTCCAAGTATGTTATTAAGAGATAAAGAATATAATAAAGCTCTTGAAGGTTATTTGGATATAAAACAGCAAGATTCAACAAGTGTTTTTATTGATGAAGATGAGTTTAATAATCTTGGTTATGAATTGCTGAGGAAAAAAGAAAACCAAAACGCTATTAATGTTTTTAAAATAAATGTAGCCTTGTATCCTGAAAGCGAAAATGTTTATGATAGTTTGGCAGATGCATATTTACGAAGTGGAGATAGTTTGAATGCTTATAATAATTACAAAAAGGCTTTAGAATTAAATACAGGAAACAAGCGAGCTAAAAAGTTTATTGAAGTATTTAATAAAAATAACGATTAATATTATTTATAAAGATAACAAGTCAAGAATTAGACAAGTTAAAATATCCAATGGGTTTATTTAATTGTCTAGAAAATATTATCACGAAGCGCTTTGGGCAGAATTGGGTGACGCCAACATAGCTTCTCTAAATTTATCAGTAAATCTTTTAAAAGCAGTTCATGTAAAATAGGTTTGTTTGTTAAATGGTTTAGATGATGTTGAATTAAATAAAAGCTTTATTCACCCAGAACATAATGAAGAAGTCCTTTTAAAAAAGAATATTGGTATTTATACTTGGCATTGGATTCATCATTTTGCGCATATTGAGAACCTAATGAAACTGAAAAATTGGTAATAATAAAATAGATAATATTCTAAAACAGAAAAAGCATTGAATTTACATTCAATGCTTTATTGTATAAATTTAATATTATTATCCTTTAGGAAACATTAAAATAAATTGCGCTCTAAAACCCCATTCTGCAGTGTTACCATTACCATAAGGAATTCTAGGTCCAACAGCAATCTGTGCAGGTTGTTTTCCAATTTTCAAAACTTTAGCGCCAAACATGTTAATGGTACCATTGGTTGAATCATAATCCCAACTTTGAGTTAATTCTGTATTTAGAGAGAGGCTGTAACCACCTTTAAAATTTTTAGAAATAAAAGGTTGTAAGAACGTGTTATTTACATCAACCCTATCTGAAGCACCAGCAACTGACCACACATGATTTACCAAAGCACCAACAGTAAATGTTCCGACTTGTTTTAAGGCTACAGCTGTTGGGCCAACGCCAAATTTACCTGTTCCAAGCAAATTATCTGTACCTGTAGGCACCAATAACACAGGGCCAACTCCCCAAATTAAACCTCCGGAAGTTGGAGCTTTAGGAGAGAAAAACCCACTTATAACAGCATCGCCTAGTCCGGTTTGATTCCCACTTTCTCCATATACATCTGTTTGAGAAATAATTGGTAAAATAACTCGAGTAATTAAATTCCATTCGCTACTAATGCTAACTGGAATAACAGGCTGAATATTCATAGTGAAACGAGTACCATCTGCAGAGCCAATTCCGAAATCTGTATTTGCTTGAAAAGGAACGCTAATCAAATTAGCAATCGGGTTTTGAAGTTGTTTAGCTAATTTATCAGCTTCAGACTCAATTTCTGTATTTCCCTGTTCTTGAGAGTAGGCAAAAGACGTTACTAATAACAATAATAAGATAAGTTTTATTTGTTTCATTTTTATGAATTTATTTAAGTAAAAATAAGTATAAAATCATTAATTCATTGGTGATTGTAAGTGAAAATTGAAAATATATTATTTTTAATAAATGTCTTGAAATTGAAATTAAATATAGTAAATTTTTATGGACATGGCATGTCATAATCTTTTCAAGATAAGCGAATTATATTTGCATTATCAAATAAGAGTTATAAAACAATATTCTAAAAGAAATATCTTTAGTGTTTAATAAAGCAACCATGAATTGATTAATAGCGAATAGTTTTTTTTGGTTGAATTTAAGAGGTCTTGCAGAATTGCAAGGCCTTTTTTACGCTAACAAACAAGCATACAAGAAATTGTAGATTGTTATTAATAAAAAAGTCCTGTACTTACGTACAAGACTTTTACTGTTGTAGCGAGAACGAGATTTGAACTCGTGACCTCTGGGTTATGAATCCAACGCTCTAACCAACTGAGCTACCTCGCCATAATATTGAAATTTTATAGAGTTTTCAATAATAGTCTCTTTATTTATTAAAAAGAAGAAAGCTTAATAGTTTTAAATACTTTAAGAACTCATCTTTTTAACGGCTGCAAATATAAAAACAAATTTAATGAGAGCAAACATAAGTTGCATTAATTATTTTCATAAATAGTTTTAAAACTTATTAATTAATGTATATATTGAGCACTATAAATATAAATTCTACGATGGACGAAAAAATTAAATTTGAAATGGAGTTTCCAATCCATGCTTCACCACAATTACTTTATCAATATATATCTACACCTTCTGGCTTATCTGAGTGGTTTGCCGAAAATGTTAATTCTCGTGGAGAGCTTTTTAAGTTTATTTGGGATGGTGTTGAAGAACAAGCCAAATTAGTGAGTAAGAAGAGTGGAGAGCGTATTAAATTTAAATGGTTGGTAGATGAGGACGCATCGTATTATTTTGAAATAAAAATTCAAGTAGATGAAATTACAAAAGACGTGAGTTTAATTGTTACAGATTTTACTGAAGAAGATGAAATAGAAGAATCAAAAATGCTTTGGGATAATCAGATTTCAGATTTAAAGCAGGTATTAGGTTCTGCTTAGTATAATTTTACTTTATTAACTTATATTTGTCCCGAATTTTTTCGGGATTTTTTATGATCAATTTTAACGGTACAATTACAGATTCTAATCTAATAATTTCAACGACAAATAGAGGGTTTAATTATGGAGATGCTCTTTTTGAAACCATCAAAGTGTCGCATGGAAAAATCCTTTTCTGGGAAGATCATTATTTTAGATTAATGGCATCTATGCGAATTCTGAGAATGGAAATCCCTATGAACTTTACTATGGAGTTTTTAGAAAAACAAATACTTGAAGTAGTCAGCCATAAAGACTTAATAAATAAAACAGTAAGGGTTAAATTATTTGTTAATAGGAAAGATGGAGGTTTGTATTTTCCTGAGTCTAATAATGTCGATTTTATTATTTCTTCAGAGCCTTTAGAATCTGATTTTTACCTTTTAAATGACACAGAATATGTCGTAGATTTATTTAAAGATTTTTATGTAGCTCCAAGTTTATTATCCACTCTTAAAACAAACAATAAAGTATTGCATGTTGTAGGAAGTATTTATGCTAAAGAAAACAATCTACAGAATTGTCTTTTATTAAATACCAGCAAGCAGGTTGTTGAAGCTTTAAATGGGAACATATTTCTAGTAAAAGATAATGTTATAAAATCTCCACCACTTGAAGATGGTTGCTTAAAGGGCATCATGAGAAAGCAAATTATAGAAATAATTCAATCTATTCCTGAATATACGTTTAAAGAAGTTTCTATTTCACCTTTTGAGCTTCAAAAAGCTGATGAAATTTTTATAACAAATGTAATAGTTGGAATACAGCCTATTACTAATTATAGAAAAAAACGTTTTAAGAGTGAAGTTTCTAAAGGATTGCTGCAGAAATTAAATGTAAAAATTAGATTAGTTACTAGTTAAAACTTGGATCTTCGGGAGCATTAGACCAAATGCTATATTCTCCACCTAATTCAACCATTTTTTCTTTCCAAAAGAATTGATAATCTTTTTCAATGATAGATTTCTCATAAATATTTTCAGAAACCACCCAAGATTTTGTTTTTAATTCTTCATTTAACTGATTGGTATCCCAACCTGAATAACCGAGAAAAAAGCGTATGTTATCCTCACTTAATTCATTATTCACAATAAGTTCTGCTACTCGGTCAAAATCTCCACCCCAAAATATGCCTAAAGAAATCTCAATACTGTTAGGTATTAGCTCAGGGACTTTATGAATAAAATATAAATTATCTTGTTCAACTGGACCACCATTATAAATTTTAAAATCAGCTTTAATTTCTGGAAGAAGGTCGTGTATAGTGTAGTCTAGAGGTTTATTTAATATAAAACCAATAGAGCCTTCTTCAGTATGATCTGCTAATAAAACAATAGAACGATTAAAAGAATTATCGCCTATAATAGAAGGTTCTGCGATTAACAAATCACCTTTTTTTGGTTGTATTGTAATCATGTGGTTGAGGATTAGTAATTAAATGTAACATTTTTTTTTATAATTACAAATTGTAAGAAATAAGAAAAGCCTTCTATGAAGAAGGCTTTTTGGATATAAAAAAAGTTTATAACTAGTTTACAGCACTTGATAAGTCTGATCCAGCTTTAAACTTAACTACATTTTTAGCTTTAATTTTTATAGTCTTTCCTGTTTGAGGGTTTCTTCCTTCTCTTGCAGCTCTTCTAGTAACTGACCAAGATCCAAATCCAACTAAAGAAACTCTATTACCTTTCTGTAAAGATCCTTCAATTTCAATTAACGCACACTCTAAAGCTTTTTTTGCAGCTGCTTTAGTAATTCCTGCGTGTTCTGCCATAGCATCGATTAAATCTGATTTGTTCATAATTTAAATTTTAATTATTAATAAATTGTTAGTAAACATTTTTTGTTAAATCATTTACAAAATTATACGGATTCTTAAACCACGCAAGGAATAGCAAGGGAAATTCACTTTATTGTTGATAACTTATTACATTTGTTAATAAAGGTGATGCATTTCGTCGATTTTTGTAATATCAACAAGAATAAGGGTTTAGAGCATTTTTGCTAATTCATAAAAATGATATCCATTTAAAAGCGATTTAATATCCATTTTTCGTTTTCCAGGAAGCTTAATTTCTTTAATATTAATATAACCTTCTTTAACTGCAACCTTTAGCTCTTTTTTAGATGAAACAATATGTCCAATTGAAAAATCATGAGCTTCATTTTCTATTTCTGAAGCATAGATCTTAATTTCTAAAGTATCTTCTCCATTTTGTAAATAAGTCCAAGCTGCAGGATATGGGCTTAAACCTCTAATCTTATTGTAAATATTGGTTAAGGAGCCTTCCCAATTAATTTTACAATTATCTCTATTTAGCTTGTAGGCTGTTTTAGTTTCTTCTTCTTGTGGTTGAGCAATAGTTTTAACCTTATTGGTTTCAATTAGTTTAACAGTGTCTAAAACTAATTGGCTTCCAGCATGCATGAGCTTATCATGTAAACAGCCAGCATCTTCTTTTTCGTCAATTTCAATGGCTTCTTGTAAGATAATTTCGCCAGTATCAATTTTTTCATCTATAAAAAAGGTAGAAACACCTGTTTTACTTTCTCCATTTATAATAGCCCAATTAATTGGTGCAGCACCACGATAGTCTGGTAGAAGTGATGCATGTAAGTTAAATGTGCC
>DFBO01000276.1:31009-36131 GCA_002366675.1 Flavobacteriaceae bacterium UBA3078
CCCTTGATATTTTGCATATGTTTTTACAGCACTTTCATGGAGTTTTCTACCTCTTCCAGCAGGTTTGTCTGGAGCAGTAATTACTCCAGCAATATGATAGTTGTTTTCAACTAAAGTTTTTAAAATGGTAACAGCAAATTCTGGTGTTCCCATGAAGACTATTCTTAAATCGTTCATTACTTATTTAATTTATAAGTGTTTTTATCAGTAATACTTATTAGCTGATGTTCTAATAGTATTTTTATGTTTTTATTTATGTCAGTTTCAGAGCAATTAATAAGTATTGTTAATTCTCTTGAACTTAAATCATTTTGAGACAATGCATGTAATATATCATCTTTAATATATGCATTATCTTTTGAGCTCGACTTACTTTTTTTAGTAATACATACTGAGCAAATTCCACAATCTGTTAGGTCTTTTTCTCCAAAATAAGAGAGTAGTTGTACGCTTTTACATGATTTGTTATTTTCTGTATATGCAATTACTGCATGTACTTGCTTATATTTTAAATCGTTTTGCTGCTCTATATAATGCGAAATTCTATTGATGGCTTTATTATCTTCTCTTGGTTGTAAAAAAGTAATTTCAGAATCTGTT
Source organism: Flavobacteriaceae bacterium UBA3078 (assembly GCA_002366675.1). GTDB lineage: Bacteria > Bacteroidota > Bacteroidia > Flavobacteriales > Flavobacteriaceae > Xanthomarina. The sequence goes on from DFBO01000276.1 coordinate 31,610, forward strand.
TTAGAGAGGTTAAGAGTAATAATTTCGTCTCTTTCTAATTGCTTTAATACGGCAAATAACTTGTCTTCTGAAGCGGACGCCTTTCCTGAAACAAGAATAGAATTTATTTTAATATCGTTTTCAAAAATACCACCATAAGTTCTTAAAATGGTTTTTACAATAACGTTTATGTCTTGATGTGTTTCTAAATAAGAAAATAGTTTTTTGTTACTAACTATAAATTGCAAACTAGTACGTTTATTAAATTGTTTCGAAAGACTTAAAATACTTGTTCTGTCAAGCAGTTGAAGCGTATTATAAGCTAACAGGCTGTTTAATTGATATGTTTTACAAAAGTCATTGAAATTAAAATCGAATAGAATATCTTGACCTTCGCCATAAGAAATCTGAAAATAATTGCTTAATTTTCTGTAAATATGTTTAACATCTTCTACTGTTGGCAGTACATTTAAAAACTGATTTTTAACTAGTAGGACATCGCTTTTGTTTTTTAGTATAATAGCAAATGCCTTGTCTCCGTTTCTTCCTGCTCTTCCTGCCTCTTGGAAATAACTTTCAATACTCTCTGGTAAATTTAAATGAATAACTGTTTTTACATCTGGTTTATCAATTCCCATACCAAATGCATTTGTAGCAACCATGATTTGTTTTTGATTATTTATCCATAGATGCTGATTGGCTTCTTTAACTTTATTCGATAGTCCACCATGATACGTAGTAGTACTAAACCCTTTATTCTCTAAAAAATTTGCAATTTCTATGGTTAGCCTTCTGCTTCTAACATAAATAATTGAAGCTTGTGGGTTCTTTTTTAAAATAGTAACTAACCTAAAATGCTTGTCTTCTTCATCAAAAGTCATATAAGCCAGATTAGAACGCTCAAAAGATTGTTTAAAAATTTTGGGTTGAATAAAATCAAGCTCATCAACAATATCTTTAACCACTTCTGGAACAGCTGAAGCTGTTAAAGCAATACAATTAACTCCAGGTTGAATTTGTCTTAATAATTGAATGTTCTTATAAGCTGGTCTAAAATCGTTTCCCCATTGAGAGATACAGTGAGCTTCGTCTACAGCAATTAAATTAACATTCATTTGTTTGATTCTGTCTTGCACTAATTCTTGCTGAAGACGTTCTGGAGAGAGGTAAAGAAACTTGTAATTGCCATAAATACAGTTGTCTAAAAGTGTGTCTAATTCATTTAAAGAAATACCACTAGTGATATTTAACGCCTTTATGCCTTTGTTTTTTAAAGAGGTAACCTGGTCTTTCATTAAGGCAATTAAAGGCGATACTACAATACAAATGCCATCTTTAGCCATAGCAGGAATCTGGAAACATAAGGATTTTCCTCCACCAGTTGGTAGCAAGGCAAAAACATCTTCTCCTTCTAAAACAGCATCAATAATTTCTTCTTGAAACGGTCTGAATGAGGTGAAATTCCAATAGCGTTCTAATATATTTATAGGATGCTGCATTACAGCTTTATTAAAGTGTCTAATAAGTAATCAACGCGATTTTCAATAGTGTCAAAAGGGATATCTATTAAATTGTACTTATGCTTTTTATAGGTGTTTAATAATTGTTCATGAATTTTAACAGCCTGATCAAAATTTTCATAACGCTCATTATCGCTAGTAAAAATGTCTTGCCAAGGAGCTAAAACATATACTTGGTCGTATCTATAAGTGTCACATGCTTCGATAAAGGAGTTTGGATAAATTTCGTTCGCATAATCCATATATGCCAAAACGTCTGGTACGCCTCTGTCTATAAACACAAAAGAAGATTCTGAGTTTTTAGCTTCATGAAACTGCTTCATTCGGCTTTTTAATAAACGCTCGCTAAACAAAAGCGGATTTGTTAAGAAAAGCTGTTCTATACCATCTTTTCTAGCATCTAAAATAACTTGCCTAGATATTTCTTCAAGACAAATATAGTCTCTCTTAATCAATTCGTTAATTAAAGATGTTTTCCCTGTTCCAGGGCCTCCAGTAATAACAATTTTTTTTGAATTCAAATTGGCAAGATTTTAGCTGTAAAATTCGTGAATTAAATCAGAAATAAAAAATGCAAAGGAAATAGTATCTTTGCAATTCGAAAATTAAAAGAATATAATCTTAATTTTTCACTTTAATAAGAATAACATAATATGAGTCCAGATAAAAAAACGAAAGAGTTTTATAAGAAGTTAAAAGAGCAATTATACGACACATCTTTATGGCCTTCAGAATATTTATATAAATTTATAGTGAAGTCTGATGCTAATAAAATTGAAGAAGTTGAAGCTATTTTTAATCATTTAGGCGCTGTAATTAAAACTACTAAGTCTAAAAATGATAAATACACAAGCATTTCTATACATGTAAAAATGAAAAACCCAGAACATGTTATAGAAAAGTATATAGAAGTGTCAGAAAATGTTGAAGGTGTTATTAGTCTTTAGTTTTTTTTTGTACTTTGCGCTTGCATAATTAACTTCATGCACAAATTATAACTCTACACCATTTTATTTTGATAGATAATATAGAATACAACACAGAACGTGAGCATTTAATAATTCCTGAGTATGGAAGACATATGCAGAAAATGATTAATTATGCTAAATCACGAGAAACAAAAGAAGAACGAAATAAAGTAGTGAAAGCTATTATTTCTGTTATGGGAAATTTGCAACCACATTTACGTGATGTGCCAGATTTTCAGCATAAACTTTGGGATCAGTTTTTTATCATGGCAGATTTCGATATAGATGTTGACTCTCCATATCCATTACCATCTCGTGAGGAATTATATGCAAGACCAGAAACTTTAAAATATCCTCAAAATTTTCCAAAATATCGATTCTACGGAAATAATATTAAAACCATGATTGATGTGGCTTGTAATTGGGAAGAAGGCGATTTAAAAGAAGCTTTAGTATATACCATTGCAAATCACATGAAAAAGTGTTTCCTAAATTGGAATAAAGATACAGTAGAAGATGATGTTATTTTTGGTCACTTACGTGAATTATCTGATGGTAAAATTGATATAAGAAATCTTGATGAAAACTTAATTGATGCTTCTATCTTAATGAGAAGCAAGAAAAAATACACATCAAATACTAAGAAAAGTCATCATAAAAAAGGAAGTAATTCAAATAGACCGAGAAAACGTTATTAGGATCGTATGGGAATATTTAAAATTGAAGGAGGTCATCAGTTAAAAGGAAAAATACAACCTCAAGGAGCAAAAAACGAGGCACTTCAAATTTTATGTGCTGTATTACTTACACCAGAACTTGTTACTATAAATAATATTCCAGACATAGTTGATGTTAATAAACTCATTGAATTATTAAAAAAACTAGGAGTAGAGGTAAACAAGATTGGAAAAGGGTCTTACACATTTAAAGCAGACAACGTAAATCTTAAATATCTAGAATCACCAGAATTTAAAGAAGATGGTAGAGGACTAAGAGGCTCAATTATGATTGTAGGTCCATTACTAGCTCGTTTTGGAAAAGGATATATTCCAAAACCTGGAGGAGATAAAATTGGTAGAAGAAGATTAGATACACATTTTGAAGGCTTTATTAATCTTGGTGCTAAATTTAGATATAACAGAGAAGATTATTTTTATGGCGTTGAAGCTAAAAAGCTAAAAGGGTGTTACATGCTTTTAGATGAAGCTTCTGTTACTGGAACAGCAAATATAGTCATGGCTGCTGTTTTAGCAGAAGGAACAACTACCATATATAATGCAGCCTGCGAACCTTACTTACAACAGCTTTGTAAGATGCTTAATCGTATGGGAGCAAAGATTAGTGGTATTGGCTCTAATATGCTCATTATTGAAGGTGTAGATAGTCTTGGAGGTACAGAACATAAAATGCTTCCAGATATGATTGAAATAGGAAGTTGGATAGGTTTAGCTGCAATGACTAAAAGCGAATTGACTATTACTAACGTTAGTTGGGATGATTTAGGTCAAATTCCAAATGTGTTTAGAAAATTAGGAATTACTGTTGAACGTCAAGGAGACGATATACATATTCCTGCTCATAAAAATGGTTACGAAATACAAAACTATATTGATGGTTCTATTTTAACTATTTCTGATGCACCTTGGCCTGGTTTTACGCCAGATTTACTAAGTATTATTTTAGTAGTTGCTACACAAGCCAGAGGCAGTGTTTTGGTGCATCAAAAAATGTTTGAAAGCCGTTTGTTCTTTGTCGATAAGTTAATTGATATGGGAGCAAAAATTATTCTTTGCGATCCACATAGAGCGACTGTAATTGGTCATGATTTTCAGTCTCAATTAAAATCTACTGTTATGACTTCTCCAGATATTAGAGCTGGAGTATCTTTATTAATTGCAGCATTATCAGCAAAAGGCACATCAACTATTCATAATATTGAACAAATAGATAGAGGTTATGAAAATATTGACGAACGTCTTCGAGCTATTGGAGCAAAGATTGAACGTATATAATTTAAATATATAATTGAATTTATAAAAAAGGCTTTGAGTAAAT
>DFBO01000276.1:36310-47289 GCA_002366675.1 Flavobacteriaceae bacterium UBA3078
CTTATATTCCAAATATTTTGTTTTCCAGTTATTAATTCTCCTGACATTCCTAGCATTTCTATACAGACTACTTTTCAGCCTAAAGTTCATTTATGCAATCAAGATTTTTATCTTCTTTGTACATTTGTGCCCACTTTTGAGCAACGTCTTTAGTTTCCATATTCTTTGGTTTTAGTATTTATTAATTTAATTATAGCGTTGAATGAGTCTTTATTTGTAACCCAATTTTTAGAATTCTCAAAGGTGAGTGTATTTAAATCTTTGTTAGGATAAATAATTTTAAACATGGTTAGAGCAGATAAAAAACTCCCTGTTTTTGATGGGTGAAACCCATCAATACTGTATAAACTCTCTAGGTTTTTAATTTCATCATAAGCTTGCCATATTTCACCAACAGGAAATAATAATGCATCATTTATTTCTGCAGCTAATTTATAATTTGCTATTACACCATTAAAAGTATAATAGTAATTTTTTGATGGCCATACCATAAAAAAGACTAACTGACTTCCTTTTTTATCACATATAGTTTTAATTTTTGTACCATAATCTATTAGCATCTCTTTACCTACATTTTGGGAAGATGGCCCTTGTTGGATAATAATATAATCAAATTTACCCCTATTAATTAATTTTTGAATTTTGCCATCATTCCAATGGTCTTCCAATCCATAATTTGGATAGCACAAAGAAGTCGTTTCAACATTTTTATCAAAATTTATAGCTATATTTTCAAGAATTTCAGGAAGATTATTGGTATAAGTTAAGCTATTTCCAATAAACAAAAATTGCTTCGAATCGTTTTGAGAATATACAGATAATGAGATGAATAATATAAAAAAATAACGCATAGAATGTTATAATAAAATAACAATTTAAATTTACTAAAAAAGTAATTATCAGATTCTTAAAAATATGTTATGTTTTATAGTAGAGCTTCTTTAGGGTAAACAATTGGAGCAGGATAAGTGAGTTCTTGAAATTCAGGAATATATTGTAAGTCTTTATCGAATTTTCACATTAGAGAGGAGAGTTGGATTTAAAGATTCTAAAATATGGAGCAGTATTTACGCCTTAATTATCTACCTATTGCCAACTTTTCATGTTGCTAGCCATTTCATAATCGTAGATTTTTTCTACAAAAGAGGCTACTCCTCAACTTCTATCTATTAATAAGTGTTTACATAAAAAAACTTCCAACTAACATTCGAAGTTATATTGAGCATAAAACCAATCTGTTTTAATAGTTACTATTAAGATGAGGTAGGTCTACCTTTTAGGCGTTTTTCAACTTTACGTTTTAAAGCAGTAAGACGTTTCATTAATTCCATGATTTCTTCGTCTTTTTCTTCTTTGTAAACTTCATTTAAACTTAGAATAAGCGATTTTGCTTCTCTAGAAATTTTCACTCTATCGCTTGTAGATAAGGATTTTAAACTTGTTTTTTCAAATTCTAAAGCTCTTTCTATAAGTTCCATACTTTTAATTATTTATTGTAAATATATAAACATTGTGATTTTAATGGGAAGAAATATGCTGAAAAATAGTGATTTTAACAGTTATAATCCCGAAACTACTTTAAAGATATAATTTAAAAATTAATAACTATACATTCTTTAAATTCTTTTGGCAATTTAGTAAAGTTTAAATATAATAGATTAATTATTTTGATTATTCTTTAATAATTTTATGCACATATTTTTCATTATTAGAATTAATATGAATAAAATAGATTCCACTAGAAAATTTACTTAAATCTACGTGTTTATTATTGTCTGAAAGTATTTTAGATTGTTTAACCAATTGCCCATTAAGATTATAGATTTCAAAAGTAGTATCTGCGTTGCTTCTTGTTTCAATAGTTAGGTATCTACTTGTTGGATTTGGGTAGATACTAATATTTTCAGTAATAAATGTAAATGTATTTAATGGGTGAGAACCTTCAATAATTAAATGAGTTTCATTAGAGTTTGGATTTAAAACTTCATCAACAGTTCCTGAAGGCCAAATAACAACTATTTTTGTTATAACTGTATCTGGGCCTAAACCAAAATGAGTCATTAAGGAATTCATTGTTCCATAACTTTCCCCTGAACGTACTTCTCTTATTTGTTTTCCCCAATTACCATATATTTCTATTCGAGCTCCAATACCATTTCTATTACTTGCTACACCTTGTAAAATAATTTCTGACCAATTATTAGAATTTCCATCGTTTAAAAATAAGATATCAGGGTTGCTGCTATAATTATTATAGCCAGTTGCAAAACCAGACATAACATCAATAAAACCATCATTATTTAAATCGCCAACAGCTGCGCTTTGGATGCTAAGACTGCTTGTTGGAAAAGGTGTAGGCATTTCGGTAAATGTTTTATTACCATTGTTTTTAAACATAATATGTGTATTACTAGTATATCGTGATGTAATAAATAAATCAATATACGTATCGTTATCAAAATCTTCCATAATTACTTGTATGCCACCTGAACCTAAGTCGTTTAATTGCGTAGCAATACCAGAAGAAGCTGTTATATCAGAAAAAGTTCCATTTCCATTATTTTCATAAATAATGCTTGAAACATCGTGATTTATTAAAATACAATCAAGATCTCCATCATTATCTATATCTTCAAAATTAGCAGACCAGGATTGAGCATAAGGAACTAACCCAGAAGCCACGCCAACATCAGTATAATTACCATTTCCATCATTCTGGAATAATTGATTTATCCGTCTACCATCATTTGGGTCACCAACACCTAAACGACATTTAGAAATGTATAAGTCTAAATCTCCATCGTTATCATAATCAGTCCAGATGCTTCCATAATTCCCTGAATTGTCTGATGGAACTGTTGATGTAGCATTTATTAAATTACTATTATCGTAAGTAAAATTACCAGAACCATTATTTGAATAAGCAGAAGATACACCAACATCATTGCAACCAAAAAAATCGATGGTTCCATTATTGTCTATATCTGCAAAATTAGCATTCTGTAAGAAAATTTGAGGGTCACTTAAAATAGATTCAGTATAGTTTGTGCCATCGGAATTTGCTGTAAGTAATTTTAAATAGTTGTAAGAACCTCCAACTATTATATCGTTATAGCCATTTTCATCTACATCAGCAATAGCCATTCCCCATTCACTATTTGGGCCAGTTAAACTACCAAAATCAAGCCTAGTAAATGTGCCAGCCAGAGTTTGATATTCCACTTCTAAGTTTCTAGCATTGCTTAACCGAATAATATCGTCTAGACCATCTCCATTCATATCAGATACACCTATAGCGCAACCACTTGTTAGTAAGCTATTATCTAGAGTAGGGTTTGAATTTGTAAAAGTGACTTGAGACATTAGAGTACAAGGCAAAATCACACTAATACAGAAAAGTATTTTTTTAAGATTCATAATATTGCTTTTATTAAATCTAAATATAATCCATTTATTTATAATTAGAAGAATATGTCATAACGATACTAAAATACATATAGCATTTTGATTTAAATCAGCTATAATTTCTTAAACAAGAATTTATAAATATTGTATATTTGAATCTAACTTATTATTATTTACTATGAAAAAATATCACCTATTATTTTTAGTCACTATTTTATTTTCTACGAGTACCGTTTTTTCGCAAGACATAAAATCTGTTAAAGAACAAAGAAGACAAGCTGCTAAAGTAGATACTGTTTATACATTAGAAGAACGATCGAATATGGGAGTCTGGTTAAATCAACGTGTGAATGAGATGAGCTTAACAGATGAGGTTAGAGAAGAATATGATGCCATAGTTTTCTCAAGAATTTTTGAAATGAGTCGTTTAAACGATAAAGATAAACATTATACTGATCAAGAGATTCAAGATAAGTTTGATGAAGTTGTGGATAATATGAATGCAGATGTTAAGAAAATATTAACTACTGAACAATATATAAATCATTTAGAAAACTTCGCAGAAATTGAAAGAAGTGTCTATAAGAAATTTGATTGGAAAGATTAATGTTTTCTATTAGATAGAGATTCTATTTTAATCTTTTATTAACAGATTAAAAATTAATCAGTATGTATCTTTGATTACTAATTTATCACTAACCCTTAAATAAAAAAATAATGAAAAAAATATTACTAATAATTGCTGTGGTTGCATTTACAATTAATTTGAATGCTCAAGTAGTTACACCACAACCTAGTCCATTAAGCAAAGTTGAACAAAAAGTTGGATTAACAGATGTTACAATAGAATATTCTCGTCCAGGAGTTAAAGGACGTCGAATATTTGGAGATTTAGTGCCTTTTGGGAAATTATGGAGAACTGGAGCTAATAAAAACACAATAGTAACTTTTAGCGATAATGTGACTATAATGGGCCAATTAATAAAAGCAGGTTCTTATGCTTTATATGTAACTCCTGAGCCAAAAGTTTGGGAAATTGTTTTTTATTATGAAACTGAAAATTGGGGTTTACCTCAAGATTGGTCAGATAAACAAGTGGCGGCAAGAGTAAATGCAGAAGTAACTCGTATGACAGATATGGTTGAGACATTTACTATAGCCATTAATCAAATTACTAATTCAAGTGCTACTCTAGAAATTATTTGGGAAAACAATTATGCAACTATTCCTTTTGAAGTGCCTACAGATGATAAAGTATTAGCCTCTATTAATGAAGCCTTAAATGGAACGCCAACAGCAAATGATTATTATGCTGCTGCAGTATACTATTCTCAAGAGGGAAAAGATATTAAACAAGCAAAAGAATGGATTGATACAGCTATGAGTATGATTGATGAACCTGCATTTTGGCAATTAAGACAGCAGTCTTTAATTTATGCTAAAAATGGAGATACAAAAGGAGCTATATCTTTAGCTGAAAAATCTTTAACTGGAGCCAAAGAAGCTGGAAATGAAGACTATGTTAAAATGAATTTCGACTCTATTAAAGAGTGGAGTGAAAAATAATTGATTTTTTAAATTCTATTACAAAAAGCCTCTTAGTAAAACTAGGAGGCTTTTTTTATTCTAATCGGTTTCTTCTAAAAAGAAAATACTTTCAACAGGCTTTTTAAATAACTTGGCAATTTTTAATGCCAAAACCGTTGAAGGAACATATTTATTTTTCTCCATAGCATTTATTGATTGTCTGCTAACGCCAATTTTTTTCGCTAAATCTGCTTGTGTCATGTTAAGAATGGCACGTTCTACTTTTAAATTATTCGTCATGGCTATTGGATTTAAGTTTTAAGAAATTAAAACGAATAATAAAAAAAAGTAGTGGTGTAAACATGTTGAATACTAAAACATGAAAGAAAGCTAAATCATAAATAAGAATAATAGCAAAAAATAAAACGACATAATTAAATATTATAGCCCAAACTAATGAGTCTTTTCTGAGTTTGTAAATAAATTCATCTTCTACTTTTTCTTTAGTAAAACCAATAACTAGTCCTCCAATAATAATAGCAATTGAACTTAATTCTGATGCAATGCCAGTTTCTATAATTTTAAAAAAACCATCAGCTTCCTTATCAAATACGGCATCATTAAATATTGAAAATACTTTAATCCTAATGGGTTCGTAATCGTAACCAGAATAAACTGTAAATAATCCAGAAATAATTCCTAGAATAAAAAGTATCCATCCAATGGTTTTATACTTGTGAGGTAATAAATAATTTGTTTTCATAACTGTTCGATTTATAATTGATAAATCAAAAGTAAAGAAAACTTTACATTTAGACAAATAAATCATTCATTTAGTTAAGAGTGCTTTACTTTTAAATATTTTTTTGAAGATTTAAAATTCATTTTTTGAAGTATGAAAGCTATAAGAATAACTAAAGCACATCCAAATAGATTCAACCATAAATAAGGCATCCAATCAAACCACCAGCCAATAATAACAATTACTTGTGTTATTATTGCTGCAAAAAAAACAGCATTAGCTTTAACGAATTTAAAGAAGAATGCTAAAAGAAATATACCTAAAACATTTCCGTAAAAAATAGAACCTATAATATTGACAAGTTGAATCAGATTCTCAGCTAGATTTGCAAAACAAGCAATTATAATAGCTACAGTTCCCCAAATTAAAGTGAATACTTTGGTCGCTTTTACCATATGCTGATCATCTTTTTCTTCTTTTAAATTCCTTCCATATAAATCAATAGAAGTAATGGTTGCTAAAGCATTAATTTCTGATGCAGTAGAAGACATTGCTGCACTTAAAATAACAGCTAGTAGTAATCCAATCAATCCTTTAGGTAAATATTTTAGTATGAATGTAATGAACATGTAATCTCTGTCATTTGTTTGTGTGTCTTTTGCAGCTTCATTATACCAGGAAGTTAATTCTGTCTTTTTATCTATATAATTTTTACTATTAATTGTAAACCCGTTTAATTCTGTTTCTAGTTTATCATACTTATTGGCATATGCTGTATCAATAGCACGCTTTATTAAATATTTAGATTCTAATCTGTGTGTTTTTTCAATACTATCTAAATGAAATAAATCTTGTCTTAATTTGTCATTCTCATTATTTGAAAGCTCAATGCTTAATTCCTTTTTTCTGTTGAAAAGAGCATTTTGTTTATGTTGAAGTTCTTGATATTGTAGAGAATATTCAGATGCTAATACTTTTTCGGTAGAAGCATCAATAAAATTTAATGGAGCAGGATTAAATTGATAAAACACAAATACCATAACACCTACTAATAAAATAAAGAATTGCATAGGTACTTTTAACAAGCCATTAAAAATTAAACCCATTTGCATTTCCTTCATCGATTTACCAGACAAATAGCGTTGAACCTGGCTTTGGTCAGTTCCGAAATAGGCTAGCATTAAAAAAGTTCCACCAATTAAACCTGTCCAAACGGTATATCTGTTTTCTAAATCGAATGAAAAATCTAATACTTCCATTCGTCCTGTTGAACCAGCTATGTCTAGAGCTTCAGTGAAAGAAACCTCTTTAGGAATTAAATTTAAAATAATAAAAAGGGCAGCTAACATACCAGCGAAAATGACAAACATTTGTTGTTTTTGGGTTACTGTTACTGCTTTTGTGCCACCAGAAACGGTGTATATAATTACTAGAACGCCAATAATAATATTAAGTGTAATAATATTCCAACCTAATACAACTGAAAGAATTATTGCAGGTGCAAAAATGGTGATTCCTGCTGCTAAGCCACGTTGTATTAAAAATAAAATGGCAGTTAGGCTTCGGGTTTTTAAATCGAAACGATTTTCAAGAAACTCATAAGCAGTATAAACTTTTAATCTATGATAGAGAGGAATAAAAACCAAACAAATAATAACCATGGCAATTGGCAACCCAAAATAGAATTGCACAAATCCCATTCCGTCCGAAAATGCTTGACCTGTAGTCGATAAAAAGGTTATGGCACTTGCTTGTGTTGCCATAACAGATAATCCTATAGTCCACCATTTAGTTGTGTTACCACCTTTTATATAATCTTGTGCACTTTTACTACCTCTAGTTTTCCATGTTCCATAACCAACAATGGTTAATAATGTTACAGAAAGTACAACCCAATCAATCCAATCTAATGTTTGCATAGTTTAAAAAGATTTCATTATAAAATAAAACAGAACGATGTAAACAAAATTGGCAACTAATACAATAGTATATAGTTTAAGCCATGGTTGTTTTTGTGGGTTGTTTCCAGACATATTAATTGGTTGAAGCATTTTCTTTTCCTATTGAAAGCATATTGGCAAATAATCTGTAAGCACCTGAGACTCCTTCTGGAAACTCTCTAAAGAAACTTAAGCCAGTATAGATATAATAACCTTTACCGTATTTAGCGACTAGCAAGCTTCCTTTTTTTGCAGACTCTCCTTTGTCGTGCATAGATAGGATAGGAGTGAATTCTTTTCCCCATGAATTTGGAAAATACAAACCTCTCTCTTGCGTCCAGCCATTAAAATCTTCATGTGTAATTTTATTTGGGCTATTTAAAATTGGATGATTTGGTTCTAAAAACTTTACTTCAGCCATTTCATCAGTTACTCGATCTCTTGAAAGTTCCAATTTATAAGGTGCCAAATTATCTACTTTTAAGCGATGGTTTGTATTGTATTGTACTATCATATTGCCTCCTTTAGAAACAAAATCGAATAATTGTTCTTGCTTGAATTTTAAAGTTTCTAAGGTGTTATATGCTCTAATTCCAACAACTACAGCATCAAAACGACTTAAGATTTCAGGATTAATATCTTCAGGTTTGAGAGTTGAAACTTTATAGCCAATTTGCTCTAAACTCTCAGGAACCACATCTCCAGCACCAACAATATAGCCAATGCTTTCTCCTTTTTTCTGAATGTTTAAACGTACAATTTTAGATTCGCTAGGTAATAATACAGTTTGAAAAGGAATGTGTTCGTAATCTATTTCAATAAGTTTTTTAGTGTATGTATTCCCTTCAATATTAACTTTAGGAATCAATTTCCCTTCATTTTGATTGTTTGGAGGTGTAATTGTAAAAACAAGCGTTTGCTCTTCGCCTTTATGAGCAATTGAAATGTTTTGTTTTTCTGGAGATACTTGCCAATTTTTTGGGTGATTTAAGTGTACAAAACCACTAAGATTGTCTTTTCCTGCTTTAACAATAACTGGAATATCTTTGGTTTGATTGTTTTCGAAAATAATGACGTTTTCAGTAATTTTTACGGAGGCCTCTGGAATAATCTCGAAAGGTTTATATACTTCACCTTTAACAGGATCGTTAGTTTTATAAACAATAGGTTTAGTAAAAGTAATTGGTGTTTTATCGAAGATTAAATTAAATGAGACATTAAATACACGTGGTGTTTCGGGTTTACCTATTAGTGTTTTATCTGAAACTTGATACATACCTAAAGTCCCTTTTTCAATTAGCCAATAAGGTGTTGTAGGTTTCTGGTTTTTTGGAATATCTAACATTTCATTGAAATCAAATCCGTTATTTTCTGTTAATGAAACCTGTTTTGAAATAGATGTATTGTTGCATTCTATTGTTTCAAGTTGAATAGGAAAGGAGCTTCTGTTAATAGTTTCAATATTCAATTTTACGCTTTCACCAGGAGTAGCTTGACTTGTTTCTGAAGCAGCTTCTAAATATAAACCTGCACAAGCATAAATAATATTTTTTATTTCTTCGGCTTTATATGTTCTCCAATGTGTGTCTTCCAAATTCTGAATTAATCGATAAGCTTCTAATAACTGAGGGATGCTAGCTGAAGGATTTGTGAAATCGTAATTTTTCTCAACCTCGTTTAAAATGATTCCAATAGCTTGCCCACCTTTTACACGATTCCAGGTAGTATCGATTCCTTCAAAAAGATTGGTTTCATCCTTTGGAATATCTCCTTTAATCAATTCAATATATTCCATTTGTGTGCCTCTAGAACCAGTGTTTCCAAAACCTTGAGATTTATGTTGACTTCTACTTAAAGCAGCAATTTCAGTATTACTTAAACCACTTGATGGATAATAAACTCCAGTATCAAATTCTAACAAATTGCTTTTATCTGCTTTATCAAACTTTTCTTGACTACCATAAAACCACCAAGAGGTATTAAAAAACAAACGTTTTGGTTGCCACAAGCTAGTTTGTTCGAGTTGGTTTGGATAAGCTGTAATATTATTAGTCATATTAAAAGCCTCAACACTTAACATAGCAGAACTGGTATGATGTCCATGTGTGCTTCCAGGACTTCTATGGTCAAACCGATTAATTATAATATCTGGTTGAAATTGTCTGATTGCTAAAACCACATCGCTTAAAACTTCTTCTTTGTTCCATATTTCAAGTGTCTCGTCTGGGTGTTTGGAGTAACCAAAATCGTTGGCACGTGTAAAGCGTTGTTCTCCAACATCAATTTGTCTGGCAGTTAACAATTCTTGAGTTCTTATTACTCCAAGTAATTCTCTTATTTCAGGACCTATTAAATTTTGTCCACCATCACCACGTGTTAAAGAGAGGTAAGCCGTTCTTGCTTTTACTTGATTGGACATATATGAAATCAGTCGCGTATTTTCATCGTCTGGATGTGCTGCTACATATAAGACAGAGCCTAAAAAATTCAGCTTTTTTATAGATTCATAAACTTCTGAGGCATTAGGTTTTTTTGGAGCTTGAGAGAAAATATTTAAGCTTGAAAATAGGGCTATAATTACTATAAGTAACAGTCTATGCATAGTTGGTTTTTTTGAAAGGAATAAATATAAAAAGAAAACCAGCATCGTAGCTGGTTTTAATGTTTCTTTAACTTTAAGGGGTTACCACCACTTTTTTATTTTAAAACTATAAATCATCTGAACCTTCTTCAATAGCATTTTTCTCTACAAGTGTGACAGCTTTTTGCAACATTAAATTATTTGGATAAGTAACCAAATCACCATTATTTAAGCGTAAATGCAATTGAAAAGCTCTAATATCTTCAATTATAGCTTCAATAGGGAGGTCTTTATCGTGAATTTGAATTTTGTCTCCTACTTTATAAGGAAATGAAAAGAACATAATAACGCCTGAGGTTATATTACTTAAAATAGACCAAATAGCAAACAAGGCAATTCCTAAGACTGTAAAAACAGATGAAAACACGAGTGCTAAATCTTTTAGCTGTGCTCCAAAAATAAAGGTTTCAATAATAAGTGCTAGCATAACCAAGCTAACCGTTGTATATCTACTGATTAAACGAATTCGTGCATCGTTTATACCTGTTTTTCTGCCTAATTTATAAATTAGTTTTTTTAAAATTAGCCTTAAAATTAGTAAGAATATTATTATAAATAAACTTGCAATAATCTCTGATTGATACGTTTGAAAAAAGGTCATATCTTAAAATAAGTTAGTTTAACAAAGATAGAATAGATATAAGCAATTAGTAATTTTCTTAGGTTAAATTTAAGAAGATACTAAACTATTTAAAGTCTTATAAACAAGATGTGTTGGTAATCC
>DFBO01000096.1 GCA_002366675.1 Flavobacteriaceae bacterium UBA3078
TCAACCTATTTTAGGACGAGACACCTATTTCAGGAAAGTTCAAATCCGCTGTTAATTGCAACGTGTTTGTATATGAAAAGTAGCAGATTTATTTGTGCTTTTTTTCAGTTTAAAAACAAAGATAGCAGAAAATTACCAAACTTTAAGTTTAGCTCTTAACTGCTATTTTTTATATACGTTGTTGTGTGCTGGCTTTATTTTTCAGCTATTTGTTTCATCATTGGAATTGTCATTTCCCATCCTTTTAATGATTCCTCATATCTTTTTTTTCCATCAGCAACGGAAGCAAAATTCCCTTGAGTTAATTTTAATATGGTCTTGTCATCCATTTCTTTTAGTTCATAAGTCAAATTCAAATAGTTTTCTGGAACATCATCGAGTTTCATATTCGGGTCAAACATTGTGAAAGTAACTTTTTGCCCATCTATAAATTCAATAATGCTTCCTTTTACGTAGATAATTTCTTTTCCATCTTCAGTTTGTCCTTTCCAAAGAATAGGACTGCCTATTTTCCAATTGGATATTACTTCGCATCCAAACATATACTCTTTGGTCATAGCAGGATTTGTGAGTAAATCCCAAACTTTTTCTTTAGGAACACTAAATTGCACTTTTTTTTCTATCATCATAATTTCATTTGAGTTTTTTGATTTACAGCTTATTAACAATAGTAATATTATTAATAAGGAAAATCTTCTGGTTATCATACTATTTTTAGTTTAAAATCTTGAACCAAAAATGATACTATTCCTTTTTTTTAGGTTGTATAATCAGGAGTATTTCTAATACTATCAGGAGTATTTCCGAATTCTTTTTTGAATGCCTTGGAGAAATGTTGGGGAGAACTATAACCAGTTTCATAGGCAATTTCCTTAGCAGACTTATCAGTGCCGAGTAGAAGTCTTTTTGCTAAATTCATCCGACTACTATGAATATATCCAAATACAGTAGTACCAAAGGTTTCTTTAAATCCTTTTTTTAGTTTGTACTCATTCAAGTTTACTAATTTTGATAATTGGCTAATAGTTGGAGGGTTATCTATTTTATTTGCTATAATTTCTTTCGCTTCAAATAGTTTTTGCTTATCTAAATTTGATTTTATAAAACTATTTTGAGTATTTAATTCATAAAGTTCAGCTTGCAAAACGAGGAGCTCAATACTTTTGGAGAGTAAAAATAAGTCTTTTAATTCATCTGTGAATTGACAATAGAGGATTTCATTAATAACCTGATGGATTTTAAAGTTATTAGGTTTCCATTCATTGGATAGAATGGCATTTTTTTTATTTATTACTTTTTCGGCGAGTTTTTTTAATGAATCGTTTCCGTTTTGAGCAATATTTATGAAGGATTCTGTTGTGAAATTAACACCAAAAGTTTCAATCCGCTTACTTTTATTAAACACCTCTATATCTAATCCATCTGAATACATTATATTATTATGATGTCCAGTTAACTTAAAAGTGGATTTCAACTGTTTGAAATTAAAGTCGTAATTCCCACTTAACCCAAAATGCAATCTAACTGATTCCGAATCATTTTTAGAAGTATGAGTTTCAAATGAATTATAATCAATGATGTTATGGGAAATGGAAATTTTATCAAATTCCCATTTTTTTGAAGTTATATTTCCTTTTTTTAAGGTCAAATTATTGTTGTTTTCAGCTTGCACACAACGGTTTAGTATTAAGATNNGTTGAATGTTTGTCGGTTTGTATTTAGTTTAAATGTAAGCATAAATTTTATACATTGTTGGCAACTGTAATTTTTAAAGTATATTTTTCAAATCTTGTCGTCCAATTATTGTCATAATTTCTACAGTTTTATTATTTTTATTTATCCTAAAATAAATCGAATCTGAACCACAAACACATTTTCTATATCCTATTTTGATATAATCAATTGATTCAAATGAATATGGACTTTTTGATATTCTATCAAAATATTCAAAAAACGAATCAAAATATTTATCAGCTTGTCTTTCTCCAAATGTTCTTATTCCGTAATGATGAATTCTTATTAAATCTTCTTTTGCTGTATTACTCAGCTTATAATTATTCATTCAATAAGGATTTTGATTGAGCTAAAATTTGGTCTTTAGAATCTGAAGTAAATCCACTTTTTTCTGCTCTTTCCAATTTGGAACTAATCCAATCAATTTGAGATTGTTGTTTTCTCGCTTGTCTAATCAAATCATTAACTAATTCACTTTTACTCGAATATTCTTTATTCTCAATTTGAGACTTTAACCAATTATCATTCGGTTCGGTAAATGAAATACTTTGTCTTGTCATAATTTATATTTTGATGTAAAAATACACCAAAAATGCATCTTTTCCAAATTTTATTTGTTAAGAATAATTTTTAATCATTATAGTTGCCAACGGTTTAGTAAATAATTTCGGTTTGGTTTGAAAACTAAAATAATCAACTTTACTATTTTACTTTTTTAAGAAAAATTAAAATAAGAACCTAAAAATCAAACTGAAATATTTACATAGTTAACTAAAGTAACAGCCTGACTGCGATAGCAGGCAAATAAAACGAAATACAAATAAATATTATGAGAGAAATAAAATTTAGAGGAAAAACAGAGCAATCAGGTAAATGGGTATATGGACACTTAATATATTGGGCTGGTGATTATCAAATTTGGGAAACAGAAACAAATGGAAAAACACATAATTACTCTGTGATTCCAGAAACTGTTGGAGAATTTATTGGTTTAAAAGATAAAAATGGTGTTGATGTTTATGAGGGAGATATTTATTATAAAGAAGATAGTTACAAAAATTTGTTTAATCGTAAAACTTGGTTTAAAATATCTTTTGAAAAGGGTTGTTTTTATGAGGAAGTCATAAAAGCTGAGAATACATTAGAACATAAATCTACTCAAATAGGAGTTTATAAAGTTGGAGATATGCTTTTACTTTCAAAATATAATAACGATGATTTTCTGCATTTTAAAGTAATAGATAATATTTCAGATAATACAGATATTTTAACCGTTCCGAGTTAAATCGGCTGTTATTTTATTTAACG
>DFBO01000080.1:0-6463 GCA_002366675.1 Flavobacteriaceae bacterium UBA3078
GCTATAAATATTGTTGTGAAAGATCATATTGATATTACTAAATACGATCTGTCTTCATTAGTACCTTTACATGCAAGTCATGATTTTTATGCAAACATTAAGAACAACACTACAGATCATTATGTAGAATTTATTTTCGAAGATATTAATCTTCCTTTTGATGATGCCAATAACGATGGTTATATAGCTTTTAAAATAAAAACCTTAAACACACTAGAATTAGGAGACACCTTTGAAAATAATGCCGAAATTTATTTCGATTATAATTTTCCTATCATCACAAATACTGCTGAGACAACTGTTGGTGTTTTAAATGTAGAGGAATTTGAATTAGCAAATAATAGTGTCTTACTTTATCCTAACCCAACAACACATATTATAAATCTGAAAGCAAAAAACGCTATTAATCAGGTTATTATTTACGATGTTTTTGGGCGTAACATTAAAGAGATTGCCGTTATTGGACATAAAACCAATCTAAATATTTCTACTGAAAGTCTCGCTTCTGGAACTTATTTTGTGAAAGTAAAAACAGTAAATGGAGAGATTGTGAGGAAAATGATTAAGGAGTAGTTATAACTCTTTAGAAGGTTCCCAAAAGACGGTATCAAAATCTTGAATTTGTAAGTCTTTAACCTTGATGCCTTCACTTTCTAAAAGCTGTTGCATTAAATTCGTGCCATCAAAATGATGTTTACCTGTTAGCAAGCCTTTTCTATTTACCACTCGATGTGCAGGCACGTCTTTATTATGAGACCCATTCATAGCATAACCAACCATTCTAGCACTTTTTGCTGCACCAAGATATTTGGCTATTGCGCCATAACTAGTAACACGACCATAAGGAATTTGTTTAGCTACTTGATAAACTTTCTCGAAAAAATTAGGGGTTTCTGGTTGCATAATAAATTAATAATACTTTCTAAGAATGCTAATTAAAGTAATAATGGAAATGATTCCTGTAATAATCCCAATAATGTAATTCATTCTTTTTTGCGATGTTTCTTTAGTCTTTTTTATTTTATCGAAAAAGAAAATATACACATATAAGTTTATAAAAGAACCCAATGCTGCACCAGCTACATAAGTTGAAATACCAGACATATCGAAGGTTAACCAGCCAAACGAAGCAAACGTAATAGTTATATAAGCTTGAAAAGGAATAGGAAACATATTGATACTAGACAAAAACATGCCTTGAAAAAACCGGCTACGTTTACTTTTAGACTCTAAATCTGATTCTTCTTTATTTTCCTTTTTAGCAATTAATAAGAAGTAAATGGTAATGAGAACAAATATAACAAAGGCAACTTGTTGCAATATATCTATAACATGTGGATGCTTACTTAAATATCTAGCAAAGAAAGTAGCAATTAGCGTTTGAAATAAAAAAACAAGAGCAGCACCAATTGAAAACATAATGCCTCTAGTATGTCCCTCTTTTAGGCTAATTTTAGCAGCTGTCATATTTAATAAACCTGGTGGTACTGCTGCTAAAAAAGCAACAAACATGGCAATAAAAAAGATGGCTAGTAAACTCAAACTTATTTAATTTTAAACCTAATATACGTAATTGGTTTGTTTTGTTCTAAATATAAACTTTCATAATACGTTTGGATGCTTGTAACTTCTTCAGGACTTCCTTCTTGTTTATACACATTATGATTTGCATATAACACTTCATGTCCTGCTCCATGAAGTAAACCTAATGTGTAACCATGCATGAATTCGCTATCCGTTTTCAAATTTACTACACCATCTGGTTTTAAAATAGTTTTATAACGTTTAAGAAATTCTGAATTAGTCATTCTATGCTTGGTACGTTTATATTTTATTTGAGGATCTGGAAAAGTAATCCAAATCTCGTCGACCTCGCCTTGTCCAAAAGCATGATCTATTAATTCGATTTGTGTTCTTAAAAAAGCCACATTAGGTAAGTTTTCTTCTAGTGCTGTTTTTGCTCCTCTCCAAAACCTGGCTCCTTTTATATCTATTCCTATAAAATTTTTGTTTGGATATTTTTTAGCTAATGCTACAGAATACTCTCCTCTACCACAACCCAATTCTAAAACTAGAGGGTTATTATTTTTAAAAAACATGTTGTTCCAATGTCCTTTTAAAGAATATGAATTATCTACTAATTCTTCTCTTGTTGGCTGAAACACGTTTGCAAAGCTTTCGTTTTCTTTAAAACGCTTTAATTTATTTTTACTTCCCACGTAACTGATTTTACTTTTAAAATATTTCGGTAAAATTAATGAAATATATACAAGCAACATTATGCTTACCTTTGATTATTAAAAAAATTGCGTGAGGGATTGAGGCATTGTTGAAGCTCCTCCTAAGAGAGCGACTGCCGAAAGCCCGACCCTTGTGGTCACGCCAAAATAACACATGAAGAAACGAATTTTAGTTGCGCCTTTAAATTGGGGATTAGGTCATGCCACTAGGTGTATTCCTATTATTAATGCGCTAATTAAAAACGAATTCATTCCTGTTATTGCTAGTGATGGAGCTGCTCTTAAGCTTTTAAAAAAAGAGTTTCCAGATTTAGACTATTTCGAATTGCCTTCTTATAATATTACATACGCAAAAAACAAGCATCTATTTAAACTGAAATTATTACAACATTCGCCTAAGTTGTTTAAAATAATTACTGCTGAAAAAAAAGTTGTAGAACATCTTGTAGAAACTCAAGCTATTGATGGCATTATTTCGGATAATAGATTAGGTGTTTATAGTAAAAATATTCCTTGTGCATTTATAACACATCAGCTTCAAGTTTTAAGTGGTAGCACAACTTGGATTAGTACCAAATTGCATTTAAACATTATTAAGAAATTTAATGAATGTTGGGTTCCTGATACTAAAGGAGTTAAAAATTTAAGTGGGAAGTTGAGTCGCCAAAGCACTAAGGACATTAAGGTAAAGTATGTTGGTCCTTTAAGTAGGTTTACAAAAAAAGATCGTACTATAAAAAATGATATTCTGGTATTGCTTTCTGGCCCAGAACCTCAACGATGTTTGCTTGAAGACAAATTAATGAAAGAATTAAAGGTTAATTCTAGATCCATTTTATTTGTTAGAGGTGTTGTTGAAGAGAAGATTACAATTGAAAAAAAAGACAACATAACTATTTATAATTTCATGACTAGTAATTTGTTAGAAAAATCATTGAATGAAAGTGCTCTTATTATTTCAAGGTCAGGTTATACAACCATTATGGATTTAGCAAAATTAGGCAAGAAAGCTTTTTTTATTCCTACTCCTGGACAATTTGAACAAGAATACTTAGCTGAAAGATTAGATAAACTTGGTCTAGTACCAAGTTGTAAACAAGATGATTTTAGTTTAGATAAACTTGAAGTTATAAGTGATTACAAAGGATTATTTGATTTTGAACACGAAATAAACTACAACAAATTATTCAGCCTTTTCAAGACTAAATGAGAACTCACTACCAACACCAAGTTCGCTTTCTATATAAATTTTTTCGTCGTGGGCTTCAATAATGTGTTTTACAATAGATAAACCCAAACCTGAACCTCCTTCTTTTCTTGAACCACTTTTATCAACTCTATAAAAACGCTCAAAAATTCTAGATATATTTGTTTTAGCTATTCCTTCACCATTATCTGTAATCCGAACAATAACTTTGTTTTTAATAAGATTCTCTATACTAACTTCAGTAGTTCCTTTTTCTCTTCCATATTTTATAGAATTAACAATCAAGTTTGTAAGCACTTGTTGAATGCGTTCCATATCTGCTTTTACTAAAATAGGTTTGGAGTAGTCTTGATCGAAAGTTAAAGTAATTTTTCTCTTGGCAGCTTTCATTTCTAAAAGTTCGAAAACACTTCTTACTAGTTCTACTATGTCGAAAGTTTTTATATTTAATCTTAAATCACCTGCCTCAAATTTGGTAATCATATCCAAATCTTTAACAATATATATTAACCTTTCAACCCCTTTATTAGCTCTATTTAGATATTTTTCTCTAATTTCCTTATCGTTTAAAGCTCCCTCTATTAACGTTAATAAATAGCCTTGAACAGTAAATAACGGTGTTTTTAATTCATGCGAGACATTACCTATAAATTCTTTTCTATATTCTTCTCTAATTTTTAAAGTTTCAATTTCTAATTTTTTATCTCTGGCATATTTATCAATTTCTTTTGTAAGCGTAGCCATATCTGTAGTTATTGGCTGCTTAGTTAGAGATGTTGATTCAAGTAAAGTTAAATCGTCGTATATTTTTTTTACACGTCTATAAATAAATCTCTCAACTCTATATTGAATAATAAAGAAACATATTAAATACGTAATAACTCCAAAAATTAAAACATACCCATTAAGATTATTATTGACATACAAAAAAACACTCATAGAGAGTGTTAAAAATAAAGTAATGTATAACGCTGTTTTAAGAGCGAATTTATATGTCTTTTTAATTTTCTGCATTAATCTACAAACTTATAACCAACACCTTTAACAGTTTTAAAGGATTTATCTCCAATTTTTTCACGAAGTTTTCTAATATGCACATCAATGGTTCTACCACCAACTACTACTTCGTTTCCCCAAACTTTATCAAGAATTTCTTCTCGTTTAAAAACCTTACCAGGTTTAGAGGCTAATAATGAAAGTAATTCAAACTCTTTTCTTGGTAAAATTATTTCTTCTTTTTTTAACGTTATTTTATATTCTTCTCTATTAATAGTTAGGTCACCAATTTTAACAATAGAATCATCTATTTCTGCTTCCTTTAGACGTCTTAATAGGGCTTTAACTTTACTAACTAATACTTTTGGCTTAATAGGTTTAGTTATATAATCATCTGCTCCTGCATCAAATCCTGCTACTTGAGAATAATCTTCTCCTCTTGCTGTTAAAAAAGTAATGATGGTATCTTTTAGTTCTGGAATTCTTCTTATGTTTTCGCAAGCCTCAATACCATCCATTTCAGGCATCATAACATCCAATATAATTAGCTGTGGTTTTTCTTTCTTCGCTTTTTTTATAGCTTGAATACCATTTTCAGCAGTAACTACATGATATCCTTCGTTAGACAAATTATACCCTACAATTTCTAATATGTCTGGCTCATCGTCTACAAGAAGTATTTTAATATCCTTTTCGTTCATTTAATATATGGTTTACTTTAAAAACGTAAATATAATATTAATAGCAATGATTTATATGCTATACAACTACAAATAACATTTAGGTAACTTGTAAATGACATTGTATTAACATATAAATAATAATGTTTAACAATATATTTGGAATAGGTATTGATAATAAATATTAAATTTATGTAAATTTTTTTTTGAATGAAAAAACAATACGTATTCATAATTACATTTGCTCTGCTCTTGTTTTGTTCTAATGGGTTTAGTCAATCTAAGACTGCTTCAGAAAACCCTAGTTCTGATATAGAAAGTCTAAACATATATCCAAATCCTGTTAGTCAAGGAAAAATTTATATTTCCACATTAAATAATGCTCCGAAAAAAATAGAAATCTATAATGTATTAGGCAAAATTATTTTGACTGCTTCAATTTTTCAAAATGAGTTAAATATTTCAAAACTTAAAGCAGGTATTTATATTATAAAAATAATAGAAAATAACGTTACAGCAACTAGGAAACTAATTGTTAAGTAATTGTGTTTTATGTTATATTAACGTAAAATGCTTTGAGTTAATTTACTTTTTTTAGAAAAAACGCTAAAATCTCCTTATATTTGTCTTCTTAATTTTATAAAAAAATCAATTATGAAAAAAATTTACTTTTTATTATTTACATTATTAATTACAAGTCTGTCTTTTGGACAAGTTATTGTAGCAGAAGATTTTTCTTATGCTGATGGGAGTCTTGTCCCTAATGGAGGATGGACAACTGGAAGTGGAACAGCAGGTGACTTACTAGTTTCTTCTGGTGAAGCTGTAGTACAACATGGTGCTCCTAGTGAGGATGCAAGAAAAACTTTTTCTTCAGTTTCTGGAGATATTTACTATGCACTAGATTTCTCAGTTGATGATTTAGGAGCAGCTTATGTTGGAACTGATAACGAATATTTTGCACATGTTAATTTTAGAGCTCGTCTTAGTGTTGGGCCTGGAACAAATGGTGGTGATTATACTGTAGGTATTGGTTCATCTTCTGCAGGTCAAGCTATTTGGGCTACAGATTTGACTTATGGTCAAACCTATAGAGCTGTTGTTAGATATGACCAAGACCTTGGTTTAGCTCAACTTTGGATTAATCCTGCTAATGCAGGTAGTACGAGTATTTCTGGTACTGAAGATGGTGCTACTAGTATTGATTCTTTTGACCTTCGTCAATCAGATTCGTCTGAAAATGAAACTGTTCGTGTTGATGATTTAATGATTGGACAAGCTTTTGATGATGTTTTAGTCTATGAAACATCTACTGAGCCATCTTTAACTATCACAACACC
>DFBO01000080.1:6637-7740 GCA_002366675.1 Flavobacteriaceae bacterium UBA3078
CGCTACAGTTAACTTCTCTGTGGCTTCTGCAACTCAAGTTGTTGATTTAGCAGCTTTAAGAACAGATTATATTGCTAATGGATCTGGTGCTTATTATCAATTAGCAAGTACTCCAACGGTAACATATACAAGAACTAGTAGAAATCAAAAATACATTCAAGATGCAAGTGCTGGAATTCTAATTGATGATTCAGCAGGTAATATTTCAACAACATTTGCAATTGGCGATGGAATGTCTGGTTTAATGGGTCAAGCTTCAGAATATAATGGTGTATTACAATTTATACCTATAACTGATGCTTCTGTTACAACAGGCGCTACAATAACTCCTCAAGTAGTTACTATTTCAGATTTACTTGCTGGATGGGAAGCTTATGAGTCTGAATTAGTGCAAATTAATAACACATCTTTTACTGATGGTGGTGGTACTTTTGCTACTAGTACAAATTATGATATTACTGACCCAACTTCTAGAGGAGGTTCTGGCCCAATGACTTTTAGACCTTTCAATGAGGCTGATTATATTGGACAAACAATTCCATCTAATATGATTCCTTTAGTAGTTTTGGTAGCTGAATTTGGTGGTGCACCTCAAGTAAGTGCACGTTCACTAACAGACTTTACATTATCTACAACTTCTTTTGAAGTAGCAGATTTTAATGTGTATCCTAATCCAACGTCTACTGGATATGTAAACATTGTAAGTAAAACTAATGATACTATTCAAGTATCTGTTTTCGATATTCTTGGAAAACAAGTTCTTGATAATACAGTAAAAAACAACAGACTTGATGTTTCTACATTAAATGCTGGTGTTTACATTATGAAAATATCTCAAAACGGAAATGCAATTACTAAAAAATTAGTAGTTAGATAATTCCTTTTTAATACTATTTAAAAGCGTTACCAAAATTGGTAACGCTTTTTTATTTTATATACTTTTGTTGAGACCAATTTTCTATGATAGACACATCGCAAATATTTCAAATAAAAAATGAGACTGGCTTTAAAGACATGGCTTTAAAGATCTTCAAATTTCAATTTGAAAACAATAAAGTCTATAGGTCTTTCTGCGATTTACTCTATAAAAATCCGAGTGATGT
>DFBO01000094.1:0-4319 GCA_002366675.1 Flavobacteriaceae bacterium UBA3078
TTGGAGAAGTACCACAACCAGATATTACGGTTGTAACTGATGCTGATGATAACTGTTCAGTACCTGTGATTGCTTTTGTTTCTGATAGTTCTGTTGGTGCAATCGTATCATCTACAATAATCAATGTAACTCAAATGATTATTGTAGGTGATACTATTGACCCTACTGCTTCTAATCCAAGTAATATTAATGTACAATGTATTGGTGATGTGCCTCAACCTGATATTTCGGTTGTAACGGATGCTGCTGATAATTGTTCAGTTCCTGTAGTTGCTTTTGTTTCTGATGTATCTAACGGACAAACATGTCTTGAAACAATTACTAGAACGTATAGTGTAACTGACGATTGTAACAATTCAATTATGGTTACTCAAATGATTATTATTGAAGATACAACGTCACCAATAGTACTTAATGATCTATCGGATATTTTTGAGGATTGTGATAATATTCCAGATCCTCCAACATTACAGTTCGATGACTGTTCAACTGTGCAAATTATTGGAGACAATCCTCAAGTAACTAACACGTTTGATGGAACAGATAATGATTATGAAATTACATGGACTTGGGATTTTGAAGATGCCTGTGGTAATCCTGGTCAAGCTACTCAAACGGTTTATGTAACAACTATTAATACAATAAACCTAGAAAGTGACGATAAATGTTATGATGATGGTACGATTGATTTATTTGATTACTATTATGGTACAGATATGTCTGGAACTTGGATTGTTGTTTCTGGAGACACAACATTAAATGATGAGTATTTTGATCCTTTAGATGTTGAATTAGGAGATTATGTATTCAGTTATACTGTTGCTAACAATGGCTGTATAGACACTACTGAAGTTACTATTACAATTAATGATGATTGTATTGTAGAAGACTGTGGTAGACAAGATGTCGAAATATCTAATGCTGTAACACCAAACGGTGACCAATGGAATGAATACTTTGAAATTACTGGAATAGAAGCATGTGGATTTGTAATCGAAGTTAAGATCTTTAACAGATGGGGAGCAATGATATATGAATCTAGTAATTATCAAAACAACTGGAATGGTACAGCTTCTAAAGCTTCAGTAGGTAATGCTGACAAAATACCTAATGGAACATATTATTACATTCTAACTTTAAAAAATAGTGGATTAAAACCATTTAATGGTCATATCTACGTAGGAACCAAATAAAACTATAACCTATGAAACTTATTAAACATTATATAGTTGCGTTAGCATTATTGAGTTGTACGGTTGGTATTGCACAACAATTACCACAATTCACTCAGTATATGTATAACACTATCTCAATAAATCCTGCTTATGCAGGAAGTCGAGAGACTTTAAGTGTTGTTGCTTTACATAGAAGTCAATGGGTTGGCTTTGATGGGGGACCAATTACTCAAACGCTTTCTGCTCATGCGCCTTTAAGGAATGAAAAGATTGGTTTAGGTATGTCTTTTATAAATGACAAACTTGGAGACGAACGCTTTTCTTATCTGTATGGAGATTTTTCTTACACCATTAATACAGGTGATAAGACAAAATTAGCATTTGGTTTTAAAGCTGGATTAACTAGTTATAGTTTAGATAGACAATCACTAGATCCTGGAGCTCAAGACCCTAATATTTATGGCGTTGAAGATCGATGGAGTCCAAACATTGGTGCTGGTTTATATTGGCATTCTCAAATGTGGTATTTAGGACTTTCTGCTCCTAGAATATTGAATACAGATTATGCTAAAGACAATAATAATGCAGATGTAGCAGCTTTAGAGCGTGTAAGTTATTATTTTACTGGTGGTTATGTTTTTAACCTAGGTGAGAATACTAAATTAAAACCTGCCTTTTTGGTTAAAGCTACCAATGGTGCGCCATTATCTTATGATCTTACAGCAAACTTCTTATTCTACGAAAAATTCTGGTTAGGAGCTGGATATAGAATAAATGAAAATACATCGGCTCTTGGTGGTCTTGCAGACTTTCAAGTTTCTAAACAAATACGAATAGGTTATGCTTATGAATATCCATTATCTGAATTAAATGATTATACTGGAGGAACACATGAAATTTTAATCATGTTCGAAATATTCAAAACTAAACGAATTAAATCACCTAGATACTTCTAAAAATATAACAGCATGAAAACAAAAGTAATATTCACAATAATTGCATTAAGTAGTACTTTTCTATTTTCACAAGAGAAAGTTGCTGACAAATTTTTTGACAACTTTGCTTATCTTAAAGCTGCTGAATTATATCAAGAAGCAGTAGATAAAGGTGAAGATAATGTACATGTACTTACTAGATTAGGAGATTGTTATTATAACAACTCAGACTCAGAGCAAGCTGCTGTATGGTACGCAAAAGCGCTTGAGAAAAATAAAGATGTTAGCCCTGAACATATTTATAAATATATTCAAACACAACGTAGTCTTGGTAAATATGAAGAAGCCGACAAATGGCTTGTAAAATTTAAAGAGTTACAAAATAACGATAGTCGTGTAAAGAATGTTAAAGAAAGTAACTTACATCTATATGAAAAATTAGCTTCTACTCAAGGTGTTTATGTTAAAGTTAATAATCTTCCTATAAATTCTAATTATTCAGATTTTGGATCTGTAGTTCATGATAGCACAATCTATTTTGCTTCTTCAAGGAATACTAAAAAAGACATCTACAAATGGAATGATGAACCTTTCTTAGATTTATATCAAGGACAGATCACAACAAAAGATGGAAAGAAAGAAATCTCAGATGTAAAAAAATTAGAATTTGAAGGTGTTCATAGAGACAATTTACATTATGCAGATGCTGCTTTAACAAAAGATGGTAATACCATGTACTTTTCTAGAATGAATGTTGGCAAAAGAAATAGAGCTAAAACAGACAAAAAAGGAACAGTACAATTAAAAATCTATAAAGCAACTTTAGAAGATAGTATCTGGTCGAATATTCAAGAATTGTCAATTAACAGTGATGATTATTCTACTTATCATCCTACACTTAGTCCAGATAATAAAACCTTATATTTTACTTCCGATCGTGAAGGAGGATTAGGACAAACAGATTTATATAAAGTAGATTTAAGTGATAGCGGATCCTTAGGTGAAGTTAAAAACTTAGGGCCAGAGATTAATACTGAAGGCCGTGAAGGTTATGCTTTTGTTGCAAAAGACAGCACTTTGTATTTTTCTTCTGATGGATTTTTAAACTTAGGATTATTAGATATTTTTAAATCTAATATTATTAAAGATGAAAATGCTAAAGCTGAAAATCTAGGTGCTCCATATAATAGTGGATACGATGATTTTGCCTTCTCTATCGACTCTGAAACAAACGTTGGATATTTTTCTTCGAACAGACTTGATGGCAAGGGAAGTGACGATATTTATGGATTCGACATTTTTGAATGTAAACAAATAATAAAAGGTATAACTAGAGATAGTAAAACATTACTTCCTCTAGCAATGACTAACGTTCAATTAATAGACGAATCTGGTAAGATCATTGAAGAAGTTACCTCTAATGAATTAGGCGAGTATTCTTTTGAAGTAGATTGTAATAATAAATATACCATCTTAGGTAGTAAACCAGATTATAAAGACGATATAAGAAAAGTTGAAACTACAGACGAACATGAAAAAGAACATGAAGTAGACTTATTATTAATTCCATTAATTAGTAATAACGAAATTGTAATCAACCCAATATTCTTCAATTTCGATAAATGGGATATCAGACCAGATGCTGCTTACGAATTAGAAAATATTGTAGCTGTTATGCGTGAACATCCTAATATGGTGATTAAAATTGAATCTCATACTGATAGTCGTGGTTCTGATAAGTATAACATGAAACTTTCTGATAGAAGAGCAAAATCTACTAGAGATTATTTATTCTCAAGAGATATTGCACAAGAAAGAATAGAAAGTGCTATAGGTTATGGTGAAAGCCAATTATTAAATGAATGCTCTGATGGCGTAAAATGTTCAGAAGAAGCACACCAAGAAAACAGACGATCTAAATTCATCATCTTATCTGATAAAGAAACAAATTAACAATACTAATATTTTGCTAATAAGTAGCATCATATTTTAAAAATAATGTGTAATAAGGTTTAGTTTATTTTTAATATATAATAGCTTACATATTAAACCTTCCTAACAATAACCTTATTACCTAAAAGCCACTCATCTAGAGTGGCTTTTAAATTTTATAAACTTAATGTTTATAACTAATTCTAATTCGATGAAACATTAAATTAGTTTGAACCATAACTTCTTAGAGCTTCATTTTAAACAAACATAGAAGCAG
>DFBO01000094.1:4333-22347 GCA_002366675.1 Flavobacteriaceae bacterium UBA3078
ATAAGTATTAAATAAAATTAAATGGGTAAATACATCTTTATAAGTCATAATCATAACACTAAACAATAGTGCCAATAAATTATACTAAATAATTAATTAAAGCACCTTAGAAAGCTTCAAAATAAGCCATAAAAAAAACCACTACTTTGAATAGTGGTCTTTTTTGATAATTGCTATTAATCAAACTTAAATCTAATAATTTTTAAATAATATAGCTTACATATTAATTTACTTATTTTCCTAACATTATTTTTTTACAAAGATATTAGTATAATACCAATTACCTTCATTATTCTGTTCTGCTGAAATATCAAAATCTGTATAATCACCTTCAATATTAGCTCTATGTCCATCACTATTCAACCAGGCATTAACAACCGATTCTGCAGATGTAAAACCATAAGCAACATTTTCAGAAACTATATTAGCACCAACATTACTAACTAAATAACTTTTACGCTGAAAAAAGTAATCATGAGACACATTATCTTGCTCAATCATATATCCAGTATGCGAATAAGCTTGAGACTTAATTGCATCCATGCTATTTAATGGGTTTAGACCTATAGAAAGTCTATAATCATTAATTAATTCAACAATTTCTATTTCTATAATTTTTGTTTCTGGAAC
Source organism: Flavobacteriaceae bacterium UBA3078 (assembly GCA_002366675.1). GTDB lineage: Bacteria > Bacteroidota > Bacteroidia > Flavobacteriales > Flavobacteriaceae > Xanthomarina. The sequence continues at coordinate 4,964 of DFBO01000094.1, forward strand.
AACCAGATTTGTGTTAACATTATTTGCTGTGTCATCTAAGCTATCTGTTGAACACGAAAATGTAAACAGAGCAAATAATACCATTAAAGGTAGTATAGTAGGCTTTTTCATTGTAGGTAATTTAGATTTGGTTTAGCTAATTTAGAATCCTAAACTGAAAAAACTGTTAAAGAAATGTTAATATCGACGAAATACATGTGTTTCGTCGATATTTTATACATTTAATCGATGAAATGCACGTTTAAAAGTATATTTGATGTATTTAATCGTCGATTTTATGGAGATAATCGATTTTTTATCCAATCGTATTCTGGAGATAATGCGTATCTAATTCTATCGTGTAATCTATTTGGTCTGCCTTGCCAAAATTCAATTTCTATTGGTTTAACCATAAAGCCTCCCCAAGTTTTTGGTCTTGGCACTTCTTTACCTTCAAATTTCTTTTCTAAAGAAGCTAGCCTCTCCTCTAGTTCTTCTCTGCATGAAATAACTTCACTTTGATTTGAAACTATTGCTCCTAATTGACTTCCTCGTGGTCTTGATTCAAAATAACCATCACTCAGGTTTTCAGAAATCTTTTCTGCCTTTCCTTTAATTATGATTTGCCTTTCTGCTCCATGCCAAAAAAAAGATAAACACACATTTGGGTTAGCTTCTATAGCCTTTCCTTTTTCACTTTGATAATTCGTGTAAAAAATAAAACCTTCGTAAGTGTATTTTTTAAGTAGAACAACTCTGTTTTTTGGAAAACCATCTAATCCAATGGTAGAAATTGTCATGGCATTAGTTTCATCTTCTGGGAAGAATTTATCAACTTCAAAAAACCACTTTTGAAATAATTCCAATGGGTTGTCTGGAGCTTCTTCTATAAGGAGCTCATGCTTTTCGTAAGATTTTCGATATTTGCTTAAGTCTTTTTCCATAATACAGATTGAAAGATACTAAAAATTAAAACTCTATCACTTTTCCAGCTTCAGCCAATAAAACACTATTAAAAATAGTTAGGGCTTCTTCTTTAAAAACTTTTAAATCATCATAACGCGTTGAAAAATGTCCTAAAATTAAAGTGTCAACTTCTGCTAGTTTAGCAATTTGTGCTGCTTGTTTTGCTGTACTATGTTTTGTTGGAGCTGCTAATTTTTCATTCTTTTCTATAAATGTAGATTCATGATATAATACAGTAACTCCTTTAATAATATTAACTATAGCTTCATTATAAGCTGTATCACTACAAAAAGCATAACTTTTGGGCAAATTAGGAGCTTTTGTTACTGTTTTATTTTTAATTAAAACTTCTTGCTTGTTAACAACGTCAAAACCTTGTTTTAGCTTGTTATAATAGGCTACATCAATGTCTGCATTTAAAACAGCATTCATATCTAATTTTCTTTGACCAACTTTCTCTTTAAAAAGAAATCCATTGGTATAAATACGATGATCTAAAGGAATGGTATGTATTTCAACTTTTTCATCTTCAAAAATCAATTCAGATTCATTTGAATTCAATTCATGAAAAATCAACATGTAATTAGTCCAAGAATTTGCTAGTTTCATTTGAAGAGTAACCAGCTCTTTTAGCCCTTTTGGTGCATAGATATGTAATTCCGTTTCTCTTGTTAAGAGTCTGAAAGTAGAAATCAAACCAATTAAGCCAAAATAATGATCACCATGAAGATGCGAAATAAATATATGTTTAATTCTATTAAACTTAACTCTGTTTCTTCTTAGTTCAACTTGTGTCCCTTCTCCACAATCTATTAAGAATACATGGTTATTAATTTCTAAAACCTGAGAAGTTGGGTTGGTATTTATACGTGGAGTCGCACTGTGACAGCCTAATATGGTGAGCTTCATTTAATGTTTGTTGTTTAGTCTTGGATGTTCAGTTGTATTTTTAACAAAAACAAACATCTTTATAACTAACTATATTTAAAAACCCAGATCGCGTTCTATTTCTTCCATCTCAATAACATCATAAGCTTCTTGAATGGTTGGAACTACAATAATTTCGTCTGGCATGTCGTCAAGATTGACTTTATTAGATACAACTACAAACGAATGTTTAGATTTTCTATGTGTATTTGAAAGTTGTAAAAACTCAATAATTTCTTCTAATGGAATTGGCTTTAAACTTGTTAATGAAACAATGATATTATCATTCTTAAATCGACTATATACAACATCTAATTTCTTAACCAATTCTATAACTGAAGTCTTTTCTTGAGTAATAATAGTAATATTACCATCTTTATCTATAATCATAATATTATTGTTTAATTTTTGAAGCCAATAAATATATAACTGCCATTCTAATAGCAACGCCATTTTGAACTTGATCTAAAATGATTGCTTGTTTAGAATCTGCTACATCACTCGTAATTTCAACACCACGATTTATAGGTCCTGGATGCATAATGGTTATTTCTTTATCAAGAGAATCTAGTAAGGTTTTATTAACACCAAACTGCTGTGTATATTCTCTTGTAGATGGGAAATAACTAATCTCCATACGCTCATTCTGAACTCGAAGCATATTTGCTACATCACACCAATTCAGTGCTTTATGCAGGTTCGTTTCAACTTTAACTCCTAATTTATCTATGTGTTTTGGAATAAGTGTTTTTGGTCCACAAACCATAACATTTGCTCCTTGCAATTTAAGAGCATAAATATTAGAAAGTGCAACCCGACTATGCAATATATCTCCAACTATAACAATGTTTTTTCCTTTAACTTCTCCTAATTTTTCTCTAATAGAATATGAATCTAATAAAGCTTGTGTAGGATGCTCATGAGCTCCATCTCCAGCATTTATTATACTTGCATCAACATGTTGGGATAAAAAGACGCTAGCTCCAGGATTGGGATGACGCATAACAACCATATCTACTTTCATTGAAAGGATGTTGTTTACCGTATCTATTAAGGTTTCTCCTTTCTTTACTGAAGATTGCGATGCTGAAAAATTAATAACATCTGCTGAAAGTCTTTTTTCAGCTAATTCGAAAGATAGTTTGGTTCTAGTAGAGTTTTCGAAGAATAAATTAGCAATAGTAATGTCTCTAAGTGAAGGTACTTTTTTAATGGGTCTGTTAATCACCTCTTTAAAATGATCTGCAGTTTCAAAAATAAGCTCGATATCATTTTTGTTAAGATATTTTATTCCCAGCAAGTGGTTGACACTTAATTCGCTCATAATTAATTATTAATTAGATATACTGAATCCTCGCCATCAAATTCAGCCCAATTTACTTTTACTTTTTCATTATTAATAGCATCTACTTGCCTACCTCTATAATCCGGTTGAATTGGTAAATGTCTGCTAAAACGTCTATCTATTAGAGCCAATAGTTCTATTTCTTTAGGTCTACCAAAAGATTGAATAGCAGTTAATGCAGAACGAATGCTTCGCCCTGTAAATAAAACATCGTCAATAAAAACTATGTTTTTATCTTCAACCAAAAAGTTTATTTCTGTAGTATTAGCTTCTAGTGTTTTTTCTCCTCTTCTAAAATCGTCTCTAAAAAACGTAATATCTAAAAAACCTAATTGAACATTCTTTATTTTGTAATCTTCCTTGAGCATTTTAGTTAGCCTTTCTGCTAAAAATTTCCCTCTTGGTTGAATACCTATCAATACAGTATTTGCGAAGTCCTTATGTTTTTCAATTAGTTGACAAGCCAATCTATGAAGAATGATGTTTACCTCTGTTGCGTTAAGTAACACTTTTTGACTCATATAGTATCCAAACGTATTTGGTTGACAAAGTTAAGTTAAAAATTTAGTGTTTGCAATGGTTTTATAAGGCAATAAAAAAGCCTCTCATTTCTGAAAGGCTTTTAATTTTATTAAATGTTTAGGAAATTATTTTTTTCCGTCCATTTTATCTTTAAGAGCTTGTAAAGCATCGTTAGCATCACCTAAAGTTGGTTTTGCCTCTGCTGCTTGAGCCTCTTGCTTCTTAACAGCTGCTTTTACGTTTGCAGCTTCTTCTGCTCTAAATATAGCAGTATGTGAAGCAACAACACGTTTAAACTCTTTATTAAATTCAATAATTTTGAATTCAGCAGAATCTCCTTTACCAAGTTTCTTTCCATCTTCTTTTTCAAGATGACGAGAAGGAACAAAAGCAACGATATCTTCGTTGAATTCAATTGTTGCACCTTTATCTACAACCTCAGCAATTTCTGCTGTGTGTACTGTATCTAAGGCAAATTCAGTTTCGTATTTATCCCAAGGATTATCTGTAGTTTGCTTATGACCTAAACTTAATTTACGTCCTTCTACATCTAATTCTAGAACAACAACATCTAAATTATCACCTACGTTACAGAACTCACTAGGATGCTTGATTTTCTTAGTCCAAGATAAATCTGAGATATAAATTAATCCATCAATACCTTCTTCTAATTCAACAAATACACCAAAGTTTGTAAAGTTACGTACAATACCTGTATGTTTAGAACCAACAGGATATTTAGTAGTAATGTCTGTCCATGGATCTTGAGATAATTGCTTAATACCAAGAGACATTTTTCTGTCTTCTCTATCTAACGTTAAGATTTGAGCTTCTATTTCGTCACCAACAGTTACGAAATCTTGAGCAGAACGTAAATGTGTAGACCATGACATTTCAGAAACGTGAATTAAACCTTCAACACCTTCTGCAACTTCAATAAATGCGCCGTAATCTGCGATTACAACTACTTTACCTTTTACTTTATCTCCAACATTAACTTCTTCTCCAAGAGCATCCCATGGATGTTTGCTTAATTGTTTTAAACCTAATTGGATTCTAGACTTGTTTTCATCGAAATCAAGAATAACAACGTTTAATTTCTGGTCTAATTCAACAATCTCGTTTGGATGATTAATTCTTGACCAAGAAAGATCTGTAATATGAACTAAACCATCTACTCCACCAAGATCGATAAAGACTCCGTAAGACGTAATGTTTTTAACAATACCTTCTAATACTTGTCCTTTTTCTAATTGACCAATAATTTCTTTCTTTTGTTCTTCAATATCAGCTTCAATAAGAGCTTTATGAGAAACTACAACGTTTTTAAATTCATGGTTAATTTTAACCACTTTAAATTCCATTGTTTTATTAACATACTGATCGTAATCTCTAATTGGCTTCACATCAATTTGAGAACCTGGTAAGAATGCTTCAATTCCAAAAACATCTACAATCATACCACCTTTTGTTCTACACTTAACAAAACCATTAACAATTTCACCATTGTCATGCGCAGCATTAACACGATCCCATGCTTTAATTACACGAGCTTTTCTGTGAGATAATACTAATTGTCCAGTCGCATCTTCACGAACATCAATTAATACTTCTACTTTGTCTCCTACTTTTAAATTAGGATTGTAACGAAATTCGTTTAAAGAAATAACTCCTTCAGATTTTGCATTAATATCGATAATTGCATCACGATCTGTAATATGTATTACTTCTCCTTCTACAACTTCGTCATTTAATGTATCTACGAAATTTTCGGCTACTAATTTTTCAAATTCTAATAATTGAGAATCTTCTACTTCATCAATACCTTCTTGGTAATTGTGCCAGTTAAAGTCTTTCAAGAATTTTTCAGGATTTGCTTGAGCTTCAGATACTACTGTAGCTTCTACTGTTTGAGTTTCAGTTGCTTCAACTGCTTTTGCTTCTGTTGCTTCAACTTCAGCTTTTTTTGCTTTTTCAGCCATTTAATATAAATTAATAATGCGATTAGTTTCTAGTTATAGAAGTATCTAATTGCACTATGTTTTGTATTCTGTAATGTTTCAGAAAATGTAAGCAAATAACACACAGAAGTGTTAATTTAAATTTGTTTTGTTCCCTTTTAATTTCTGATTCTTTGCTAAAAGGAGTGCAAAATTAGTGATTTTGATTAAATTAACCTAATGTATTTTTCTAAAAAATTAATGCTCTAGTTGCATTCTTTCAGCTTATTTTCAACAAGTTGAAGTATTTTGTTGAATTGCTCTTCTAAAGAAAGACATGAATTATCTATTTCTATGGCGTCTTCAGCCTTTATTAATGGAGAATCTTCACGATGAGAATCTATATAATCTCTTTCTTGTACATTTTTTAAAACATCTGAAAAACTAACGTCTTCACTTCTAGAAATCAGCTCTTCATAGCGTCTAACTGCTCTTGTTTCAGCTGAAGCTGTCATAAATAATTTTAATTCTGCATCAGGAAAAACAACGGTTCCAATATCCCGACCATCCATTACAATGCCTCTACTCTCTCCCATTTTTTGTTGTTGTTTTACCAACATTTCTCGAACTTCAGAAATTTCTGCAACTTGACTAACAAAACTAGAAACTTCTAAGGTTCTAATTTGTCTTTCAATGTTTTTACCATTTAAATAAACTTCAGCAAAACCTAAAGCTTCATTAAACTTAAAAGATATAGTAATTTGATAGAGACTAGAAATTAAATCTTGAATATGAAAGCAATCCGATTTAATGAAATGATTCTGCATGGCAAACCATGTTACTGCACGATACATAGCACCTGAATCTACATAAATATAACCAAGATGTTTGGCCAATTGCTTTGCAACTGTACTTTTTCCTGTGGAGGAAAACCCGTCGATTGCTATAATGATTTGTTTCATAATTAATAATCTTAACCCAAATAAAAGAATTACCTTAAATCAAGCTGCAATCCAAAGAAGTTAGCATTAGAAGCACTTGTGTATCTAGCATGCGTAAAGCTAAATCTTAATTTATTAAGTTTTAACCCAAAACCAGCAGATATTCCTGAAAAATTTCTTTGATCAACAATCTTAAGCTCTTCTCCTCTTCTAAAATTATAACCTAATCTGATGCTAAAAGCTCCTGCTGGAAATATTTCTGCTCCAAGGATGGTATGATTCAAGACATTCTTAAAAAATCCAGATTTTTCTTGTGTTTGATTACCCTCTAAATCTGTTTCTGCTCTTGCTGGATTTGACACTGAGATAGGCCATTTTTGCAAATTTTCAAACGTTAAATGCCAACGCAAAGGAACATGTTCAAGTGTTTGCGACATACCGAAAGCAATTTCAAGAGGTAATTGTTCGTTTAGTCCAGCATACGTAGTTATTTGCATTCCTAGGTTTCTAACCACAAGCGTTGCTTGAAACTCTATATCTTCATTTATATACAAAAGTCCAGCATCTATAGCTGCACCAAATGAATTATACTGTTCAAGGAGTGACGTTATTAATTTAATATTTCCTCCTAAGTAAAAATCTGAATACCCAATTTGCTTCGCATAACCAAAAGAAAGTGCTGCTTCATTACCAGTGAAAGTTCCTGATGAATTTCCATCTTCATCATATCCATCGAAGCTTCCATAATTAATGTAATTAACACCCATATGAAAGGTTTGAGTACGTCTATCCCAAGTATAAGCATAAGCTGCAGTCCCATAACTTATTCCACCCAAATAGCTCATGTAGTTTAGTGCTAATTGATTATCCATTTCAACATTAATGGTAGATGGATTGGTTAAAGCCTGAGTCACATCGTAATCTACATTTGTAAATACTTTTCCTCCTAGTGCAGCTTGTCTTGGTGAAGAAACTAAATTTAAAAACTGATATGTAGATTCACCACCTATTTGTGCAAAAACACTGGTGCTAATAAGAATTATATAAAGACATGTAATTTTCTTTAACATAAAAGATGCAAAGTAACTAAATCTATCTTAAAACGGTTGCAAGTATAATTTATTTTTAAATGATAAAAAAACCTCGAATTAATTCGAGGTTTTTTTATCATTTATAATTTTTTAGCGTTAACAACCTTCTGTTTAGTAAGTGCAATTTTTATGACATCGCTCATTTCTGACACATAATGAAATGTCAATCCTTTTACATATTCAGGTTTAATTTCTTCAATATCTCTTCTGTTATCTTCACAAAGTAAAATTTCTTTTATTCTTGCACGCTTAGCAGCTAGAATTTTTTCTTTAATTCCTCCAACTGGAAGCACTTTCCCTCTTAGGGTTATCTCTCCTGTCATAGCAAGACTTTTCTTTACTTTTCGTTGTGTAAATAAAGACACCAAAGATGTTAACATAGTAACTCCTGCACTTGGTCCATCTTTAGGAGTAGCACCTTCAGGAACGTGAATATGCACATTGTATTTTTCGAAAATATCTGGATCTAAATCTAAATCTTTTGCATTAGACTTAATATACTCCATAGCTATGGTAGCAGATTCTTTCATGACTTTACCTAAATTTCCAGTAATGGTTAAATTTCCTTTTCCTTTAGATAATATAGATTCAATAAATAGGATATCTCCTCCTACTCGCGTCCAAGCTAATCCGGTTACAACACCAGCTACATTATTATTTTCGTATTTATCTCTTTCTAATTTTGGCCCTCCAAGAACTTCAATAATATTTTCGTTTGTTACTTTAATATCATAATCTTCTTCCATTGCAATGTTTTTGGCTGCATAGCGAACCATTTTTGCCAATTGCTTTTCTAAACCACGTACTCCAGATTCTCTTGTATAACCTTCAACAATTTTTTCAAGTTGTGGTTTTCCTATTTTTAAATCTTTTTCTGTTAATCCATGTTCTCTTAATTGCTTTGGCAGCAAATGCCTTTTAGCAATCTCTACTTTTTCTTCAATAGTATAACCTGTTACATTGATAATTTCCATACGATCACGCAATGCAGGTTGAATAGTAGATAAACTATTTGATGTTGCAATAAACATGACTTTGGATAAGTCGAAGCCCATTTCTAAGAAATTATCGTAAAACTCACTATTCTGCTCTGGATCTAAAACTTCCAACATGGCAGAAGATGGATCTCCTTGATGCGAATTAGATAATTTATCTATTTCATCTAAAACAAATACAGGATTCGATGTTCCAGCTTTTTTAAGGCTTTGCAAAATTCTTCCAGGCATGGCACCAATATAAGTTTTTCTATGGCCTCTAATTTCGGCTTCATCACGTAAACCACCTAGAGACATCCTAACATATTCTCTACCTAAGGCCTCAGCAATAGATTTTCCTAAAGAGGTTTTACCAACTCCTGGAGGGCCATAAAGACAAAGGATTGGAGACTTCATATCGTTACGCAATTTAATAACTGCTAAATGTTCAATAATTCTGCGTTTTACATCGTCAAGACCATAATGATCGCGATCTAAAATACGTTTAGCACGTTTTAAGTCGAACTTGTCTTTACTGAATTCGTTCCACGGTAAATCTAGAAATAAATCCAAGTAATTACGTTGAATAGAATATTCTGCAACTTGAGGATTCATACGTTGCATTTTAGCAATTTCTTTATTAAAATGATTTGCTACATTTTCGTCCCATTTCTTTTTCTTGGCACGTTTTTTCATTTCTTCCAACTCCTCGTCATGACTAACACCACCTAATTCTTCCTGAATGGTTTTCATTTGTTGATGAAGAAAATATTCTCTTTGTTGTTGGTTCATATCGCTTTGAACCTTAGACTGAATATCGTTTTTAAGTTCCAGTTTTTGAAACTCAACATTCATATACTTTAAAGTAGTTAAAGCACGCTCTTTAAGATCATTATTTTCTAGTAAAGCTTGTTTCTCTTTAACTGAAAGGTTTATGTTAGATGAAACAAAATTGATTAAAAACGAATTACTCTTTATGTTTTTAATGGCAAATGAAGCTTCGCTCGGAATATTTGGACTGTCTTTAATAATTTGAAGAGCTAATTCCTTGATAGATTCTATAATAGCTTCAAACTCTTTGTTTTTTTCTGCTGGTCTAGCCTCAGGAACTTCACGAATAGTCGCATTAATATAAGGTTCTTCAGTTATAACTTCAGCTACCTTAAATCTTTTCTTTCCTTGAATAATGACTGTGGTATTACCATCAGGCATTTTAAGAACTTTTAAAATCCTTGCAACAGTTCCAGTTTCATGAATGTCTGCAGCCGAAGGGTCTTCAACAGATTCATCTTTTTGCGCTACAACTCCTATAACTTTACTTCCTTTATTAGCATCATCAATCAACTTAATAGACTTGTCTCTTCCTGCTGTAATAGGTATTACAACACCTGGAAATAAAACGGTATTACGTAATGATAATATTGGCAATGTTTCAGGTAGTTTTTCCTTACTTATTTCTTCTTCATCTTCTGGAGTCATTAATGGAATTAATTCTGAATTTTCATCAAACTCCTGAAATGACAAACTGTCAAGGTTAAATAAATCTCTTTTCTTCATATATATTATTAAGTCATTCTGTCATTAAACTAGCTAAAAACAGAATAATCATCATTTAAAATTAGAATCTTATTATTTCTAGTTATCTTATTTTTAAAGCATTAACTATAAAACTAAGATATATTTTCATTTAAAAGTTCAATTAATATGCCATGTTTAAATTGAAACACTAATTTTATTTTCCTAAAACTGTAACAAACTCAAAAACATATCATCTTTATAATAACAAATTGTTTTAATTGACACTAACCCATCAAAATATCGAACAACTTGTATCGCTTTGTAAATCTGGAAACCAACTAGCGCAATTGGAGATTTATAATAGATATTACAAAGCCATGTACAACGTAGCTTATAGAATTGTAAAAGATAGTTTTGAAGCTGAAGACATTATGCAGGAAGCTTTCCTGTCAGCTTTTACAAAACTTGATAGCATACAAGATAGCTTAACATTTGGTGCCTGGTTAAAACGAATTGTAATTAATAAAAGTATTTATCATTATAAGAAGAATAACAAGCATCAAAATATTTCTTTTGATGATGTTAAGTACAAAATTGAAAGTGATGATTTAGGAATTCCTACTGATTATGAGTTTACAAATCTTAAAGCAAAACAAGTTTTAGAGACATTAAACACATTAAAAGAAAACTATAGAGTATCTCTTACATTACATTTAATTGACGGTTACGATTACGAGGAAATTGGCGATATTCTTAATATAAGTTATGCAAATTGTAGAACCACTATATCGAGAGCGAAAGAAAGTTTAAGAAATAAATTACAACCACTAGAATCATATTAATATCCTAGTTATGAGTACAGACAACGTAAATAAACTATTTGAAGATTTAAAAGATAATTTTGATGTTGAAGAGCCAAATGCTGATCACACAAAACGTTTTTTAAACAAGCTAAATGAGAATTCAAATCGTATTTCAGATAGTCAGTCTAAAAGTAGAAACTTATGGAGACCATTACTCGGTGTTGCAGCTTCTATTCTCTTAATTGTCACATTATTTGTTGGTATTAATCAACAAGAAACAGTAAGAGACTTGGCAAGTGTATCTCCAGAAATGGCTAAAACTCAAACTTTTTTTACTAGCGCTATTTCTGAAGAATTAAAAAATTTAGATAATGCATCTAATCCGGAAACTAAAACCATAATTAAAGATGCTTTAATTCAAATTAAAAAACTGGAAATTGAGTATGAAAATCTAAGAGTAGATTTAACCAAAAGTGGTGATGATAATCGCGTAATCTATGCCATGATTAAGAACTTTCAGAACCGAATAGACATTTTACAGAACACCTTAGAACACATAGAAAACATTAAACAACTTAATAAATTAAGCAATGAAAACAATACAACTATTTAAAATTGTAACCCTCTTTTTACTAATACCATTTATTGGTTCTGCGACAACCAATAACAATGGCATAGAGAAACATACCAAAGAAAAAACCATTAAGAAATCTTTTAATGTGTCTACTAATGCCACATTAGAAATAGATAACAGCTATGGAAACCTAGATATTGTAACGTGGAATGAAAACCGAATTGACATTCAAGTCATCATCACGATTAAAGGTAGTGACGAAGACAAAGTACAACGTAAACTAGATGATATTACAGTAGAGTTTAGTGGATCGAACAATTTAGTTTCCGCAAAAACCATTTTTTATAAAAGTAAAAATTCTTGGTGGAACTGGTCCGGAAATAACAACGTAAACATGTCTATAAATTATGTAGTCAAAATGCCGATTACAAATGCTGTAGATTTAAGCAACGATTATGGAAATATAAATCTCGGAAAACTAGAAGGTCGTGCTAACATAAGTTGTGATTATGGAAAAATTACAACCAAAGAATTGATGGCAGACAATAACAGAATAAGCTTCGATTATACGTCTAACTGTTATTTTGAATATATTAAAAGTGGTGAAATAAATGCTGATTATAGTGGATTTACTATTGCTAAAGCAAAGAACATTCATGTGAATGCAGATTACACCTCTTCTATTATTGAAACTGTTGAAGATATAAACTATGTCTGCGATTATGGTTCTATAAAAATTAACAAAGCCAATAATATTATTGGTAATGGAGATTATTTAACTGTAGTTATTGGAGATGTTTATAAAAATGTAACACTTGAAGCAGATTATGGTTCTATAAAAATAGCTAACATGACCGAAAATGCAGGAAATGTTAATATAGAATCAGATTATACAGGAATTAAAATTGGTCATGTTGCTAATTACAATTTTAACTTCGATATCGAATTAGAATACGCTTCTTTAAATAATAGTGGCGATTTTCAATTCAACAAAAAACGAGAAGAATCTGGAGAAAAATATTATGCTGGTTACTATGGTGCTTCAAGTGCTGGAAATTTAATAAAAATAGAATCGGATTACGGAAGTGTATCATTTTTCAAAAACTAACCATTAAACAAAATATATTATGAAAAAATTAATTCTTATAACAGCCATTTTAATTACCTCTTTTAGTTTCGCGCAAAAAGTAAATGGCAATGGAAAAGTAACCACTATTACAAGATCCACTGGAGATTATGAAGGAGTTAAATGTGCTGGATCTTTCGATTACATTCTTGTTGCAGGAACTGAAGGGACAATTACTCTTGAAGGTGAAGAAAACTTATTAGAACATGTGATTACTGAAGTAAAAGGAAACAATTTAATTATTAAAGTTAAAGACAAAGTAAACCTTAAAACTAGTATGAATAAAACCATAAAAATCACTATTCCGTTTAAAGACATTAACAGTGTGTCACTATCTGGCTCTGGGGATTTATGGAATAAGGATGAAATTAATGCAACAAATTTCGATGTTTCGCTAGCTGGCTCTGGAGATGTGACAATAAATATAAATGCAAATTCAATATCAAGCAGTTTATCAGGCTCTGGAGACTTAAATTTAAATGGGAATACCGAAAATTTAGATGTAAGTATCTCTGGCTCTGGAGATTTTGATGGTTCTAAATTAGAATCTAATCACACAGATGTATCCTTAGCTGGTTCTGGCGATGCTGAAGTTGTTAGCAATAAATCTATAAAAGCTAGAGTTGCAGGTTCAGGTGATATTGAATATAGAGGAAACCCAGAGAAAGAGGATACTAAAGTAGCTGGTTCTGGAAGTATAAGTAAAAATTAATTGAGAATCATTTCAGTAAGTTTATTCCCATTAAAATTAACAATACCTACTCCTTTTTTATAAACTTTATAATCAGAAATAACAAATTGAGGAAATGCTGGATCTGCTAAGGTGTTTTTAGTGAAAATCTCTAAACAACCATCATATTCACATGAATCAGTCTCTACTGTTAAATTTACGTTATAAACATCTTGAATATAGTGAAAATTTGCAGTGTCTTGATCGAATGCTCCATAAAAATCCCATTCTGATGAACTTGATAATGGCGAATTAGGTATAAGCATATGTTCTTGATAATAATTTCCATTTACATTATCTATATAATAAACCAAAACTTTTAAGCTATTATTAGAATCATACCTTAAATATTTAAAATGATAAGCACCATCAGATCCAGTATATTCCAACTCATAATACTCAACTCCATCATGTTCAAACATTCCAATAATTTCTGCAGTAACATCTGGTGTTGAATTAATTGGAAAAGGATCTACCCATTTCCAATAATTACCTATAGCTAAAGGAAAATAAATATCACTTCCATTTCCATCACAAAGTGTAAACTCATTATTAGGTAAACAATCTAAACTATCTAAAAGTAATTGTAAAGCTCCTGTATCATCACCACAAGCCGTAATTTGATCTTGCAAAGCATTTGCATAAGCAGTACAAACTGCATTATAATTAGAATCACCTGAAGTTACTTGGCTATAATTTGTAGTTGCTAGTGCAAGGTTTTGTGTTGCATCAGCACAATTTAATTCTAGTTCTGCATTGTTGTTGTTTGAACCAAAATCACCTTCTAATGGTTCATTATCACATGAATTAAAAGATAGTATAACTACAGACAGAAAAAATACAGATAGGACTTTTAGGCTTTTCATAATAGATAATTTACTACTTTTAAACATACAAAAAAATTCAAAAACTAATTCTCTTCTAATTTTGGAACTCTAAATAACAAAACGATTCCAATCAAAAAGAATACAAATAAAAATAAAATAGCATTACGCATGCTTCCTGTTACTTGATCTATGGTTGCAAAAATAACCATTCCAATAACGATTCCTATTTTTTCAGCAACATCATAAAAGCTAAAGAATGAAGTCGTGTCTTCTGTTTCTGGTAAGAACTTTGAATAAGTAGATCTTGCTAAAGATTGAATACCTCCCATTACTAAACCAACGAAACCTGCTGTTAAATAAAAATGCATTGGTGTAACCACAAAATATGCTGCAAAACATAAAGACATCCAAATAATATTTACAGCGATAAGTGTTTTAATATTACCAAATTTTTCTGATGCTCTTGATGTTAAAATAGCGCCTAAAATTGCAACTATTTGAATTAACAGAATACTTACTATTAATCCCATAGTTTTTTCACTATCATCAGCCCACAAAATTTCTTCTTCACCAAAATAAACAGCAACTAACATAATAGTTTGTACAGCCATACTAAAAACAAAGAAAGCTACCAAATAACGTTTTAATCTCAGGTTCTCTTTAAGTTGATGCCATACTTGAAGTAATTCTTTAAATCCATTTAAAATGACATTTCTAGTCACCTTTTCTCCATTTGAAACCCCTTTTGGCAAAATATAAAAAGTGTATTGACTAAATAAAATCCACCATACACCAACCATAATAAATGACAAACGCATCATTTCCATTTTGTCATCTCCAGTTTCTTGGCTCATAACCATAGCTAAATTGATTATTAGCAAAATAACACTTCCTATATATCCCATAGAAAATCCTCTAGCACTAATTCTATCTTGCTGTTCTGGAAAAGCAATATCTGGCAAATACGAATTATAGTATACCAAACTTCCCCAATACCCTATTAATCCCATGAAGTAAAATAAAAGACTAACATAAATATGATCTAAACTAAACCAATACAAACCAATACATCCAAGACCGCCAACATAACAGAAAAACTTCATGAAGTTTTTCTTATTCCCAGCATAATCAGCAATTCCAGATAACAAAGGCGAGATAATAGAAACCACTAAAAATGTAAAAGCCGTTACAAAAGTAATTAAAGCAGTACTTTTAAATTCAAACCCAAAGGCATTTACACTTTTGACATTACTTAAAAATAATGCCGAATAAAAAATTGGAAAAATTGAAGATGCAATAGTTAAAGTATATACTGAGTTTGCCCAATCGTAAAATGCCCAAGCATTCAATAATTTTTTATCTCCTTTTTCTAGTTTAGCCATATCAAATTTTTATAAAATAAAAAAAGCTGTTCATATAACATGAACAGCTTCGAAAGTAAGTAAATATTTTATATTATACTTTTAAAATTTGGTAATTGGTCTGAAAGAAGATGTTCCAAACTTTTTTGCTTCGGTTATGGCCATTGGTACTAAAGAAGTGATTTCTTGAATTCTGGAATCATTAGATGGATGCGTACTTAAAATTTCTGGTGGTGCATTACCACCACTATTTGCTTTCATACGTTTCCACAATTCAGCAGCTTCACTTGGATTATAACCAGCCATTGCCATTAAAATCAGCCCAATTTTATCTGCCTCAGTTTCATGACTTCTACTAAAAGGTAACATAACTCCAACTGCAGAACCAATACCATAATATTGATTAAAAGCTTCTCTATCATTATCATTTTGAATAGCAACATTTCCAGCAACTGCAACACCTTGTTGTATTAAATCTGCACTCATACGTTGTTGACCATGATTAGCCAATGCATGTGCCACTTCATGACCCATTATAGCAGCAACTCCTGTTTCACTTTCTGCAATTGGCAAAATACCTGTGTAAAAAACAATCTTCCCTCCTGGCATACACCATGCATTTACTGTCTTATCATCAATTAAATTATATTCCCATTGATAATCTTTTAAATATCCTTCATATCCATTTGCATTTAACCAACGTTCTGCTGCTATAGAGATTCTTTGACCAACACGTGTTATCATATCAGATTGTGAAGTTCCTTTTACAACCTTACTCTGAGATAATACTTGGTTGTATTGCTGAAAAGCAGTAGGAAATAATTGTGAGTTTGGCACAATAGCCATTGTTTGTTTTCCAGTAAATGGATTAGTAGAACAAGCCATAAACA
Source organism: Flavobacteriaceae bacterium UBA3078 (assembly GCA_002366675.1). Classification (GTDB taxonomy): domain Bacteria; phylum Bacteroidota; class Bacteroidia; order Flavobacteriales; family Flavobacteriaceae; genus Xanthomarina. The sequence goes on from DFBO01000094.1 coordinate 21,478, forward strand.
TCAAAAACAACATGGAAACTCCTATTTTATTCTTTAATTTCATTTTTTAATTTTTAATTTAATTTAAAAATACAAAAATCATTCCTTTTATAATTAATAGATCTTTTTGTTTTAATTAAAATCATTGTTTGGAATGTAAAGTTGATAAAGATTCATCGACAAAAAAGAAAATAAAAATTAATTCAAATGAAAATTTTATTTAGTATTCTATTTCTATTAAATATTCAAAGTTGCATGAGTCAAGAAACCAAAAAGGTTTTAGAGGAAGACAATTTTAAAATAGTAAAAACAGATTCTGAATGGAAACAGGTTTTAAGCGCTAAACAATATTATGTTTTAAGAGAATCTGGAACCGAACAAGCATTTTCCAGCCCATTAAATAATAATGAAACTAAAGGAACTTATTTATGTGCAGCTTGTAAAACACCTTTGTTTAAAAGCGAGCATAAATTCGATTCTGGAACAGGATGGCCAAGTTTTGATACAGAAATTACTGGCAATGTTACCTATACTAAAGAAGGAGCATCTAATTATTATGGGATTGAAGAACACTGTGCTACTTGTGGTGGACATTTAGGTCATGTATTTAATGATGGTCCAAAGAACACAACTGGTAAAAGGCATTGTATTAACGGTGTTGCTTTAGATTTTATTCCAAATCCCTGATTTAAAAAAATAATCACACTATAAGTATTTATAATAGCTAATTCAAATTTCCTTAAAGTTTTAATATTACTTTTAATTTATGGAAAACACATATATATCTGCCATTATAAAACAATTCAATTATTACAAATTAGTTGGAGACAAAACCTTCGAACAACTCAAGTTCCAAGAATTACAATGGACTCCTAACGAAGCTTCAAATAG
>DFBO01000094.1:22398-24417 GCA_002366675.1 Flavobacteriaceae bacterium UBA3078
ATTTTTTAACTGAAGACGGTGAAAAAGAATGGCGACAAAGAGACCAAGAGTTTATAGAATCTTATAAAAATAAAGAAGAACTTATTGCAGCTTGGGAAAACGGTTGGAAATGCATATTCAATGCTATTTCAACTCTTTCAGATCAGGACATGAATAAAATGGTATATATTAGGAATGAAGGTCACTTAGTATCAGAAGCTATTTTTAGACAGTTAGGTCATTACCCATATCATATTGGCCAAATAGCATATTTGGGTAAAATGATAAAAGGAGATAATTGGAAATCGTTATCTATACCAAAAGGTCAATCTACAACTTACAATAAAGAGAAATTCAGCAAAGAAAAAGGTAAGCGTCATTTTACTGATGAATTATAATAAATTTCAAGCTATCATTTATTTTTAAAAATAGGTTTCGTAAATTCGTAGCTTCTTAAAACGACTAAAAAATATACGATGAGTAAATACGATATTATTGTTCTTGGAAGTGGTCCTGGAGGCTACGTGACTGCTATTAGAGCATCTCAATTAGGTTTTAAAACAGCTATAGTTGAAAAAGAAAATCTTGGTGGTGTCTGCCTAAATTGGGGTTGTATTCCTACTAAAGCCTTATTGAAATCTGCACAAGTTTTTGAATATTTAAAGCATGCTAATGATTATGGTTTATCTGTTAAAGAATTCGATAAAGATTTTAATGCTGTTGTAAAACGTAGTCGTAGTGTTGCAGAAGGCATGAGCAAAGGCGTTCAGTTTTTAATGAAAAAGAACAAGATTGATGTTATTGAAGGTTTTGGAAAACTTAAAACAGGAAAGAAAGTTGATGTTGGCGGAAAAGAATATAGTGCAGACCACATAATTATAGCTACTGGAGCACGTTCTCGTGAATTACCAAGCTTACCTCAAGATGGAAAAAAAGTGATTGGCTATAGAGAGGCCATGACCTTACCAAAACAACCAAAGAAAATGATTGTAGTTGGTTCTGGTGCTATTGGTGTTGAGTTTGCTTATTTCTACAATTCTATGGGAACTGAAGTAACGATTGTTGAATTTTTACCAAACGTTGTCCCTGTTGAAGATATTGATGTTTCTAAACAATTAGAGAAAAGCTTTAAGAAAAGTGGCATCAAGATTATGACTTCGGCTGAAGTTACTAAAGTAGATACATCAGGAAAAGGTGTAAAAGCAACTGTTAAGACTTCTAAAGGTGAAGAAATTCTTGAAGCAGATATTATTTTATCTGCTGTTGGAATTAAAACCAATATTGAAAACATAGGTTTAGAAGATGTTGGAATTGCAGTAGATAGAGATAAAATATTAGTAAACAATTATTACCAAACAAATATTCCTGGATATTATGCTATTGGAGACGTTACTCCTGGCCAAGCTTTAGCTCACGTAGCTTCTGCTGAAGGGATTCTTTGTGTTGAAAAAATTGCAGGACAGCATGTTGAAGCTCTAGATTATGGAAATATTCCAGGTTGTACCTATGCATCGCCAGAAATTGCAAGTGTTGGTTTAACAGAAAAACAAGCAAAGGAAAAAGGTTACGATATTAAAGTTGGAAAATTCCCATTCTCTGCTTCTGGTAAAGCAAGTGCTTCTGGAGCAAAAGATGGTTTTGTAAAAGTGATTTTCGATGCTAAATATGGCGAATGGCTAGGTTGCCACATGATTGGAGCTGGTGTAACAGATATGATTGCTGAAGCTGTTTTAGGTAGAAAACTTGAAACTACTGGACATGAAGTATTAAAGGCTGTACATCCTCACCCAACAATGAGTGAAGCTGTTATGGAAGCTGTTGCTGCTGCTTATGATGAAGTGATACATCTTTAAGAAGAAAGAAAAAAAGAAAGGCTTCGAATTATTCGAAGCCTTTTTTATATTTCTAGTTCAGGTTTATCTTTAAAAACTCTGAATAGCCAACTCATAACTTTGCAGTCCAAACCCAACAATAACACCTTTAGTATGTGGAGCAACAAAAGATTGATGTCTAAAATCTTCACGATTAAATGTGTTTGAA
>DFBO01000094.1:24493-25543 GCA_002366675.1 Flavobacteriaceae bacterium UBA3078
CCTTCAATATTAGATTGAAAATGCTCCAAACTAACTTTTGGATATTTTTCTTTAATGGCTTCAAAAAATTCATTAAAAGTTAAATTCCCGTAAATATTCGGTTCACGTTTGCCCAATAAATTTAAGTTTGGTCCATTAATAATAATGAGTTTTTTCATAAAGTAAAGGTATAAAAAAAACCGAAGCATAGTACTTCGGTTTAAATATCCAAAAATTTAAATCTTAATTGATATTTACAGTCAAACCAAGATTAAATGCAGAATAATAAAAATACTCCTCACTAATACCTATATAATTAAAATTCAGTTGCAGACGCTCATTCATATTAAAACCAACCATCGGTCTCCAATAAAATCCTCCTGAATACTCAAAGCCTAAGGGATCCTTTTCACTTGAAACAGAAATAGCATAACCTATATCAGTTCCAAATGTTAGGCGACTATTAGCCTTTAATCGAAATGCAGCTGCAGTGGGTACATATTGATAATCAGGAGAATCATAAGTTACCCATCCTAAAATGGGACCAACATAATAATCATAACTTGAACCAAAAACATGTCCATAACCAGTGGCAATACCCAAATCAAAAGCTGGACTTACTTCAAATAAGTAATTAATATCACCATTAAACGCAAATGAGTAATCATTAAAATCGTACGTTTCATATGGAAAACCAATGCTGAAACCAATATTTAAACCAGATTGTGCATTTGTAAATACACTAAACATTAGTGCTGTCATTGTTGTAATAAATAGTTTTTTCATTTTTTTAAGTTTTAAAAATTAAAAAGGACAACGAATACATGTTATCCTTTATCTAAATATAATATTAGAATCCATATTCAACCCCAAAGTTGAAAGAATTGAAACCACTTGTAGTAACGTAATAATTACCATTGTTTCCATTGTTTCCATAGTTGTTGTAATCTGTTCCACCAGAAATACTTTGATAGGATGCTATTAAAGCTACAGGGCCTAAATTAAAACCAAATTTTGGTCTTGCATAGAATCCTGTTTTTGCATCTCCAGATACATTGATTCCAACACCCA
>DFBO01000094.1:25585-27204 GCA_002366675.1 Flavobacteriaceae bacterium UBA3078
GGAATAAAAGAAGCATCTTTATAATTAGTAATTAAAACATTGCCATTATTATAATGAGAATAACTACCATCACCAATATAATGGGTGTAACCTACCAATCCACCAAGTTCTAAATTATCAATTAATTCAAACAAGTAAGCTACATCAAATCCAAAATTAAAAGAAGATACATCACTAGAAATGCTTAAAGGTAATCCTATATTCGCACCAGCATAAAAACTACCGGATTTGGCTTTTTCAATCACCTCATCTTGAGCATTAATCGAACCAAAACTAAAAACTACAATTGCAGTCAATAATATTATTTTTTTCATGATAATTCATTTTTGTTTAAAATTCCATACAAATATAAGCAATACTAAATTTTAATAATATAAAAACTAATTCATTTTTATCATAGAAAAGCCGAAGCTATTAACTTCGACTTTTCTCGCTATTAAAAATCAATTACTAATTAAAACATATATCCTACTGAAAGTTGGAATACACGATTTTTTCTTGAAAATGAATAATCATCATAATAAGCATCATCATCTACAGCAGATAATCCAAGAACATAACGTGCTGAAAAGAAAACACCCATATCTAATTTATAACTTGCTCCTGCGCCTAAAGCAAAATCAATTCCATTAACTGAATCTTTAACATCTTCATCTCCAGACTCATCATATTCCGGGAAATCTGAATCTGTATACTCATAATCTTCTTTTGCTGACACTAAAAATCCTACTTGAGGCCCAGCTTCTATAGCTAAATTTTCGATTGGGAAAAATTTCGCCATAATAGGAACATTTATATAACTTAAATTAACATTAGATTCCACTCTTTCTGACCCAAAACTATATTCAGTTTTAAAACCTTGAGATGAAAACAATATTTCAGGTTGTACAGCAAATTTTTCATTAATCATTATTTCTGCAAGAGCACCTATATGGAAACCAACTCTTGATTTTACATTATCGCTAGCATCACCTTCCCAATAATCATCATAATTGCCAAAATCCCCGCCAATAGTAGCGATGTTCATACCTGCTTTCGCCCCAAAACTCACTTCTTAAGCATGCAAACTTGTAAATCCGAAAACTGCTATTGCAGTCATTAAAAATAATTTTTTCATAATACTTTAAGTTTTTAAATTGATACAGCAAACTAAATACATTTTTCTCTAATTATGAACTAAAATTCAATACTTATAAACAATTTAATTAACAAATTAATGTAGTTATATGTTTTTCAAAGCATTACGATTAATAGTTATTAACAATTTTGAGTAAGTCTATACTTTTCAAATCAATAAAATTGAGTTAAAACACAGATAATTAATATATTTTTGTAATAATGAAATGGAATCACGCTTTAAAAGACTATAAACTGTATTTAAAAATAGAAAGAGGTTTGTCTAACAATTCCATAACTAGTTATGGTTTAGACGTAGAGAAATTAATTTCATATTTAGATTCTAATAAAGTAGACGTGACTCCTCTAACTATTACAAAAGAAACGATTCAACAGTATATATATGAAATTGCTAAAGTAGTAAATGCCAGAACTCAATCTAGAGTGATTTCTGGTTTACGTAGCTTCTTTAATTACCTGATTTTTGAAGATTACAGAACTGA
>DFBO01000046.1:0-254 GCA_002366675.1 Flavobacteriaceae bacterium UBA3078
TTGTCTTAATTTTTGTTCAATAACTCATCAATAAAAACTCTATACAAACTACTAGAACCATTATCAACTTTATTTAATTCTGTAATAAATTCTTCCGTTGTTAAAGGTTTTTCTTGTTGAACTTTTGTGTTATCTCGTTTGCTTGTAAAGTATAAAGTATTTGTTTTGGTATCCACAAATGGGCAATAATCCATTTTATCAGAATTTATTATGTCACCTAAATTTTTAGCCACAGTCCATTGATCTTCTGTTTT
>DFBO01000046.1:329-30364 GCA_002366675.1 Flavobacteriaceae bacterium UBA3078
GCATTGTATTCATAGCCTTCTGTATTTATAGCGTTACCTAATTTTTTGGGTGTTTGATACGCATCATTTTTAAATATACTAACATAAATATCATCTTTCGTTTTAAATTCAGGATTATCTCGCGTAAAATAGAAATTTCCGTTGTTTGTAATAGATGGGTAAAATTCTCCATGCTTTGTATTTATTGGAGGGCCCATATTTTTAGCTTCAGACCAATTTGAGTCTAAGCTAATACGTTCTACAAACCAGATGTCAAAATCTTTAGGTTCCAGAGCATCATTAGATAAAGGTCTGGTTGAAACAAAATATACTTTCAATCCATCAGATGAATAAAACGGTTCTAAATCAAAAAACTGACCAGAAAAAGACACTATTGCTGGAGTAGTCCAATTATTATTATTAACTTTCTTAGAAGTAATTATAGTTGATAAATTTCCCATGACGCTTTGAGCAGTAAACATAACTTCATTACCATTTGGTGATATAGCAAGATCTCTAACGTTAGGAAATTCAGTAGTTAGTTCTGCTAAAAAAGGTTCTGGGTTACTTTGAGAAAAACTTAAAGAAGTAATTAAAATGAGTGAAATGGAGATAAAACTTTTCATACTAAAAATTTTTAAACAAGATAATAAGGAATTTTATTAGGCATCTTAAAAACATGTTAATCTATTAAAAAATGAGACTTATTTAGTTGTAACAAAAACCTAAATACTACTTTTGCCAAATGGTTTTAAAGGACTATACTAAAGAATTTAAATACAACTGGAAACTATCGGCTCCAGTAATGCTTGGTATGCTTGGTCATACCTTTGTGCAGTTTATAGACAATATCATGGTTGGGCAGTTAGGTACAGCCGAATTGGCTGCAGTCTCTCTTGGGAATAGTTTTATGTTTATTGCTATGTCTTTAGGGATTGGTTTTTCTACAGCCATTACACCACTAATTGCCGAAGCAGATTCAGCTAATAATTTCTCAAGTGGTAAATCGGCTTTCAAACATGGCTTGTTTTTGTGTACGGTTTTAGGAATTTCGTTATTCCTAATGTTATTATTTGCAAAACCACTTATGTATTTAATGAAACAACCCATTGAAGTGGTTGAATTGGCTATCCCATATTTGGATTTGGTAGCAGTTTCATTAATTCCTTTAATTATTTTTCAAGCTTTTAAACAGTTTAGCGATGGGTTGTCTATGACTAGATATCCTATGTACGCTACAATTTTAGCGAATCTAGTAAACGTGTTTTTAAACTATGTGCTTATTTTTGGAAAGTTTGGTTTTCCTGAATTGGGCATTGTTGGAGCAGCTTATGGAACATTAGCTTCAAGAGTAATTATGGTTGTTTATTTGTGGTGGTTATTAAAAGGAAAAGAAAAATCTAAAGAATATGTAACTAATATTAAATTCTTTACCCTAAATAAACTCATGCTTAAAAAGCTGATGAATTTAGGCTCACCAAGTGCTATGCAAATGTTTTTTGAAGTCGCCATTTTTACTGCTGCTATTTGGCTAAGTGGTTTGCTTGGTAAAAACCCTCAAGCTGCCAATCAAATTGCTTTAAACTTATCGTCAATGACGTTTATGGTAGCTATGGGATTAAGTGTCACGTCTATGATTCGTGTAGGTAATCAAAAAGGGTTAAAAAACTATTTAGAATTAAGACGTATAGCCTTTTCTATATTCTTATTAGGAACCATTTTCGCTGTATTTTTTGGTTTGATATTTTTTGCTTTCCACAAGCATTTACCTAAGATTTATGTCGATTTTAATGATTTAGAAAACTTAGTCGATAATACTGAAGTTGTTAGTATTGCTTCAAAACTATTAATTGCAGCAGCATTCTTCCAGATTAGCGATAGCATACAAGTGGTCATGCTTGGTGCTCTAAGAGGTTTGCAAGATGTAAAAATTCCAACTGTAATTACTTTTATTTCTTATTGGATAATAGGCTTTCCAATTAGCTTTTTCTTAGGAAAAGAAGAGGCTTATGGGAGTTTTGGTATTTGGTTAGGCTTATTAGCAGGATTAACAACAGCAGCTATTTTATTATATATCCGATTTAATTATCTTACGAAGAAATTGATTTTAACTAACAAATAACAAACATATGGATTTCCCTAAATTTATACTTGGTGACAATACAGATTATCCGAGTGCTATTTTCGTAATACATACAGAATTCCCTAGATTTATTATAAATTTAGAAGATGATGAGGTAGAATGGCTTGAAGATTTCGATCAACATGACCAAAAAGAACTTGAAACTGAAGCTGAAAGTTTAATTCAACAAGCTACTGAATTTTATGATAGAGAGATTTCTCGTTACGATGACTAATTGAAATAATTAAATCTAAAGGCACTTTTAATATGTTAGAACAACTTTTACAATTAGATACGGAACTTTTTTTGTATCTCAATAATTTAGGAACCACCACTTGGGATGCCTTTTGGATGTTTTATACTACTAAGTTTTATTGGATTCCGTTTTATGCTGTTTTATTGTTTCTAATATTTAGACAGCAAACTCTTAAAATGTTTTTAGTAACTCTAGTTGTTATTGCTCTTATGGTCACTTTTACAGACCAAATTACTAATTTATTCAAACATGGATTCATGCGTCCTAGACCTTGTCATGAGGAAACACTAGAAAGTCTTATGCGTTTAGTAAAACCATATTGTGGTGGGAAATATGGCTATTTCTCTGGCCATGCTTCAAACTCTATGGCTGTTGCAGTATTTACAGGGTTGTTGTTAAGACACAAATACAAAAACCTGATTTTTATCTTATTATTCTGGTCTGCTTTAATGGGTTATAGTAGAATATATATAGGTGTTCACTATCCTTTAGATGTGTTTAGTGGATTTGTTTTTGGAGCATTTTCAGGATTTATGTTTTATAAATTAACTCAGTATTTAAAGAATAAATACGAGCTTCGTTAATTTATTTTCTTTCAAATATATAATACACATTAAGTAGCCTGTCGTTATATTGTCTCGAATCTTCTGATACTCGATTTAGATTATAAGCTGCCTTTTTTTCAATTTTGAACTCAGCTTCTAGCTTATTAAGCATGCGTTCATCTAAAGTTTCTTTAGTTATTAGGCCAAACTTGTTTTCATTAGGTAAAGCACTTAAACCATCATGTAAAGAGATAAAAGGGACTTTTCCACCATAATACCATAGCATTTCTGGCGAAATATAATTATTTCCATATATGTTTAGGCTCTGATTTTTAGCTTCATCTTTTAAGCTAGTAATTGGATTGTAGGTTTCATTTGTAAAACCTTTTGAAAGAGGTAAAGCAGTTAAAATAATGCTAGCAAAAAATATAACAGTCAATTTAAAAACCATGCGAATATCTTTTCGTTTTAAATATAGAATGATAGCTATACCAATTGTAAATAAAATAACTGAAGCTAGAATGTAAGAGAACCAATGATTTGAAATATTATCCTTTAAAAATATATAAGCCAACACAGGAAAAGCAAGACCTATACAAGCTATTAGTCCAAAATTAAAATATACTGGAAGTGTTTCTCGTTTATCAGTTATTGCTTTAAAACGCCTGATTAAATAATCGATATAAAAGCCAATATTGATTGCTAACGGAATTAAAACTGGCATCAAATACCTAGATTTCTTTTCAGGAATAACAGAAAGTAAAACCACAGCTAAAAGTGTCCAAAGCAAACTAAATTGATATGCTTTTAAATGATTTACTCTGGATTTTAAATAAGGATAAAGCAAACTTATAAAAGCCGGAATAGTCCAAAGACCACTTTGAATAAAAAAGCTCCAGTAATAATAAAATGGTCTAATGTTATAACTGGACCAGTTTGAAGTTTCTTTTTCTGTTATAGTGTTAAAAGTTGTTGGGTCTTGTAATCTTACATATAGATACCACCAGCCACCAATTACTAAAGCTAATACAAGGACACTGACAAATGAAAAAGCTTTGGCTTTTAAGTTTTTGTATTTATAAGTAAAACCATAGGCTAATAGAAAAGGTAATAGTAAGGCGTAAAAAGAAACAGGACCTTTGCTTAATAACGAAAAGCCAATAAAGCATCCAGCTAAAAGAGTGTGCTTCCAATACTTTTTATCTTTTTCAAACAATTGAAATAACTGATAAATAGCAAAGCACATGAAGCCATGAGTAAAAATATCCCAAGGAGCTTCAATTGTAATTCCAATAATATAGAAAGAGGTAATAGCAATTAATGCATGATGTAAGCTCTGTGATGTATCTTTTACTAATAGGATTGAAATTTTAAAAATAGAAACAGCGAGAAGCATAATAAATAATATGGCAGGCAGTCTTAGAGCAAAAGTACTTTTCATACCAAAAGCCATTGCTGAAATAGCCGTTAGCCAAGTAGGCAAAGGAGGTTTCTCATAACGTGCTTCGCCATTCATAGTAGTTAATAGCCAGTTGCCATCGGTTACCATTTCTCTAGCAGTAATAAAGTTTCTGGCTTCCATAATAGAGACATCTAAAACATCAAGATTAGGTAATAGCATAATTGCTGTGAATAAACAAATACTTATAACAGGATGTTTTTTAGCGAGTTTTATCATGTAGATTTATTTAATAACACAAGATTTCTAATATAGATTGCAGTACCTAATACATGTCCAACAAAAAGAACAGGATCTTCTCTAAAAATAGCATAAGTTAATATGAGTATAGATCCAACTAAGCTTAAAATCCAGAAGCCAAGAGGCAAAGCAGATTCTTTACGTCGCTCGGAATAAATCCATTGATAAACAAACCGTAGTGTAAATACTATTTGAGATACTATACCTAAAATTAATAACCAAAACGGTATGGCTTCATTTTTAAATAGCAATTCAACATCAATAACATTGTTATTGTAATAGAAAATAACAACCAAAATAGGCATGAAAAATAAAAACCATTGGATTAGTTTAGGTAAGCGTTGCCATTGGTTTTGTAATTGTAAATTTCTGATATAAATAAAATAGGTAAGGGCTTGGCCTAGCATGATAGCAAAATCATTTCTTAAATACCCATAAATGAATAATAGAAAAGATGCTATTAAACTTAAAGACCAAAATAAGGTTGGAGTGGTAACTTGTTTTTGTTTTTCTGATGTTAGCCATTGAATAATCAGTCTAGAAGAGAATAAAATCTGAGCTAAAAATCCAATGCTATATATTATCCAATTACTCATTATCCTTTTTTAGCTATTGAATAGTTGATGTATTTTTTCTTCATCCATAAGTAAGCAAAACAATCCATTAATGGACCAATCAATCTATTCCATAATCCAAATTTTGCTGTTCCAGCAATTCTAGGAAAATGCTGAACAGGAATTTGAATTACTTTGCCTTTCTGTAATAAAATCATGGCTGGTAAAAATCTATGCAGTCCGTTAAACATTGGAATTCGTTTGGCATAATCTGTTTTTATTACTTTTAGTGGACAGCCAGTATCGTCCATGCCATCCTGAGTAAAAGCACGACGAATTCCATTGGCTATAGTTGAAGACATATTCTTAACAAAACTATCTTTTCTATTAGCTCGAACACCAGTTACTAAATCGTATTCTCCAATATGCTCAAGTAGTAAATTGAAATCTTCTGGAGCTGTTTGGAGGTCAGAATCTATATACCCAACTATCTCTGTATTAGCACAATCAAAGCCTGCTTTTATGGCAGCACTTAAACCTCTATTCTCTTTAAAACTAATATATGTAAAATCTGATTGTCTATTGCAAATGGCTTCTATAAGTTCTTGACTCTTGTCTTTTGAACCATCATCTATAAATAAGATTTTAGTCTTTTTTGTTGCTATTTTTATATAGTCGAGTAAAGCTTGTTCAACACGTATTAAATTATCTTCTTCATTATAAACAGGAACAATAATGGTAAACTGGTAACTCATAAATATAATGTTGGTTTTACAAATGTATTCTTTTTTAAAGAATTCTAATCTTACAGAAAAAAAATGTTTCTTTGTATTAGTTTAAAAACTCCTTAAATTAAAGATTAAAACTAATTTTGATTATTTTTAGGCGTTAATATATTATAAGAAATACATATGAAGATTTTAGTTACTGGAGCAGTTGGATTTATTGGTTCTCATACAGCAGAACGTTTGCAGAGTTTAGGACATGAGGTTGTTGGAGTCGATAATTTTTCACCTTATTATAGTGAGGCACTAAAAAGATTAAATGAAAAAGCGCTCCTTGATAAAGGTATTTCTGTTATAAAAAAGGATTTAAGAGATACTGATTTAGAGAATGTTTTACCTAACGATATAGAATATATATATCATTTTGCTGCACAACCTGGAATATCTAAGACTTCGACATTTGAAGATTATTTTTCGAACAATATTATAGCGACTAAGAATCTTATTGATTATGCTAACCAACTAGCAAACTTAAAAATGTTTGTTAATGTTGGTACTTCCTCAATTTATGGATTGGAGGCAACATTTCCAGAAAGTGTGGCTCCAAAACCTGCATCACATTATGGTGTAACTAAATTGGCAGCAGAGCAATTAGTACTTCAGAAATCAAGAGAGAAACAAATGAAGACTTGTTCTTTAAGGTTGTATTCTGTTATTGGACCTAGAGAGCGTCCAGAGAAAATGTACACGAAATTGATAGCTTGTGCTTTTAATAATCAGGCATTTCCTTTATATGATGGCTCAGCGACACATTTAAGAAGTTTTACTTATGTTGGAGATATTGTAGATGGTATTGTAAGTATTATTAATAAAGAAGATGCAGTTGATGGAGAAATTATTAATCTAGGAACAGAAGTTGAACATACTACTCAAGATGGCATTGAAGCAGTAGAAACTGTTATTGGAAAATCTATAAATATAAATCATGTTGAAGCTAGAGCAGGAGATCAGCTTCGTACAAAAGCAAATATTGATAAAGCCAAAAAATTACTTAATTACAATCCACAAACGACGTTGTTAGAAGGGGTTAAAAAGCAAGTGGAGTGGTATGAGGAAAATTTTCTTTAATAATAATTACAAATTCAACAAGTAATCTGCTGCTGCAAAAGGCGTTGTTTTATTCTCTTCGATTAAAAGCAATTGTTTTTCTAAAGCTATTTTTATCTTTTTATTATTGAAAAAATTTGATTTCAAATGATCTTCTATGGTCTGAATCAACCAAAATTTGTTTTGTTGGCTACGCTTTTTATTAAAATACAAATTACTTTTAGTCAGATTAATGTAGGCTTCAATATCTTTCCAAATACGTTCAATACCTTCATTTTTTAGAGCACTACAAATCAATACTTTTGGTTGCCATTCAGATAATTTTATAGGATATAAATGTAACGCTCTATTAAATTCTAATTTGGCTAGTTTGGCAGGTTTTAAATTGTTGCCATCAGCTTTATTAATAGCTATTAAGTCTGCCATTTCTATAATACCACGTTTAATACCTTGCAATTCGTCTCCTGCACCTGCTAATTTTAGTAACAAAAAGAAATCAACCATGCTATGAACAGCAGTTTCACTTTGTCCTACACCAACGGTTTCAATAATAATGGTGTCAAAACCTGCAGCTTCACATAAAATAATAGTTTCACGAGTTTTTCTAGCAACTCCACCAAGAGAATCTCCTGAAGCTGATGGTCTAATAAACGCATGTGTATCTTTTACAAGAGCTTCCATCCTGGTTTTGTCCCCTAAAATACTTCCTTTAGTAAGCGAACTACTTGGGTCAACAGCAAGAACAGCTACTTTTTTTCCTAAACTCGTTAAATGTGTTCCGAAAGCTTCAATGAAGGTGCTTTTTCCAACACCTGGAACTCCTGTAATTCCAATTCTTACAGATTTGTTAGCATGTGGTAAACAACCTTTAATTAGTGTATTGGCCTTTTCGAAATGTAATGAATTTTTACTTTCAATGGTAGTTATAGCTCTACTTAATGCAGTAATATCACCTTTTAAAATATCAGAAATTAATTGGTCAGCAGAAGGTTGTTTAAGTCTTTTAGATTTAATGTTTGAAATTGAAGACGTATTGATTGTCTCTGGTTCTGAGATACCACTTTTTTCATTTAATGCTGATTTTTTTTCTTTAGCCAAAGGTTATTTTATTTAAGAGGAACAACCACTTTGGTGTCGTCCCAAGCCATGGTTAAAGATAAGTTATCTGTAGAATTATCAAAACCTATAGTAAACTGTTCAACTGTAGTGTCTATTTTTTGGACAGGAACTTCTATGTCTACGACATCGAATTCTGGTTTTCTCATAGGTTTCATTTCCATATCAACTCCCCAAGAATATTGTTTTTCATTAAACATAACTTGCCAAGTTGAATCTCTAGGAATAGTCCATAAAGTATATTTTCCAGCAGGTAGAGAATCGTTTCCTACTTTTAGAGCTTTATTAGTTTCAAAGGTAGTTGCTTCATTGGCACCTGTTCTCCATACATGATTAAATGGTACAAGAGCTCCGAAAATCTCGCGATTGCGTTTAGATGGTCTGTTATAGAATACTTTTAACTCAATATCATCCACAGTAAAACTTACAACTTTCTTAGGGCTTAACGGTTTTTTTAATAAACCATCGTTTAAAACAGAATATCCAAAAACACCTATAGCTATAAGTACTAAAATGCCAATAATCCATTTTAAAAATCTATTCATAACTCCACATTATTTGAAATATAAAGATACTTTAAAAGTTATATTAAGTAAAAATGAAACGTAAATTTCTTTTGTAATATTTTCAATACCTTAAAAATAGTTTCATTTTTTTGCAACAACCGATTATTTTACTCGTCTTTATAGTGAACTAATCAAAAAACCAAAAGCCAAGCATGTTTCAAAATCATATTATTGAAAAATGCAAACAAAACAATCGTAAGGCACAAATGCAGTTATACAACCAGTACTGCCAAGGTATGTATATTGTGGCAAAACGATTTGTTAAGCATGATGCTCAAGCTGAAGATGTGGTTCAAGATGCTTTTATAAAAGCATTTTCGAAACTCCATCAATATCAAGCTGAGGTGACTTTTGGTGCCTGGTTAAAACGTATTGTAGTCAACACAAGTATTGATGCTTTAAAATCTAATAAACAACATTTGGTTGAAATAGAAGATGTGCACCTAAAAGTTGTAGATACTAATGATGACGACAAATGGTTAGTAGACGATGCTGTAACTCTAGACGATATTAAAGATGCAATTAACAATCTATCAAAAAAATATAGATATGTGGCTATGCTTTATTTAATTGAAGGCTATGACCATCAAGAAATTTCAGAGATCTTACAAATTTCGGAAGTGACTTCTAGAACTCAGCTTTATAGAGGGAAATTAAAATTGCAAGAACTGTTAAAACATACAAAAGATGGCACAAGATATTAGAGACTTACTTAAAAACGATACTGAGCAATCTAAAGATAGAATGCCTGAAGGGCATGAGTCACGTTTTCTAAACAAACTAGAGTCTGAACTTCCAATAGGTCAAAAATCATCTTGGTCTTGGATGCAAATTGCTGCAAGTATTGTTATTGTCTTTGGTCTAAGTTTTGGAGCATATAAATATTTTGAAAAGCCTGCTGCTATACATGTAGTAGATACTGATACTAAACCTGAAGAAACTCCCACAAAGACTTTAGGAGATATATCGCCAGATTTAAAGAAGGTAGAAGATTATTATTTAGCGAATATTAATTTTGAATTATCTAAAGTTAAGTTAACTCCAGAAAATAAAGGACTTATTGATTCTTATATCAGTCAGTTAGATGCGCTTAATAAAGAATATAAACACATTTCGTTAGAGGTAACTAAATCTGGACCCAACGAGTTAACAGTAAATGCATTAATTACCAATTTAAAGTTTCGATTAAACCTTATGTATCGTCTAAAAGAACAATTGAAAACATTACAAACAGCAGATTCAATCGCAAAACGAACAAACATTTAAAATAATTAAAATGAAACATATATTAATTACAGTATTATTTTTTCTAAGTACTTTAAGTCTTTCAGCTCAACAGAAACTAGAGAAAATATCGCAATCAATAAAGGTCACAGATAACGTAACAATTGATCTTAATACCAACTATACTAATATTGAAATAGATACTTGGAATAAGGATATTATTGAAATTGAAGCATACGTTGAAAGTAGCTCTCTTACTAAAGAAGAAATTAAAACTTATCTAGATAGTTGGAAAATTCAAGTTGAAGGTTCGAACGATTTGGTCACTATCTTATCAGATGCAGATAATCTACCTTGGGCATTAAATAACAGTTTATTTGATGAACAATCTTTAGATGCTTTGCAAAACCTAGAATTTGAATTAGCAAACATGCCAATTATGGATGGACTAATGGAATCTTTAAATTCAGCAAAAATGCCAAAGATGCCTAAAATGCCAAAATTACCTGAGCTTCCAGAAGGCATGACGAAAACGGATTTTAACTATGAGAAATATGAAAAGGAAGGTGATGCCTATATGGAAAAATGGAGTAAGGAGTACAGTGAAAAATATGGTCAAGAATATGCCAAAAGAATGGAAGATTGGGGAAAACAACTTGAATCTAGTCAGGAAATGAAAGAATTTGAACAGAAGATGGAGGTTTGGGGAGAAAAATTTGGAAAAGAATTTAGTGAAAAATTTGGAGAAGATATGGAAGCTTGGGGAGAGCAATTTGGAGAGCGTATGGAAGTTTGGGGAGAAGAGTTTGGTAAACAAATGGAGGAACAGGCTAAATTATTTGAAGAACATCATGAGGAGTATGAAGAACTTCATCAGTCTTTATTTGATTCTGATTTGAAGAATCAAAAAGTAAAGAAAACGATTAAAATTAAAATGCCAAAAGGAGCAAAGCTTAAAGTAAATGTTCAATATGGTGAATTAAAAATGGCATCGTTAATTAATAATATTAAAGCTGAATTATCTCATACAAGTTTATTAGCAAATAGCATTGATGGAAGCCAAACTTCTATCAATGCATCTTATTCACCAGTAAAAATTTCTAATTGGATAATGGGTGAGTTAAAATTAAATTATGTTGAAAAGGCAGAAATAAATTTAGTTAGCCGATTGGTTTTAAGTGCGAATTCATCGAATATAAAAATTAATACATTACAGGGAAATGCTATTATCGATGGTAGTTTTGGCGATTTAATTATTGGCAATATTACGGATAATTTTAACAATCTAAATATTGTTTTAGAAAACAGTAAAGCAAAAGTGATTCTACCTAAAACAGATTATAACTTACAGTATAAAGGGAAATACTCCCAACTTAAGCATCCAAAGAATACCACAAACGATGTTAATGCATCTTTTTCAACTGGAGATTTGGCAAGTAATAAAACAATTGTAGTTAATGCTAAATACAGCGAAATAGAATTACAATAGAATGAGAATGATGAATCTCAACCTATTACATTAATGCTCAATAACTACCTTGTATGTTGCTTTTTTACCAGAATTTGTAGTAAGACTCATTAAGTATACTCCATTAGTTAGAATGTTAGTTGTATCTATACTTAAATGATTGTCTAACATTTTAATATCTTCATTATAAAAAACAAGTTTTCCATCCAAAGAGTAAAAACGAATATCATTAATAGTAGCGTTTATACTTGTTTTAATATTTAAAATGTCCTTTACTGGATTAGGATATAGTGAAATGCTATTTTTAAAATCTTCATTTGTAATATTTAATGTTTCAAAAACAATTGAATTTGTACTTCCTAGTACATTCTGACCTGCTGCATTTGAAACTGCAGTTCCTAGAGCACCAGTAAAAATATGATCAATAGAAATAGTTGAGCTGTTATTAATGACATTAAATACAATCTCTAAAATAGTCTCTGTTCCATTAATGTTACCAGAAAAATCTCCACCAGAATACTGAATTTCACCAGTTGTATTATTGATGTCATTAGCTAACTCTGCTTGAAAATTATAAATAGGAGTTAAGCTTACTGCTTGTATTAGTGCTGGGTCGTAATTTAAAGTTACTTGAATTCCACGATAATTTTGACTTGCATCTGCAACCAATACATAAGTAAAATTCTGACCATTACTTAAAGGTGGTGTAGCATCATTTACACTAGCTATTAAGTCAACTTGGGCAATACTCGTTGCTGTAGAAAGAATAAAGCCAAATAATATCAATAAAGATTTCAAATTTTTTGTAATTTTTTTCATAATGAATGTTTTAATCGTTTTGTGAATTACCTGCAGTTCCAAAATTACCTGATAATAATCCGAAGTCTAATATATTGATTTGATTGTTACCGTCAAAATCTACAGAACTATTATATCCTGAATCAGAAGAAGTTAATCCAAAAGAACCAGAAAGTGCTCCAAAGTCTAATATGTTTACTAAGTTATCATTATTTGCGTCACCAGCTAAAAGTTCTGTTATAGCTTCAGAAACATCTGCAGTTAAATTAACAGTTTTAACGCGTTGTAAAAACAGTGGATGTTTTACTAAAACTTTATAATTACCTTGAATTATAGTAGAAGATAAGCTTATGTTTCCTAAGACATCTGAAGTTTCTGTAAAACTATAGGCAGGAGTAACTAAATCATTAATATCGTACAAAATCACTGAATAATTACCACTATAATCTGAACGTCCCTGAAGACTTACAGTTAAATCTAAAATGTATTCTGTAAGAATACTTACAGTCTGGTTGCATGTTAAAGAATTATTACTTGCTTCATCTGTAGCAGTCCATGTAATAACGGTATTTCCAACTGGATAAGGATCAGTTAGTAATAAGAAATCATCTCTCACTCCAGTATAAGTTATAGTTCCAGAACAATTATCTGTAGCTGTTGGGTTAGCAATTGTTGCAGTAGATTCAGTTATTCCATAAGGTACATATTCTGTAATGTTTTCTGGGCAAGTAATTACAGGAAGCTCATCGTCTGTAATTGTAATTGTTTGATCACATGTTAAAGAGTCATTTCCAGAAGCATCAGTAGCAGTCCAAGTAATAATAGTGTTTCCAACAGGGAAAGGGTCAGTAAGTAATAAAGCATCGTCTCTGACACCAGAATAAGTAATTGCACTTGTGCAATTATCAGTTTCAGTTGGTTCTATGATTGTAACAATTGCAGCACAAGATTCAGTATCAGCAGTTTGAGAAATAGTCTCTGGGCACGTAATTATTGGTGCTTCTGTATCGTCTAAAACTGTCCATTGAAAACTTGTTGATACATCTTGACTTCCAGGTTTAGAAACAGTAACAGTTACTTGGAAAATACCATCATTGTTTGGGCCTCCAGTAATAGCAGCTTCATCAATTACACCAAATATAAGGCCGTTAGTTGGTTCAATATCTAAACCAGTTGGTTGCCCAGTAATTTCAAAAGTTAAATTATCTGCAGGGTTTCCTCCAGAAGCTATTGCTGAAAAGTCGGAAATTTCTAATTCACAGTTTGTTTGGTCTGCAATTGGTTCTACAATTATTTTCGGATACTTCAATCCAAGTATTTCAATAGCGTTTACCAATGGGTTTTGGATAATATGAAAAAATTCTATTTCTAAATTACCATCAGAAACAGTAACATTATTTTGAACCATGCCACCTTTTCTATGGCCAAACTCGGCTGAAGGATCAAGTTTTTCTATGAGACGTTCTTCTTCTATATTGATACTAAAAACCCGTTCACCAGGATCGCTTGTTCCATTGTATAAATTTGAAAAATACATATTCACAATATAATCGCCATTTGTAACAGGGATGGTGTAAATCATCGGATGTTCAAAATTATTGCTGTTACTCATCTGAGTTCGTATGATTTCATAATATTCTGAAGTCATAAAATCTGGAGATGAAGTTATATAATCTGGTATCGTTTCATCTTTTGCAGAAGATAAACCAACTATTACATAAGGAGATCCTGCAGAAGCGCTATAATAACTGCCACTTGGAGTGCTATTATCTTCCCAATCTGGACCACCATCTGTTGCTACTATAGTAGGACCACCAGCATTAATTCTAACTATTGGTTCATAGATATCTGTAAGTTCTCCGCTTAAGCTTATTGGATTAAGAGGGGAGTTATTTCCAGTGTGTACTAATTCTATAGTAGCCTCTTTTGATCCTATGATATCGTCTGAATCAAAATCTATAGGAAATTCATAGCTATCTCCTGGACCTATTGTTAAAGGGAAAGGGGTATCTGTAGAGAATAATGTTGAATTTACGCCTGTAAAATTAGCAGCTGTAATATCAATAGAACTATCAGTTGGACCTCCTTCATTGGATAAGGTGATATACTTTGTACGAACATTGTTTAAAACTGGAGTTAAGCCAAAATCTAAATTATATGTTTGAACATTTAATATGCCATCTTGATTTTCAGTCACTTCAATAAAGTCCCAAGTTGCAGTAAAAGTGTCAGTGCCTCCAGAAGTCCTTCCTGTTGAGATTAGTGAAACAGCTAATCCTTTATTATCTGTGTCATCTAGAAAATTTAAAGGTAAAGTTATTGGTGAACCTAATAAATTTAAAGTTTGTCCATCGTCTATAGAATAAAACGGTTGTGCTGTGTTAGTTGCTGGATCGATAGATGCATATAGATCTAAAGAGCTTGAATCTAATATATTAGGAACATTATATTTAGTATCGCTTGTAACAACACCTCCATCTTCTAATAAGACTTGTAAACCATAGACAGCATCGTTATTAACAATACCATTCATAATTACAATTTTCAGGTAATTATCTTGATCACCATTTCCGAAGCTAATTCCATAAGATTGAAAATCTACAGGTGTATGTTGTGAACCACCTGAACCAAAATATGGTGACTCTACTTTAGAATGAATAGTAAATGGATTAGAATTATTATCTACATTAATACCAAATTGAAAACCATAATCTTGAGTGTTTAAAACTCCTAAAGCATCTCCACCTGTAACTTCATCAACAGTTGCTTTACCTGCAGCACCACCAAAAGACATATTATCAGTATTGAATTGTGTCAAGTAATCAGTTGAACCATTAGCATCTACCATTAAACCTGTAAAACCTAATCCAAACATACCAGTTCCTGGGTCATTATTCCAAAACGGATAATCGATTGGGAGGTTTGTTGTTGTTCCATTATCTGGATCTAAAGCAAATGCATCAAATACATCAAGAATGGTGTCATTATCATCATCATCATCATTTAAATCTGAAATAAAATCTCCATCATTGTCTGTAGGTTTACTACTTTGTGAACATATATTGGTATCATTATCTATTTCATCTTGATTAATAAAGCCATCTCCATCATTATCAGCTAAAGGATTATATCCTGCATCTCCAGGTAGTAAGCAATTTATATCTGTTGGCTCAAAAATGGTAATATTATTAGAACCATAAGTCGCAGCCCATACAGTTCCAGGAAAAATATCTAAATCTCCTTGTGAAGTCACATCAAGAGGGATACTACCAAAGCCATTAAAAGTAGCTTCACTTGTTAGAACTGCATCTCCAGCAGCGTTTAAAACATATCTATTAACATTTCCGTTAAATGAAGCAGTTAGGATATTCCCTTGCATTGCTCCATTAAAATTAGTAGCAGTATATTCTGTTATACCATTTGTAGATGAATTTACAACAGCAAGAATGTTGTTTTTTGGACTTGAAATTGGTTCATCTATTAAGTATTCTCCAAGTCTGGGTTGTTCTGGAAAATCTCCTATAACAAATGAAGCATTAAAATATCCTGAAACACCAGGTAAAAGGTCTGCAAGATCATGCGATTCTATAAGTGACCAAGTAGAACCAGTATCTTCATAAACATTTACTTTGGCTTTGGAAGGAAAGGCTAGAATGGGGTTAGGGTGCCCTCCGTAATAAGTACCATTAATATCTGTGCTTAGACCTATATAATGTAATGAATCACCATTTAAAGCACTTCCATTTTCGTTAAATTCGTTTGTTATATAATGGTTAATTGGGTCGTAAGTTATGGTGCTTTCGTCACCTAAAAATATATCTGTTGCTTTATCATAAATTTTTGGAAGTCCACCCCAAAGGCCATTAGGTCCATTATCTGAACTATAAATTTTCCCACCTTCTGTAATTAAAATATCATAAGCATTACGATATCCAGGAGAAAATATTTGTAAAGGCCCACCAGTTTCAGGAAATGCTTGATTTAAGCTATTATTCCCACCAAAAGGATCTCCAAGGTCAATAGTTTGATTGTATAATGGGTGTCCTACTTCATAAGGAAAATCTGGATGTGTATTATCAATATCTATTCTAGAAGGGTCATTTAGTGTTGGTAAATCATAAATAAATTGTGCTCCAGAACGTAAATCAGTGTAGACTGGCATACTTTCTAGTTGAGTAAGATTAAGAATTAAAATAGCTCCAGAAAGAAAGTATTCTGGTGTACCAGCAAAGTTATTACTTGGAGCTCCTTTATTTGTTTGTCCACCTTGAGCAATCAAGAGATAAGTTGAGCCATCTCGTTCAAACATATCCATTCCATTAATTGCATGATTTTCTTCACAACGAGGTAAACCACGTACTAAATCTATTTTGTCCCAGCTACTACCATTCCAAGTAAGTTTTGAAATCATACTTGAATTAGTATCTAAGTTTGTGTCGCTACCAGAACCACCTCCACCAATTAGATAGTCGGATGAGGTTACATAAAGAATAGGGTTTAGAGCAGTTCCTGCTGTCTTAATTCCAGTAATTAAACGTTGTTGGCTAATATTTAACGAGCCATCATCAAAATGATTAGGAATCTCTTGTCTTATTGTTGTTATTTGTTCAGAAGCTATTACTGTAAATACACCATCTCCCATTGGAGAATTATCTCTCTCAACAGTATAGGCCCATATAACGCCATTTTGTTGAGAGACATATAATCGATTGTCTGGACCAAACTCTAAAGAAGTAGGGTTGACTAAAGTTTCATTAATTAAACCAGAAGACCCAAAACTTATTGTTTGAGACTGTAAACTAAACGCGTAAACTGCAATCACACATGTGAAAACAATTTTTATTTTTTTTATTAAAAATAAAGACATAATTATTTTTTTTCGTTCTATGCTATTAATCGAAAAAAAGTGTTCATTTAATGAGGAAGTATCGAAGTGTGAAATTAATGAATTATATATAGATTTCTGAGATTTAAAAACTCTTTTCGTTAAAATGAAAATATATCGGATATATAGGTCTGTTTTAAAAAAAAATAGCCAAGAATTGCTTGGCTATTTTTACTTTCTATAAATATTTAATCTTCAATTAAAACCCAATCACCTTTGGAAATTAAGGGTTCTGCTTGTTTGTATTTTAGTGTTTTGTTTTCACCACTCATAACGTGCTTAATAGTCACTTTATCGTTACGTCCAATTTTTGGTTTGTCTCGGACAATAGTTTCAACCACATCTTGTTGACGTTGTGTGTTACCAGCAGCTCTGTTTTGAGCAGAACGTTCATCTAGATTAGGAATCTCGTCTTTTTGAGTTTTTAGATTTTCCTTTTCTCTAGTCTGTTTAGCTTCTTGAATCGCATTTGTTTGTTCAGAAGGAAGTTCGCCTTTAAATAAGAACGAAATTACGTCTTTATTTACTTGGTCAATCATGCTTTTAAACAATTCGAAAGCTTCAAATTTATAGATTAACAACGGATCTTTTTGTTCGTGAACAGCTAATTGAACAGATTGTTTTAACTCATCCATTTTACGTAAATGCGTTTTCCAAGCATCATCTATTATGGCTAGAGCAATATTTTTTTCAAAATCTGTTATTAATTGTTTTCCTTGAGTTTCGTAAGCTTTTTCAAGATCTGTAACTACTTGTAAAGTTTTTACTCCATCTGTAAAAGGAACTACAATTCTTTTAAATTTATCACGTTGATTTTCATACACATCTTTAATAACAGGAAAAGCTAAATCTGCATTTCTAGTCATTTTTTCTTTATAATGATTGTATGCTTCTTTATATACTCTAGATGAAATATCCAGAACTGATAATTTTCCAAATTCATCGGCTGAGATAGGAGAGCTCATTGAGAAATAACGGATTAATTCAAACTCAAAGTTTTTATAATCGTTTGCTGTTTTGTTTGTTTCAGCAATGCCTTCAGAAGTATCATAAATCATGTTGGCTAAATCTACACGAAGACGTTCTCCAAATAAAGCATGATGACGACGTTTGTAAACAACTTCACGTTGTGAGTTCATAACATCATCATATTCTAATAGTCTTTTACGAATTCCAAAGTTATTTTCTTCAACTTTTTTCTGAGCACGTTCTATAGATTTTGAAATCATAGAATGCTGAATCACTTCGCCTTCTTTCAAGCCCATTCTATCCATCATCTTAGCAATACGTTCGCTACCAAATAAACGCATTAAGTTATCTTCAAGAGACACATAAAATTGCGAACTACCTGGATCTCCTTGACGTCCAGCACGACCACGTAACTGTCTGTCTACACGACGAGAATCGTGACGTTCTGTACCAACAATAGCAAGTCCACCAGCTTCTTTAACAGCATCTGTTAATTTAATATCTGTTCCACGACCAGCCATATTTGTTGCAATAGTTACTTGCCCAGTTCTACCTGCTTCGTCTACAATTTCGGCTTCTTTTTTATGTTGCTTAGCATTTAATACGTTGTGTGGTATTTTACGTATGCTTAACATTTTACCAAGTAACTCACTAATTTCAACCGAAGTTGTACCAATTAAAACAGGTCTGCCAGCTTCAGATAGTTTAGTAACATCATCAATTACAGCATTGTATTTTTCACGCTTGGTTTTATATACTAAATCGTCTCTGTCATCTCTAGCAATCGGTCTGTTAGTTGGAATTTCAACCACATCTAATTTGTAGATTTCCCAGAATTCACCAGCTTCAGTTACAGCTGTACCTGTCATACCAGACAGTTTTCTGTACATTCTAAAGTAATTTTGAAGTGTTACAGTTGCAAATGTTTGTGTGGCATCTTCAATTTTTACATTTTCTTTAGCCTCAATTGCTTGATGTAGTCCGTCGCTATAACGACGACCATCCATAATACGACCCGTTTGCTCATCGACAATCATTACTTTGTTTTCCATAACAACGTATTGAATGTCTTTTTCAAATAAAGCGTAAGCTTTTAATAATTGATTTAAGGTGTGAATACGTTCAGATTTCACTCCAAATTCTCTAAAGAGTTCTTCTTTTAAATTTGCTTCTTCTTCTGAAGATAAATTTTGTGCTTCAATTTTTGCAATTTCAATACCAATCTCTGGCATTACAAAGAAATCTGGATTGTCTTTACCAGACAAGAATTCAATACCTTTATCTGAAAGTTCTATTTGATTGTTTTTTTCTTCAATAACATAGTAAAGCTCGGCATCTACCTTAGGCATTTCTCTGTTATTATCTGCCATGTATTGATTTTCTGTTTTCTGAAGCAACAGTTTGATACCTTCCTCACTTAAAAATTTAATAAGTGCTTTATTTTTTGGAATCCCTCTATAAGCTCTTAGTAATTGGAAACCACCTTCTTTGGTGTCTCCTTCAGCAATAAGCTTTTTAGCCTCAGCCAAAACACCTGTTAAGTATTTTCGTTGTACCGAAACAATATCTTCAACCTTAGGTTTTAGTTCTGTAAACTCATGTCTATCTCCTTGAGGAATTGGTCCAGAAATAATTAATGGTGTACGAGCATCATCGACTAATACTGAATCGACTTCATCTACGATTGCAAAATGATGAGGACGTTGTACTAAATCGTCTGGAGAGTGTGCCATATTATCACGTAAATAATCGAAACCAAATTCGTTATTTGTACCATAAGTAATGTCAGATAAGTATGCTTTTTTACGAGCTGCAGAGTTTGGTTGATGATAATCAATACAATCCACACTCATACCATGAAATTGAAAAATAGGAGCCATCCAAGCACTATCACGTTTTGCTAGATAATCGTTAACTGTTACTAAGTGAACACCTTTGCCTGCAAGCGCATTTAAGTACATAGGTAAAGTTGCCACTAAGGTTTTACCTTCACCTGTTTGCATTTCAGCAATTTTTCCTTGGTGCATGGCAATACCACCAATTAACTGTACATCGTAATGCACCATATCCCAAGTAATAGGTTTTCCAGCAGCATCCCATGAGTTTGACCAAATAGCCTGGTCATTATCTAGAGTTACATACTCTTTTTCTCCAGATATTTCTCTGTCGAAAATAGATGCAGTAACTTTAATTTCTGTATTGTTTACAAAACGTTTAGCTGTTTCCTTTACAACGGCAAATGCTTCTGGTAAGATTTCGTTTAATACATTTTCTGTAACTTCGTAAATAGTATCCTTAATAGTATCTATTTCAAGATAGATATCTTCACGCTTGTCAATATCTTCAGTAGTTTCTGCTTCATTAAGAAGTACTTCTATTTTATCATTGTGAGGTTTCCTTGCTTCAGCAATTTGAGCTTTAAAAGCGTCAGTTTTTGCACGTAATTCATCATGAGAAAGTGCTTCTAAAGCAGCTTCAAAAGTTTTTACTTTATTTACTAGAGGCATGATAGCCTTAACATCTTGTTTCGACTTGTCTCCGACAAATACTTTTAGTACAGAATCTAAAAAGGTCATGTGTTATTATTTTTAGTTGTATCAGCAATAAACTGATAGAATATATGTTGTATTTCTTTAAGAGTTATATAACCCTCAAAGTTACGGTTTGTTATTAAGTTTCCCGAAAAATTAGACACAAAAAAAGCCTCTAACGAGACTTTTTTAATAATTTTACTTATTAGTATTCATCCTCATTCCAGAGGTAATCTTCGTCTGTTGGATAATCAGGCCAAATTTCTTGGATTGATTCATATTGGTCTCCTTCATCTTCAATAGATTGAAGGTTTTCAACTACTTCCAATGGAGCTCCTGTTCTAATTGAATAATCAATTAATTCATCTTTAGTTGCTGGCCAAGGTGCATCGCTTAAATAAGATGCTAATTCTAATGTCCAATACATTTTATAATTGTTTTTATTTTTTGCAAAAATAAATTTTTAGTTTATATAAACAAGAAAAAAAGCAATTATTTACACATCAATATAAAGAACGTATTTTCTCACTGTTTTTAATTAAAACGAAACCTGTTTTTGCAGTGATTATTATTTAACAAACGCATTAATGTTTTTCGGGAATCCATTTAATTTCGTTTGCCTGTAAATCTGAAGACAACTTTCGTGCCAAGACAAATAGGTAGTCAGATAGACGGTTTAAATACATTAATGTATTTGGTTCAACAGGCTCTAAGTCGTTTAAAGCGGCAGCTAAGCGTTCGGCTCTACGGCAAACACAACGTGCAATGTGACAGAATGACACCGTTTGATGACCTCCTGGTAATATGAAGTTTGTCATAGGAGGAAGGCTATCGTTCATGTCATCCATTTCTTTTTCAAGTCGCTCGATGTTCTCTTCTGAAATTTTAGGAATGTTTAATCGCTCTTTACCACTTTTTAAAATGGCTTTTTCTGGATCGGTTGCCAAAATAGCACCAACGGTAAATAAACGATCTTGGATATGAGATAGTAAATCTTTATAAAGTTGATTCATATCTTGATCTTTTAATAAGCCTATATGTGCATTTAATTCATCGACAGTACCATAACTTTCAATACGAATATGATGCTTAGGAACTCGCGTGCCACCAAATAAAGCTGTGGTTCCTTTGTCTCCTGTTTTTGTGTAAATTTTCATGTAAAAATTTGATTTGTATGTTGTTAAGCTTTTTAGTACAATCTGAAACCCAAATTTAAGTCAAACAAAACGACTAAACAACTTATACGACTAACAACTAAACTCTAATTACAAAATCCTCCTTGACTTGTTCTTTTCTAAAAAAAACAAAGCCCCAAAAAAATGTATCTATAGTTACTGAAACTTTGGGATGCTTCTTGATAGCTTTCCAAGCTTGTGTCATGTCCTTAGACCAATAAATATCATCAAATATAAAAAGAGTGTCGTTGTGGGTATTAGAGAGTAGTTTTTCAAAATACCTTAAAGTGGCTTCTTTGTTGTGATTGCCATCGAAAAAGACGAAGTCAAAACTATCTTGATCAAGAGTATCTATTTGTAAATCAAAATCTCCTACAAGTAACTTGATGTTTTTACTATTAGCTAAATTTGATTTAGCTGTATTTGAAATATTTGTACAGCCTTCAATACTTGTTATTTGTGATTTAAGATTACCTAAATGTATTGCTTGAGTAGCAATACCTAATGATGTTCCTAATTCCAATATGTTTTGAAATTGAAAATATTTTGAAAGCCTAAATAGTAATTTTGTTCTTTTAAAACTAGTTCCAGAATGTTTGGCAATAGAAGAAATAGTTCTTGAAGTATTATTTGTGACTTTAGAACCTGATCCTAAATCTGTAATTTCGAGTGCTCTTTTATTTAATAATAATCTTTTTCTATACTCTTTTAAGTCTTTGTAATCAGGATAAGTTTTAGAATCATAAAAACAGTTAGTTACTAAATCATATACAAAAGGAGAGTGGACACCATGTTGGTTGGTGGACTTTATTAAGAATTGTATGTATTTTTTTTGTTGGTAAAACATATTTCTATGTCTGGTCGAGCACAGTCGAAACCTTTATTTATGGTTCTGCTTTTAAAATCTCTCGACTGTGCTCGAGGAGATAGGAATCTATTCCTCCAATTTGGAACTCAACTCAAACCAACGCATTTCTTTGTCGTCAATATCATCCATAATCATTTGGAGTTTTTGTGATAATTCTTGAATTTGTTCAGGTGTTAAGCTTTCGTCATGAAACTTTTTCTCTAATTCTTTTTTATCGAATTCAAGTGAAGCTAACTTGCTCTCAACATTTTTGTATTCTTTCTGCTCGTTATAAGATAGATTGGTATTACTATCTTTTTTCCATTGCTTTTTGTCTTTTTTTGTATCGTTTGAATTAGACTCTATTTCCTGACTATCTTCATAAGTTCTAAAGTCGGAATAGTTTCCTGGAAAATCTTCTATTACACCTTCGCCTCGAAAAATAAGTAAATGATCTACAATCTTATCCATAAAATACCTGTCGTGAGATACCACAATCAAGCAGCCTGGAAAATCAAGTAAAAAGCTTTCCAAGACATTAAGGGTTACAATATCTAAATCGTTGGTAGGCTCATCTAAGATTAAAAAATTAGGATTCTGAATCAATACAGTGCATAAATACAGGCGTTTACGTTCTCCGCCACTTAATTTTTCTACAAAATCGTATTGTTTTTTTCTATCAAATAAAAAGCGTTCTAATAACTGTTGAGCACTTATTTGTTTTCCTTTTTTTAAAGGAATATAGTCACCAAACTCTTTTATAACATCTATAACTTTTTGGTTTGGCTTTACCTTGATACCAGCTTGGGTGTAGTAACCAAACTTAACTGTTTCACCTAAAATTACTTTTCCGGAATCTGGTTGTTGGGTTTGGGTAATTAGATTTAAGAAGGTAGATTTTCCTGTCCCGTTTTTACCTATAATACCCAAGCGTTCACCTTTTTGAAAGGAATAATCGAATCTATTTAATATGGTTTTGTCTTTATAAGCTTTAGATACTTTATTTAATTCTAGAATTTTACTACCTAAGCGTTCCATGTTTAATTCTAACTGAATCTCATGGTCGTTTCGTCGTTGCTGGGCTTTATGTTTAATATCGTGGAAATCGTCAATACGTGATTTTGACTTCGTTGTTCTGGCTTTAGGTTGTTTGCGCATCCAATTCAATTCTTTTTTAAAGAGTTGTCTGGTTTTGCCTAATTCTACTGCTTCATTTTCTATTCGTGCTTCTTTCTTTTCAAGATAATATGAATAATTCCCTTTGTAAGTATAAAGTTGACCTTGATCCAGTTCAATAATTTCATTACATACTCGTTCTAGAAAATACCTATCGTGCGTAACCATAAATAGGGTCATTTGTTCTTTAGCAAAAAAGTCTTCCAGCCATTCAATCATCTCCAAATCTAAATGATTGGTAGGTTCATCTAAAATTAAAAGGTCAGGTTTCTGTAATAAAGCAATAGCAAGAGCTAGTCTTTTTTTCTGCCCACCAGAAAGTGTGCTGACTTTCTGGCTGAGGTTTTCTAGTTTCAATTGAAACAAGATTTGCTTGTATTGTGTTTCAAAATCCCATGCTTGATGACTGTCCATTTGTTCAAAAGCTTTCTGATAGGCTTCTTCATCTTCAGGATTTTCTAATGCTTTTTCATACCCTTTAATAATATCTAGTATGGGATTCTTGGTATCGAAAATGGAATCCTCGACGCTTAAATTATTGTTAAGTTCTGGGTCCTGAGACAGGAAGGCCACTTGAATCCCTTTTCTGTAAATGATATTGCCTGAATCTGGTGTGTCTTTCCCAGAAAGCATGTTTAAAATAGAAGTTTTTCCGGTTCCGTTTTTTGCTACAAAAGCAATTTTTTGGTCTTTATGGATGCTAAAAGAAATATCTTGGAAGAGGATTAGTTCTCCATAAGACTTTGAAATGTTTTCAACTGTTAAATAATTCAAGAAAGGTTTTTTTGCAAATTAACGTATAAAAACCAAAATTAGCTACATTAGTTTTGATATTCCTATTGAAAAGTTATATTTGTGATTAAACTATAAATGACCTCATGAAGAAGCAGTTCATTCTTGTATATCTACTTATAAGTATCGGTTTTATGTCTTGTATTCCAAATAAAGATTTGGTGTATTTACAGCAGATGGAAATTGCTACAGATACTACTCAAGTAATTACTGAAAAGCAAAAACCTTATCGGATTCAAATTAATGATATTTTGAATATTCGTGTAAAAGCTTTGGATCAAGATAATGTGCAAATTTTCAATCCTGTAGGGGAAGAGAATTTGAATGCTGATGGGGAAGAGAGAGCTTATTTTGATGGGTTTACTGTGGATTTACATGGTAATATAAGAGTGCCAGTTTTGGGGAAAATAAATGTACTTGGGTATACTGCCGAAGAAATAGAACAGCTCTTAGAGAAAACTTTATTGGAGGAAGAGTTTAAAGAAACTGCCAATATTTTTGTCTCTGTGAAATTAACAGGGATTCGTTTTACTGTAAATGGAGAAGTTAAAAGAACTGGTACACAAACGCTTTATCAAGCTCGAGTAAATGTTTTTGAAGCTTTAGCTAATGCAGGAGATATTGAGATGACAGGAAATAGAGAGGATGTATTGATTATTAGACAGTATCCACAAGGTCAACAGATTCATCATGTCAATTTGTTGGACGCTAAAGTGATGCAATCTGCTTATTACTATATTCAACCCAATGATATTATTTATGTGAAGCCCCTAAAGCAAAAGTCTTGGGGTACTGGAACTACTACAATGCAGACTATTGGGACTATTGTTACTGCTCTTTCTTTAGTAACAACCACTCTTTTATTAATGGATAGAATTTAAGGCATGGCAGAATATGAAGATATAGATCAAGAAGGTGGGAGAATCAACTTCGATTTTAAAGGGTATTTATTTAAAGTATTAAACCTTTGGAAGTTTGTAATGGTGTGTATAGGTGTTGCTCTTATTATCGCTTATTTTATAAATGTTAGAAAGCAAAATGTTTATAAATTAGATTCATTAATTTCGGTAGAGAATGACCAAAACCCCTTTTTTACAGCTAATACCAGTATATCTTTTAATTGGGGAGGTGTTTCCGGTAAAGTGGGAAAGACCATCACAACTTTACAAACCCGAACCCATAATGAGAAAGTAGTTGATTCTTTGAAATCTTATATGAATTACTTTGTTGAAGGGAAATACCATAAGGTGGATATTTATAAAGATGCTCCTTTTGTCTTTGAACTCGATAAATCAAAACCTCAGTTACTTGAACATTTTATTGGTATTCGGTTCTTAACAAATAATACGTTTGAGATTTATACTGAATTTGAGTCTGAAAAAGGATCAGGACAACTATATGACTCTAAAGAGCGATTACCAGTTTCTATTCCTGTAGGAGTTTTTACGCAGCAATTTCAAATAGGGGAAGTTATCGATTTACCATTTTTAAACGGGATTGTTAAGTTGCGTAACGAAAGCTCTATCAAGCCAGGGATGGAATTCTTTTTGCAGTTCAGTAATTTTGATAGAATAGTAAATGCCCTCAAACATGGCATTGGAGTGAAGCCTTCTACTAATTCATCTGCATCTGTTTTGGTATTATCTCTGGCTGGTAATAACAAATCTAAGATTGTAGATTACTTAAATACCACTACTGTCATTTTAAGTAAATCCGAGTTGGAACGTAAAAATCTATACGCAACAAACACGATTAAGTTTATAGATAGTAGTTTGGCTGCAGTTAATGCTAGTTTAAAAGATTTTGGAGATGAGATGAATAATTTCCGAAAGGAAAACAAGGTGTTTGACGTTTCTTCTGAAATGAAAGATATATCTGATAAGTTAAAAGAATTTGAATCCCGAAAAGAAGAGGAGCAAACAAAACTTAATTATTTAGAGGCACTTGAGAATTATTTACGCACAAAAACCGATTATACACGTATTGCTGCTCCAAGTTCTGTAGGGATTCAGGAGTCTAATATTATGAGTTCGGTTTCTAAAATAACTGCCTTGGCTATTGAGCGTCAAAGTATGGAATACTCCATGAGAGAAGATTCTGATATTTTTAAAGACATTGATAGACAAATTAATGCAGAAAAAAATGTCTTATTAGAAACTATTGATGCAACAAAAAGTACCATTCGTGCACTTATAAGCACATTGCAACGTAATATAGCAAATTTCGAAACTAAGTTAAGTGGGTTGCCTGAAGATCAACAGAAGTTTTTAAAGATTCAGAGAAAACTGGATATTAGTCAGGATGCCTATAATTTGTATATGGCTAAACGTAGTGAAGCAGCCATTGTAAAAGCAGCAAATGTATCTGATATTGGTATTATAGACGAAGCCAAAGATATTGGTGGTGGCTTGATTGGTCCTAATAAATCGTTGAATTATATGATGGGATTGATGCTAGGTTTCTTTTTTCCCATGTTTCTAATCTTTGTCATCTTTCTTCTTGACCATACCATTCATGGATCGGATGAGGTGGAGCGTTTATCTAAAATCCCAATAATTGGGTTGATTGGTAAATACAGATATCATAATAATTTGGTGGTTTTTGAGAAACCAAAGTCTGCTGTTGCAGAGTCCTTTCGTTCCATACGTTCCAGTTTACAATTTGTTTTAAATAAGACTCAAAATGAAGAAGGAAAAACTATTTTGGTTACTTCTTCGGTAAGTGGGGAAGGAAAAACATTTTGCTCTATAAATATTGCTACGGTTTATGCTTTAAGTGGTAAAAAAACTATTTTATTAGGACTAGATTTACGTAAGCCTAAAATATTTGATGATTTTGAAATAGACAATGAAATTGGGATTGTTAATTATTTTATAGGCGAAAAATCTTTTGAAGAGGTAAAATGTCAAACACATATCGAAAATTTAGATGTGGTAACATCAGGTCCTATTCCTCCAAACCCATCAGAGTTATTAATGAGTCCTAAATTGAAGATGTTAATTGCAGAACTTAGGCAGACATACGATATCATTATATTAGATACGCCACCTTTAGGATTAGTGACCGATGCGTTTGAATTGGTTAAATATGCAGATACCTCAATATTTATGGTACGTTTAGATTATACCAAAAAAGGGATGTTGCAACTTATCAATGCTAAACACAGAGCAGGAGAAATTAAGAATATTCATTTTATTCTTAATTTCTACAAGCATAAGTCCAATCAAAATTACGGCTATGGCTATGGCTATGGCTATGGATATGGGTATGGCGTCTATGGTAATGCGTATCATGAAAATGGAAAACAAACAGTTTTTAAGAAAATAAAAGCATTTTTAAAAAGAATATAATTCTAATTGAGCTTTTAAATAAAATATTAATATGAAAATAAATAATATTGCCATAGTTGGTCTAGGTTATGTAGGTTTACCTCTAGCAGTGGAATTTGCTAAAAAATATCATGTCATTGGTTTTGACATCAATACGAAACGGATTGCAGAATTACGTTCTGGAAAAGATAGAACATTAGAAGTCGAAGAAAATAACTTAAAAGAAGTTATTCTTACTAATAATACGAGTGAAAAAGGTCTTTATGTTTCAAGCGATTTGAATGATATGAAAGATTCTACTGTTTATATCATTACAGTACCAACACCAACAGACGAATTAAATAAACCAATTTTCACACCATTAGTTAAAGCTAGTGAGAGCATAGGAAGCATTCTTAAACCTAATGATATTGTTATATACGAATCCACAGTATATCCAGGTGTTACAGAAGATATTTGTGTCCCAATTCTAGAATCTGTTTCAGGACTTAAATTCAATACAGACTTTTTTGCAGGATATTCTCCCGAACGAATTAATCCAGGAGATAAAAAACATACTGTTACTAAAATTTTAAAAGTGACTTCTGGTTCAACTCCTGAAATAGCAAAAGTTGTTGATGATTTGTATAAATCTATTATCACAGCAGGAACTCATATGGCACCTTCTATTAAAGTGGCAGAGGCAGCTAAAGTTATTGAGAACTCACAACGAGATATTAATATTGCTTTTGTAAACGAATTATCAAAAATCTTTAGATTATTAGATATCGATACCAAAGCAGTTTTGGAAGCAGCAGGAACCAAATGGAATTTTATTAATTTTTCACCAGGATTGGTAGGAGGACATTGTATAGGTGTAGATCCGTATTATTTGGCGCAGAAAGCCATTGAATCGGGTTATAATCCTGAAATTATTTTAGCTGGAAGAAAAATGAATGATAGTATGGGAAGTTATGTAGCCCAAGAAACAGTTAAATTAATGATTAAAAAGGGAGCCACCATAAAAGGCGCAAACGTACTCGTGTTAGGTATTACATTTAAAGAAAACTGCCCAGATATTAGAAATTCCAGAGTCATTGATATTATTAGAGAATTTGAAAGCTATGATGTTAATGTAGATGTATTTGATCCATGGGCATCTTCAGAAGAGGTTAAAGAAGAATATGGTTTTGATTTATTATGTGACAATAAAGATTTAAATAGTAATTATGATGCTATAGTATTAGCTGTATCTCATAATGAGTTTTTAGAAATAGATCTTCAACAATTAAAATCTAACATCGGAGTTATATTCGATGTAAAATCATTATTACCAAAACTTACTGTAGACGCTAGATTATGATGTATAAGCACAAGTATCATTCAGAAGATTTGTCTCGTTTTTCTTTCTTAATTACAGGAGGAGGAGGTTTTATAGGTTCAAATATTGTAGAATATTTGTTAAAAAATAATGCCAAAAAAGTTAGAGTGTTAGATGATTTTTCAAATGGACATCGAGAAAATTTAACAGAGTTCCATAGTCATCCAGCTTTTGAGTTAATGGAAGGAGATATTAGAAATCTGGAAACCTGTAAAAATGCAATGCAAGACATAGACTATGTGTCTCACCAAGCAGCTTTAGGTTCTGTGCCACGTTCAATTAATGATCCTGCAACCACTAACGAAGTTAATATTTCTGGTTTTTTAAATATGATGATTGCTTTAAAAGATTCTAATACTGTAAAACGTATGGTTTATGCTGCATCAAGCTCAACTTATGGAGATAGTAAAGCATTACCAAAGTTAGAAGATAATATAGGAAAACCTTTATCTCCTTATGCAGTAACAAAATATGTGAACGAACTGTATGCAGATGTTTTTGGAAAAACATACAATACAGATGTTGTTGGCTTACGCTACTTCAATGTGTTTG
The DNA here is from genome assembly GCA_002366675.1 of Flavobacteriaceae bacterium UBA3078. Classification (GTDB taxonomy): domain Bacteria; phylum Bacteroidota; class Bacteroidia; order Flavobacteriales; family Flavobacteriaceae; genus Xanthomarina. The sequence continues at coordinate 30,105 of DFBO01000046.1, forward strand.
GACCAAAGCAAAGTCCAGATGGTGCTTATGCAGCTGTAATTCCATTATTTATGCAAGCATTAAAAGATAATAAGTCGCCAAAAATTAATGGCGATGGCGAGCAAACACGTGATTTTACATTTGTAGATAATGCTGTTCAAGCAAATATTCGTGGCTTTTTTGCTTCTAAAGCAGCAAGCAACCAAGTGTTTAATGTAGCTTGTGGAGAACGTATTAGTGTCAATTATCTTTGGGATTCTTTAAAACAAGCAGCAAATTCT
>DFBO01000002.1:0-552 GCA_002366675.1 Flavobacteriaceae bacterium UBA3078
GATGGTTCAAACTATAAAAGTTATGTTTCTAAATGGGAAAAAACTTGTTTGAAAAGTAAAACTCCTTTTCACAGTACTATGCAAAAAGGAGCTTATATTTTTAGATAGAAAGTTATGTTAATCGTTAAATTCAGATTTAAAACTTGCTTGATAATTTTTCCAATCACCATCACTAGTTAATTTTTTAAAATCATCTGAAGCAAACAGTTTTAAAAATAGTTCTAGTTGACTTGGAGTTTTGTACCCGGTAATTGGTGCAATTAAATTTGCCTCCTCATCTAAATATATTAATGTTGGATAAGCGCTTATTCCCAAATAGGCAGATAATTGATGTGAACTATTTCTTCCTGATGTATTTGGGTTGAAATTTGGATTTGTATATGTAGCTCCCTTAAAATTAATTACTTCATTTCCTTCAGCATTAAATTTCACTGCATAATAATTTTTGTTAACATAGTCAACTACATCCTTGTTATGAAATGTATTTTTATCTAACATTTTACAAGGCCCACACCAAATGGTATAAGCGTCCATAAATATTTTTTTAGGAGC
>DFBO01000002.1:572-4489 GCA_002366675.1 Flavobacteriaceae bacterium UBA3078
TAAAATTAATATTTTCTTCATTTTTTTAACTTTTATTTATGATTTACTTTGCTAATTGACGAAAAAATCTCGCCGAAATTACAAAGTTCTAATTAATATACTTAAAATTAATTGTTAAATTATTTTACGCCATGCATTAATTTTTTAAGTACAGGGTTTAATAATAAAGCAATAACACCAATAATAATTGGAACAAATGTAAATATTAAAAAGAATGTAGAAATGTCATATTTATTAGTAATATCATCAATCATAGAACCCATTTTACCCGATGTTTTATTTCCAATTGCCAATGCCAAATACCAAACACCAAACATAAAGGCTATCATTCTTGCTGGTACTAATTTACTAACATAAGATAAACCAACAGGAGAAACGCAAAGTTCTCCCAATGTATGAAATAGATAAGCAAAAATTAACCAAATAATACTGACCGATGCTGTTTTTGCTCCTTGCGGAATACCTGCAGCACCATACGCTAAAAATGCAAATCCAAAGGCTAAGAAAAATAAACCAATGGCATATTTTGAAGCCGGATTTGGGTTGTATTTACTTTCCCACCACTTAGAAAATAATGGTGCAAAAGCAATTATAAATAACGAGTTTAAAATTAAAAACCAAGTTGCAGGAATTTCAATTTCATTTTCTTTCCTTTCCTTTACTGTAGCTGTAATATTTGTGGTAATTGCATCAGCTTGTTCTGCAGATAAAGGTTTAAAATTAATCCCCTTTTTATCAATATCAATAATTGACAATTTATCATTTGCAGTAAACTCTGTTGAAGATCTAATTACAGTATTACTTTCATTTAATATAGCATTATCTGGCACTATAGTTTCAGCTGTTATTGGGAAGTTTTTTACTGTGCCATTATCAACTGTTACTTGATAAGTTGGGTATGAAATTTCATAAGAAAATGTGCTAAAATTATTATTTATTTTCCAAATAATTAAACCCCAAATAATAATAAAACTAAAACCTAAAATTAAATTTGATAAAAAGTATTTTTTAAATGTTTGTTTGAAGAACAAGAATAAAACCCAAGTAATAATTGCAATTGGTACTACCGTAATAATAATATCAATAATATTAAAAATTAATGCTGAATTCCCTGATAATATTCTACTTGTATAATCTTTTGCGAAAATACTCATAGATCCACCAGCTTGTTCAAATGAAGCCCAAAAGAAGATGATAAAAAACGCAAAAATCACTACTGCAAACATTTTATCTCTTGTGATAGGACTATATCTTAAAATTCTTGAACCTAAAAGGTAAATGAATAAAATTAATGTAACAATAATAGTTTGTCCAGAGTAGTCTGTTCCACCAAAACTTAACATATTAAAATCTCCAATTTTAGATAAAGGATCATTAATAACCCAAGTTAATCCAGCAATTGCAACAATTATAATTAAAATTTTATCTACTAAAGTGAACGGATTTAATTTGTCTTCAATTTGAGTATGGTCATCAGCTTCAATGGTTTTATCAACTTTATTAGGTTTTTTCCCAATTTCACCAAAAATACCTTGCGCCAAAGTAAATTGTAATAACCCTAATAACATAAAAATTCCTGCGAGTCCAAATCCCCAACTCCAACCAAGTATTTCACCCATATAACCGCAAAGCATGATTCCTAAAAACGCACCTGCATTAACTCCCATATAAAAAATGGTGTATGCTCCATCTTTTTTCTCAGGAAAATCTTTATATAAAATTGAAATAAAAGAACTCATATTAGGTTTAAAAAAACCAGTTCCAACAACTAATAATCCTAATCCTAAATACAAAAACAATGGATTTGACTCAATAGCCATACTTGCGTGTCCTAGCGTCATAATAATTGCTCCAATAGCAATAGCCTTTCTGTTACCTAAATATTTATCGGCAAGAGTACCACCAATTATTGGTGTTAAATATAACAAAGCAAGGTAAGTACCATATAAAGCTAAGGCATTTTCTCTTGGCCAATCCCAGCCACCAATTCCCAAAGCGCTTACTAAAAACAGTACTAATAATGCACGCATTCCATAAAATGAAAAACGTTCCCACATTTCTGTAAAAAATAACACAAAAAGCCCTGCAGGATGTCCTAATACTTGAGTTTTGAAAAAATCGTTGTTGTTTTTACTCATCGTTAAAATGTTTAATTTATGCTTCTGCTGCAGCTTTTTCTTTTGGTTTTACTACTAGATTATCATAAATGATAAGTGCAGAAACAGTTACTATTCCTATTCCAGAAATTACCCACCAAATTTTATTTGGAGAATAATTTTCCCAAATTACATTGGTCATTTCCCATTTAGACATATTTAATTTTTCTGCAGCTGCAATAAAGTAGTCATTTTTAGAAAAATCAGCACTTAAGGCTCCAAAATTTTCAATGCTATTATCTTCAGCATATTTGTTTAATTCTTTAATACCTAAAGACCAATCTTTATTAGCAATTACGTCATTAGATAGTAAAGTTTTTACTTTATCTACCGAAATATCAAAAGCCCTAGCAGACTTTTCTAAAAATTGATTTTCAGTGTATTTTGTTCCAATCTCAGTAACCGTAATTCCTTTAATTCCTAAATAATTTTTAACTAAGGTAAGTTTGTCAGACCAAGCCTGATATAAATTCCCAGAGACAAAAGTTGTTAATAAATTACCAACAAAAATAGGTACAAAGTAAGTTCCTTGGTATAAAGCTTCTTTTCCTTTAGGAGAGATGATAGCAATAAATGAAGAGAAAGTTGGATTGGTTGTCATTTCCCCAATAGCAAAGATTACAACACCAATAATTGTAAATGTTACATCTTTAAAGAAAAAGGTAAGTGAAATACCAACAATTGCAATTATAAACCCACGAATCATGGCACTTACGTGACGCATTTTTATAACAAAAGAAGAAACAAAAATTTGAAGTAAAACAATCATACCAGCATCTATGTTTGTAAACCACTCAGGTTTTATCTGTCCTTCTGAAGAAATGTAATTTCCAATTACAGGAGAAAAATCTGTTATTGCTTTACTAACTGAACTTGTGTCTACCCAATCTTCAATAAATGTTGGTAGTGTATAAAACAATTGGTTAAACATAGTCCAAAAACCAATCATAATTAATAATAAAACAGATAGTTTGGTGTCCTTTAATGCTTCAAGAATGTTATTCAGGGATTCTTTGATAGTTTCTAAAAAACCTTTATTTGTTTTTATTCTGTCTTGTTCTTTATAAAAGAAAAGCACAATAATTAAATTAATTCCTATAACTATTGCAGCTTGAATAAATACTAGTCCCCAGCCTTTTTCTCTTAATCCTGAAGAAAATGCAGGTCCTACAAAACCACCAATATTTACCATCATATAGAAAATACCAAAACCTAAAGTAGAATTCTCTTTTGTTGTTGATTTTGTAATCATTGCAGATGCAACGGGTTTAAACATTGCAGCTCCTACTGCTACCCAAAGGAATATTAAAAATACCGCAGTATATGAAGTTACTTCACCCATAAAGTAATATCCAGTCATTAACATTATATATGAAATAACCAATGATAGTTTATAACCAATTTTATCGGCAATAACACCTGTGAATAACGGTAAAAGGTAAAGGATTGCAGTAACAATACCCATAATTTGACCTTTTTCGGTATGAGAGAACCCTAACCCACCGTCGTCTGTTGAACCTGTAAGATATAACGCTAATACTGCAAAAAGACCATACCAGGCCCATCTTTCAAATAATTCCATAATACTTGCAACCCAAAACATTGGGTCAAAAGATTTAATTAAGGATAGGGTTGATTCATTTTTTTCTGTGTTCATAATTTATTTTTAAGAATAAAAAAGCCCAAATACCTTTGTAATTGAGCTTTTCAAATTATATTTAATTAAAACCTAAAATCATTTTAGTGAATACCTTTCATTGC
>DFBO01000169.1 GCA_002366675.1 Flavobacteriaceae bacterium UBA3078
AATTGGTCATGGAACTGAAAAGGGTTCCATTTATAACTACGCAAAAGACAATGGATTATTAGACTTTATAGAATTTATTAAATATACAAACGAAGTCGATGAATATCTTTCTGAAAGTGATTTATATCTTCAAGGTTCTTATGTTGAAGGGTTTCCAAATATCCTGATAGAAAGTTGTGTTGTAGGCACTCCTGTTCTAGCTTTTAATGCTCCTGGTGGATTAGATGAAATTATTGTTGATGGGCAGAATGGCTATATAGCAAATACAAGTGAAGAATTTGTTGATTATTTAAATAGCATAAATTCTAATTACATCTTTAAACCTGAAGTTATAAATAGTATTGTTACAAATAGATTTAATAAAGAAAAAATCATAAATCAATATGAAGAATTCTTTATAAATTTAACTAGCGCTAAATAATGAAAAAAAAAAGAAAGATAGCCTTATTTGTTCCAACAATAAGTTCTGGAGGTGCTGAAAGAGTAGCTTGTCATTTTGCCAATGAACTATCTAAATATTTTGACATCACCATTATTCTATTATACAATATTATTGAATACCCACTAAATGAAAACATAAAAGTGATATCCTTATCTAAAGAAGGTAAAAGCATTAAAACAAATAAAATAAATCACTTCATAGATTATGCAAATTTTATTTACAAGTATCAAAAAAAAATAAAATCTGAAAATATAGATGTTGTTATTTCATTTATGATAAGACAAAACATCATGACTGGTATTGCTAAAACATTCAATCCAAAAATAAAAACCATTATTAGTGAACGATGCTTTCCATCTAAAAGATATTTAAACACTAAAAGAACAGCACTTGCTACTAAAACATTAATACCAAAATTTTACAATAAAAACGACAAACTTTTTTCAAATTCTATTCATATAAATAAGGATCTAATTGATAATTTCAATGTAAATATAGACACAAGTGTTATTTACAATCCAATTATAATGAATTCTAAAAATCCTACTACTAAAGATTACAATAGTATAGATTCTACGTTTCAATTGGTTACTGTAGGCAGATTAATTCCAATAAAAAACCAGAAAAGTATTATAAAAGCCATTAGTACATTGCCAGAAAACATATCACTCGATATTTTTGGTGAAGGCGAATTAGAAAATGACATGACAGCTTATACTAAAAGTGTAAATTTAGAAGAAAGCATACTCTTAAAAGGTTTCGATTTAAACGTAAAAACACATTTACCCAATTATCATTGTTTTATTCTTAGTTCACTTTCAGAAGGGTTTCCAAATGCAATACTTGAAGCTATGTCTGTAGGATTACCAGTTATAGCTACCAACTGTATGTCGGGACCTCTTGAGTTATTAAATGATAATATTTCTGTTTCAATAGAAATGGGAACTTTTTATAAAGCTAAATATGGTATTTTAATAAATATTAATGATGAACATGGCTTGGCAAATGCAATTAAATATCTTCAAAAAAACAATCATGAAAGAATAACATATGCAAAATTAGGTTTTGAGCGTTCTAAAGATTTTAGTCTTAATAAAATAGGACTTCAATTAAAAGATTTAATTGAAAGTTTATAAAACTTCTAGCTTTCGTAAGGGAGTTTAAGTATGTTACCAAGTTTTAAATCCCATCCTTCTGGTGTTATTTCATCAAATCCTGATGCCGAATGCAAAGTTATTTCACCAAAATAAACCTGATCTTTAACAATATATAAATCAACTCTCGTATAACAAAAATCTTGAGCCAATGCTTTAGATACCGATTTCAATTCTTCTAATTTAGCAGGTTTTTCAATTTGTCTGCCATTTTTTACATGACCCCAAATGATATCTAATTTGTTCCAATCTGGATCGTAAAAATTTCTAGTGTGATTATCATATCTGTCAAGATCTACGTGAATTAAAAGTAATTCACCATTAAAATAATGGAGTTTGTAATCAAATGGTATACTCCCATCATCATGTTGAAGTAATTTTTCGACTATAATACGTGGCTCAATATTTTTATACTGCCATTCTTTATACTTATTATAATAATTTATGTTTAAAGATTTATATAGTTTGTTTCTAACCACTAGCCAATTCGTTTTATGCTTATCAATTACTATAGAACCTCCTGAACTATCATGATTCGTCTTAACTATTATTGGGAAGTCAGGCATGTTTTCTGGCTTTATATCTTTTAAGTTTTTAGTATCAAATACTAAAGGTATTAAATACTGCTCTCCTACTTTTTCCTTAACATACTCTCTTACAGCATATTTGTCTGCGCATTTTGTTTGTAATGGCGTTCTGTCGTTTAATTTTAACCATTGCACTTTTTCATTAAATAATTTTGGATTCTCCAAATTTGGTTTCCTTCCAAAATTCTTTAAAAATTCTCTATTGATTCTAGTTACTTCATCCACTGAAGTAAATCTAAAATAAATATAAGCTCCGTAAAAAGGCTGAACAATATAAGGTCCCAATGTCGTTTCCAAATATATTTTTCTAACTAATTCTCTAATTATATAAACTGCTTTATTCAATTATTTTTAGGCTTTATTAATTCTAATATATCACAAATTTAATAAACTAACATAGCTTTATATAAATAAAATTTTAAATTTGAACAGATTTTTATTTATGATAAAAAAAATTTGTTTAATTGGTGGTGAAGATGTTCATAAACGCATTGAATTATCAAAATATTTAGTTGATGCAGGCTTTCATGTAACAATTGTAGGAACTAGCGATGCAGATTTCCCCGATTCTATAACTTATATCCCTTATAATTTAAATAGGAGCTTCTCTCCTATTTCAGATTATAAAACTTTAAAATGGTTTAAGCACTTTTTTAAAAATAATCCTTTTGATATTATTCACACATTCGATACAAAACCAGCCTTTTTATTGCCTTTAGCTTTATTAAAAACAAAAACACCTATTACCAGAACTATTACAGGTATGGGAGGGATTTTCATGTCTAAAAGTCTATTAGGCTATATTTTAAGAAAGGTATATATTATTCTTCATTACATAATTAGAAATCGTATTACAAAAACTGTTTTTCAAAACTCTGATGATAAAAATTACTTCTTAAATTATGGATTGGTAACACCAGAGAATTTAGAACTTATATATAGTAGTGGTATTGAACTCAATAATATTGAAACAAAAGCACCAAGGGATAATAACATATTTACTTTCATCTGTGTTTCAAGACTTGTTTATGAAAAGGGAATTATCAATTTAATAGAAGCCTCCAAAATATGCAAAGAGAAAGGTCACAATTTTAAATGTATCCTTGTTGGCCCATTGGAAGAAAATTCAAAGCGTTTAAATTTAGACATTCTGAAGAAAAATGACGATACAATTGAATGGTTAGGAACTAGAAATGATATCCTAGAATTACTCTCAAAATCTGATGCGTTTATTCTACCAACTTTTTATGGTGAAGGATTCCCAAGAGTTTTACTTGAAGCTGCTGCTGTTGGTTTACCACTTATTTCTACAGATACAGTTGGTGTTAGAGAATTTGGCAAGCACAATAAAGATATTATATTACTAAAACCAAAAGACTCAATTTCATTAGCAGATACAATGATTATGGTCGCTACCAATAAATCCACTGCAGATAAATTAGCAAATAATGCTTATAATAAAGTAAAAGAGTTTAGTTTAGAAAAACTATCTAAAGAATATATAACTATCTTTAATGCTGCTATTAATTATAATTAAAAAATGAAAATCCCTTTTTCTCCACCTTATATTAATGAGGCTGTATTACAAGAAGTTACAAGTGCCTTAGAATCTGGTTGGATTACTACTGGGCCAAAAGTTAAACGATTAGAAGATTTAGTAAGCAAATATACTTTATCATCTAACACGTTATGCGTTAATTCTGCAACATCAGGACTCATGTTGGCATTAAAATGGTATGGTGTTGGAAAAGGTGATGAAGTAATTATTCCGGCTTACACTTATGCCGCAACAGCTCTAGCAGTAATTCATATTGGCGCGACTCCTGTCATGGTAGATGTGGAAAATGATTTCAATATTTCTATTGAAAAAATCAATAATGCAATTACAGAAAAAACAAAAGTAATAATACCTGTAGATATAGCTGGATGGCCATGCGATTATGAAGCTATTAAAATACTAGTTGAAAGTAAAACTAACCTGTTTATTCCTTTAAATAAAAATCAAGAAAAATTAGGAAGAATATTAATCTTAGCAGATTCTGCTCATTCTATTGGAGCTACTTATAAAAATCAATTTTTAGGTTCGGTTACAGATATTACTGTATTTTCTTTTCATGCTGTTAAAAATATCACAACTGCCGAAGGTGGAGCAATTTGCATTAACTTACCTAAACCATTTATTAATCAAGATGAGTATGATTTTTTAAGATGTTATTCCTTAAATGGTCAAACTAAAGATGCCTTCACAAAATCTAAAGCTGGTGGTTGGAGATACGATATTATTTATCCAGGTTTAAAAATTAATATGCCTGATATTCTAGCTGCAATAGGTGTCGCTCAATTACCTGAGTATTTTGAAAGCACTTTAGACAAAAGAAAAGACATTTATAAAGTTTATCACAGCTTTTTCACCAGTAAAGAATGGGCCATTTTACCTCCTTATAAGGATCAGGACAGGGTATCTTCCTGCCACCTTTACGCTTTAAGAATAAAAAATATATCAGAGTCTACTAGAGACACTATAATTGAAAAAATATCTAAACAAGGTGTTGCTGTTAATGTTCATTTCCAACCTTTACCAATGTTAACTATATTTAAAGACCTAGGGTTCGATATTAATGATTACCCAAATGCTTACAAAAACTATAAATGTGAGATATCTTTACCTATCTATCCTCAGTTAAACAAAGAGCAGTTGGGCTATATTTTAAAGAGTGTAGAGAATGCAGTAGAATCAACAATATGATAAAAAGATTATTTGATATTATTTTTTCCTTTTTTGGGTTAATTTTTTTATTCCCCTTATTGGTCATAATTGCCCTCCTAATAAAAATAGAATCTAAGGGTCCTATTTTTTATCTACAAAAGAGAGTTGGCAAACATAATAAGGATTTTAAAATATTTAAATTCAGGACGATGTTTATAGGCTCAGATAAAAAAGGTCTTTTAACACTTGGAGACAAAGATCCTAGAGTTACTAAAACTGGATACATTCTAAGAAAATATAAATTAGATGAATTCCCACAATTAATTAATGTTCTTGTTGGCAACATGAGTTTTGTTGGTCCAAGGCCAGAAGTACGCAAATACATTAACCATTATTCAAAAGAAGATTTAATGATTTTATCTGTAAAACCAGGCATAACGGACTATGCATCTATAGAATTTAGAGATGAAGCAGAATTATTAAAAGCAACAAACAATCCAGAAAAACTATACTTAGAAAGTATATTGCCACAAAAAATTGCTTTAAACAAGAAATATATTAATAGTAAGAATTTGTTTATCGACTTAAACATTATTTTTAAAACCATTCTAACTGTTATTAAATGACAACAAATCCACTTGGATTGTTTAGTTTTTTTGCAGATTTAAAAAACGCACTCACTTTATCATATTACAAATAATCAACCTGCACGTAATCAGTTATTTAAAACTAAATCACTATCCTCATCAGACTTAATGTTATTCGTATTCATAAATTTAAAAAAACCTTTGAACTAAATTATTATTTTTTAAATTATAAGAAATAATTTTTGCCTTCGTTTCATTTCAATGCACAATACAAATCTTATTATAAATAGACCAATTACCTATAAATTAGATAAAAACTCAATACCTTTAATTTATAAAAATGAAAAACGTAGAAATTAGCTAGTCATCGTGTTTTTTTGATGATTGTTATAGAAACGTAGATATTTACTATGGCTAAAAATGTGTCCCTTTTGAATAATAAAATATGGTTATCGTCGCCACACATGAGTGGCCATGAAGAAAAATACATTAAAGAAGCATTTAATTCTAATTGGATTGCTCCATTAGGACCTAATGTAAATGGATTTGAAAATGATTTAGAGTCCTATTTAGAAAACAAAGTACATGTTGCTGCTTTAACAACTGGAACTGCTGCAATTCATTTAGCATTAGTTCTTTTAAATATTAAAGAAAATGATGAAGTAATTTGTCAAACTAAAACATTTGCTGCTTCAGTTAACCCTGTAACTTATTTAAGAGCTAAACCTGTTTTTGTTGATAGTGAAAAAGACACTTGGAATATGTGTCCAGAATTATTGGAACACACCATAAAAGATAGAATGAAAGCTGGTGTAAAACCCAAAGCAATTATTATAATAAACCTATATGGAATGCCATATAAAGTAAAAGAAATAAATACAATTTCTAAAAAATACAACATACCTATTGTTGAAGATAGCGCTGAAGCATTAGGAAGCAGTTATTTTGATCAAAAATGTGGGACTTTTGGAGATTTATCTATATTATCTTTTAATGGAAATAAGATTATAACAACCTCTGGTGGAGGTGCTTTGGTTTCTAAAAACAAAGAAACTAAAGCGAAAATTATTTATTTAGCAACTCAAGCCAAAGAACCTGGTATTGAATATTCTCATGTAACCACTGGTTATAATTATAGAATGTCTAATATTTTAGCTGGGATTGGAAGAGGGCAAATGAAGGTTTTAGATAGACATGTTGAATTTAGAAGAAAAAATTATAATTATTATTTAAAACATTTAGACACAATAGATGATATAAGTTTTTTAAACGAACCCGAAGGGTTCTACTCCAACAGATGGCTTACTTGCATAGTTTTAAAAACAAACCAAATGCGAGATGATATTTTAAAGCTATTAGGAGAAGATAATATTGAAGCAAGACCATCATGGAAACCAATGCATTTACAACCTGTATTCAATCAATATCCGAAATATTTAAATGGTGTTTCAGACGATTTGTACAAGAAAGCACTTTGCCTACCAAGTGGATCTAATTTAACTAAAATTGAACTAAACAGGATTACAAAAATTATTAAACAGTATTTTGAGTAACTATATTAACATACTAAGAAGAATATCAAATAAGTACGCCTCAAAATGGATGGTGCTTCTTTTCGATTTGTGTGTTGTAGCATTTACTTTTTTTCTAGCATATATTATTCGTTATAATTTTGAATTTGTATTCGATTTCAATGTCTTTTTAAAACAAATTCCATTTGTCTTAGCTACAGCTCTAATTAGTTTTATTATTGTAAACTCTCATAAAGGTGTTGTTAGATTTACTGGAGTTAAGGATGTCATTAATATCATTATTGGCATTAATATTTTAGCAACTATCTTAATTGTAATTACATTTTTAAGCAGGAAATTTAATTTTGATAAACTTTTCGATATTCCTGGATCTATAATTTATATCCATTTATTACTAAATATCTTCTTTTTAGTTGGCGTTAGATTCTTTGTTAAATCTCTCTATATAAGTATCGTTACAGATTTTGAAGTTAAGAAATCTGTTTTAATTTATGGAGCTGGAACATCTGGAATGATTACTTATGATGCCGTTACCAACGACCCAAAAAGCAACATTCAAGTAGTTGGTTTTATTGATGATAACGAAAGTAAAACTGGAAAAAAAATTAATTTACTTAATGTTTATGAGCCAGGAAAAATTACCAAAAAATTTATAGAAAAAAACGGTATAGATGAGGTTATTATTTCAATACAGAATGTAGACTCCAACAGATTACTACAAATAACAAGCACACTTTTTGCATTAAATTTAAAAGTAAAAATAGTTCCAGCAGTAAAGAACTGGATAGATGGCGATTTAAGTTTCGGTCAGATTCAAGATCTAAATTTAGAAGACTTATTGGGTCGAGAACCAATAAATATTAAAAACCCAATGCTTAAGGAAGAATATAATAATAAAGTGATTATTGTAACTGGAGCAGCAGGATCCATTGGTAGTGAATTAGTTAGAAAACTATCAAACTATGATTATAAAAAGTTGATTTTAGTAGATAACGCCGAATCTAATTTATACGACCTTCAACAAGAACTACATAGAAATGGCATCACTAATATTATACCAGTCGTAGCAGATATTAGAAATAAAATTAGAATAAATAATGTTTTTGAATTACATAAACCAGAAATAGTATTTCATGCTGCAGCCTATAAACACGTCCCTTTAATGGAGCAAAATCCCTATGAAGCAGTTAGCGTAAATGTAAAGGGAACAAG
>DFBO01000203.1 GCA_002366675.1 Flavobacteriaceae bacterium UBA3078
ACCTTATAAAGTTTTTGAAGGTAACAAACCAAGCACCACTATTTTAATAGAAAAATTAACACCTAAAACGTTAGGAAGCCTCATTGCTTTTTACGAACATAAAATATTTGTTCAAGGTATTATTTGGAATATTTTTAGTTTTGACCAATTTGGAGTTGAATTGGGAAAAGAATTAGCCCAAAAACTATATAAAAAAAATTAATTTTTTAACAAGCAAACAAGCAACCATAATATTAAAACAACATCTGTTAATAAACTGTTAACATCTAATAGGGTGTTAATCAGTTTTAACATTGATTTTTATTATTTTTAATAGTCTTAAATATTTGTTAATATTTAACAATTAGTTAATAAGGATAAATCAATAAAAAGGTGCATTTTTGCACAAACATTTAATTCAAATATTAATACACAATGAGAAATTTTAAAAATTGGCTAGTGGTAGTAATGTTGATTTCAACATCTGTCATTTTTGCACAAACCAAACTTACTGGTAAAATTGTTGACGAAACAAATCAACCATTACCTGGTGCTGCTGTTGTTCTTCAAGGAACACAATCAGGAGCATCCTCAGATTTTGATGGAAATTTTACATTTGAAACTACAAGTACTAACGGTACTATTTTAGTTTCTTTTGTTGGATACCAAACAAAATCTTTATCATTTAATGGAAATAAAGATTTTGGAACTATTGCTTTAGCTCCATCTGCAGAATCTTTAGATGAGATTATTATTACTGCAACATCTTTTGCGATTGATAGAAAAACTCCTGTAGCTGTTTCAACAGTTAAAGCTGAAATGATTGAGATGAAATTAGGAACACAAGAATTTCCTGAAATTTTAAAATCAACTCCTGGAGTTTATGCAACCAAATCTGGTGGTGGATATGGAGATTCAAGGATTAATTTACGTGGATTTAGTTCAGAAAATGTTGCCGTTATGATTAATGGTATCCCTGTAAATGATATGGAAAACGGAGCTGTATATTGGTCAAACTGGGCTGGATTATCTGATGTAACTTCAGCAATGCAAGTTCAAAGAGGGCTTGGAGCTTCTAAAGTAGCCGTACCTTCTATTGGTGGTACAATTAACATTATTTCTAAATCTACTGATGCTGAAAAAGGTGGAAATGTTAAAATGGGAGTTGGAAATGATGGTTATTCAAAATATAGTATGACTTTGTCTACAGGTTTAATGGATAATGGATTAGCAATTACTGCTTCTGCTGCTAAAATATCTGGAGATGGATATGTTAATGGAACACAATTTAGCGGTGCTAATTACTTTCTAAACATAGCAAAGCAATTTAATGAAAGCCATAAACTTTCTTTTACTGTTATAGGAGCTATTCAAACACATGGTCAAAGATATAATACAAGAACTATTGCTCAAAATAGAGCTACTGAACAAGGTGGTAAAAGATTTAACCCAGATTGGGGATATAGAAATGGACAAATTGAAAATATATCATATAATTTCTATCACAAACCACAAATGTCTTTAACCCATGATTGGACAATCTCTGACAAAACTTATATAACCTCAAATATTTATGCTTCTTTTGGTAATGGTGGTGGAAGAAGAACTGATGGTTCTGGTAAATTTACGAATAATGATTATAGGTTAGGTGGTGCAGACCAGCCAATTGATTTTGATAGAATAGTTCAAGAAAACAAAGATAATGGAGCTTTAGGTTCTACAGATGTTTTTGCTTCTAGTAGAAACTCTCATGAATGGTATGGTTTGTTATCAACTTTAAAAACAGATTTATCAGAAAATTTAATCTTATCTGCTGGTATAGATACTAGATATTATTTAGGGAAACACTGGTATGAAATTGCAGATTTATTAGGAGGAGAATACTATCTTAACCCTAAATCAAATGACAACAACTATAATGAAGCACTAAAGGTAGGTGATAAATTTAATAGAGATTATACTGGAGATGTTTTAAAATTAGGAGCTTTTTCTCAATTAGAATATACTGTTAATGAGTTGAATGTATTTTTATCTACAGCTATATCAAATACACAATACAGTAAATCTAGTTTCTTAGATGATTCAAAAAACCCGAATGGAAGAGATTCAGAAAAAGCTAATTTCTTAGGGTATAGTGCTAAAACTGGAGCTAACTACAATTTAGATGATGAGAATAATATTTTTGCTAACGTTGGATATTTTTCAAAAGCACCATTTTTAAATGGAAATGTTTTTGTTAATAAAGAATCTGTAGATATAAATGAAAATGCTAAAAATGAAAAAGTATTTAGTGCAGAATTAGGCTACGGATATAGAAGTGAAAATTTCTCTGCAAATGTAAATATTTATAGAACTTCTTGGTTAGATAAATCCATCTCACCACCAATTCAAAACCCTGACAACGTAGGAGAGTATTTAGATGTAAGTATTACTGGTTTAGATGCAATACATCAAGGTGTTGAATTTGACTTCAGATACAATGCTTCTGATAATTTAACTATCACAGGTATGCTTTCTTTAGGTGACTGGACATGGAACAGTGATGTAAGTGGTGATGTTTATCGCGATTCAGGTGAGCTTCTTAGAACAATCACAGTTGACGCTAAAGGATTGAAAGTTAATGATGCCGCTCAAACTACTTATGCTTTAGGGTTAAACTACAAAGCCTTAGAAAAAAGCTCTATCTTTTTAGATTATAATTATGCAGGTGATTTATATGCTAAATTTGATTTTAGTCTAGGAACAACGGATAGATTAGATACTTGGGAATTACCTTCATATCACTTAGTTGATTTAGGTTTTAACCACGGATTTGATATTGGAGGATTAGATGCTACATTATCAGGTAAAATGAATAACATTTTTGACGTTGAATATATCTCTGATGCATTTGACGATGGAGATCAACACCTAGCTTCAGGTGCAAAGGTATATTATGGAGCTGGAAGAACATTTAGCTTAGGGTTAAAAATTAATTTTTAAAAATATAAAATGATGAAAAAAATAATTTTATTATTAACAATTTTTTCAATGGTTTTCACTTCTTGTGAACCATTAGAAGATATCAATGCAAAAATTGATGCACAAGACAATCCAATTGTTGGTGATACAGAATATACGCTTACTGATGACGATTATGCAAATTTGGACGAAGATAATGAGGGTTATCATTTATACAAAGGAAGATTTGACAATGAAGATGACGTAAAGGAATTAATCCCTAATTTTTTAAGTGAAATGTTCCCAGTATGGGGTAAAAAATCTTCAGTTTTAGTCGGTTATCAATTAAATATTGGATACGCTCCTGGTGTAAGTGATTATTCTTATGCTGATAAATATGAATTAAATAACAGTGACTATGCTAACGCTGGTGTTGATGCCGCTACATATAGTGTTTTTACAGCAGCATCTCCAGCAGATTTAAATTTGCCTAGTATTTTAGAAAACAATATTGATGCTCCTTCAAATGGAGATAATATATTGGCAAAATACAAGTATGCTGAAGAACCTTCTGATCCTTCTATAATTTATACAATGATTAACGAAGATTATCAACTAATAGTTGAGCGAGTTAAAAATAATTCTGACCCTGCTATTAACAGCTTAGTAAGTAGCTATGGGACTAATGAGTATTATACTGGTGCTAGTTCGTACTATGGTAATTTTGATACAAGACTATATAAACGTGAAGGACAGACTGATTATGATTTACTTACATCTGAAGAGGAACAAACTGCATTTGTTGATGCTAGAGTTCAAGAAGGTGTTGTATGGTTTTTAAAAGATAAATTCCCAAATGCAGTCCCTGAAATAAACGGACAAACAGTATACTACGTTATAACTTACCTTACCTATAATGGAACAAATAGTGAACCTACAGTAATATATAAATGTACAGCAGGAGGGTCTGATCCAGAATTTGAATTGGTAGATGGGCCTGGAGAAGATGTTGTTTACCAAGCATCTACAATAACTGAAAATAGAGGAGACTTTTATTCTTATACTGGTAGTAAATGGGAAAAAGTTTCAGGTGTATATTTCGTAGGTTCAGGTGATTTTGATTCAATGGGGGAAGCTTATGGCCAACCAGGAAGATATAACAACTTTGGAAGTTCAATTCCTCCAGGAGATTATTTACCAGCTTTCTTAAGTATCAAATATCCATATGCTTTAGAAGGGGAACAAATGATAATTATTTATGATTATTATTCAAGTTCAAGTGGTGCTCAAATCCGCGGTGATTTATACACAAAAGCTGCTGGTGTATGGACAGGTTTCCAATCAACAATTAGTACAACATTACAATTTGGTCATGATGGTACTACTTGGATTCCTGATAATACAATTAAATACACTTTAGTAAGAAATGAAGATTATGAATATATGGCATCTCAATTAACCGGTGCTGAATATTCAGGGTTAATCGGTAACTTAGCTGGTTACGGTGATTTTGATTATAATTGGAGCCCTGCTCAAATTCACTATGCTTTGAGTCTTTTCCTAGATCATCATGACCCGAATGCTGCAGAAGGCCAAAAGTATAGTTTAACTTATGTTATCTATGATAATGGTGAGAATGACTATACTACAAGTTTCATAAAACAAAATGGTGCTTGGGTTGTAAATGACTAAAATTTAACAACTTCTTATATATCAAAAAAGGCTGTCTGAAAAGGCAGTCTTTTTTTTGTTTATTATTCTCAGGTTTATAATAATTGATTACCTATTTGATGAGTGATTACCTATTTGATGAGATGCTGAAACAAGTTCAGCATGACGAACTAGAATAGGTTAAAATATTCGTCAAACTAAACTTGCTTTAGGTTATGAATAAGTCTTCGACAGGTTCAAGGCTAACAAAATTTAAAGGGTTATTATATTTATTGTAGTTTGTCATACCTGAGCAGGCAGGTATCCAAACATTGTAATCATAGATTCCTCTTAAAATAGATTTCTGTCAAAAAAGCTGTATAAAAAGTGGAACTCTATGTCAAACAGAACTTGTTTCAGGTTCTCGTAACCTATTTTAATATAAAAAAAAATAACGACTGACTGTCAATCACTTACGTCATTACAAGAGAGGTAAGACTTTTGAAATCTATTTATTAATCGTCAAATTGTCACCTTTTACTTGAAAAAGCAAAACCTCTATATTTGTAACTTACACACACACTTTAAGGTATAGTCTCTTCATTAACTTCATCTTCATTTTTCTCTTTTTCTACCCTGCTTTCTAATTCTGCTTGAAATTCTTCCATAACGGGTTTAACCGTGCTTTCAGGAATATCAGCTACTCTTATATACATTAAACCATCAACAGCATTATTAAATTTAGGGTCCACATTAAATGCAACTAAACGTGCGTTTTGTTTTACGTATTTTTTAATTAAAACTGGGATTCGCAATGCTCCCGGTTCAATTTCATCAATAACTCTATCAAATTTATTTAAGTCAGCTTGTGCTTCATCAAAAACAAAATCTTTGTCAGCATCATTTAACTTTACTTTATATTCTTTTTTAGGATGAATATATTGTGCAATATATGGGTCGTAATAATGAGACTTCATAAACTCAATCATTAACGATTTAGAAAAGTTTGAAAACTGATTACTTATGCTTACACCACCTATTAAATATTTATACTTTGGATAACGCAATGTGATATGAACAATACCTTTCCAAAGTAAAAAAAGTGGCATTGGTTTTTGCTGATATTCTTTAATAATAAAAGCACGCCCCATTTCAATGGAATTTTCCATCATTGAGTGTAATTCAGGCTCAAATTTAAATAGTGACTGAACATAAAAACCTTCAATACCATATTTTTTATAAATGCTTTTTCCTAATCCCATTCTATATGCTCCTACCAAACATTTAGCCTCATCATCCCACAAAAATAAATGATGATAATAACCATCAAATTTATCTAAATCAATTGACTCATTGGTTCCTTCTCCAACTTCTCTAAACGTAATTTCACGTAATCGTCCAATTTCAAACATAACGTTTGGAATTTTTTTACTAGGCGCAAAAAACACTTCATAATTTTTACTTTTAAGCAAGCGGCCGTCACTATCTCTAAGTGCATCAACTTCAAGAATCATTTTGTCAATATTTTTTTGACCAACAATTTCTTTTGGTAGTTTTTGAATTTTTAAAGATGATGTGCTTAGTGTTTTTGATTCTTTTTCAAAAGGATTTGCTAACATATAGGTTTTTTTACGAATGAAATCG
>DFBO01000157.1:0-10096 GCA_002366675.1 Flavobacteriaceae bacterium UBA3078
AATAATGCATTTCATCGATGATAAATTACATTTAAACGATTAAATGTCAATTAAGACGCTATATTGATTTATATTAGCAGTCCTTCTTAAGTCCCTAAATCGAGAAATCAGCTTAAAAGGTTAATTATTCCATTCAAGACAAAATTTGTCTATTCCCTCATGTTATTAAAATATGTTAGTAATTTATTTATGCTCATATTTTAAAAATTTAATGATCCATTTATTCCCTCAATTAGAGTTTTGCAAAAAGCAAAGCTTGTTAAACATTAATTTTTTGTATAACTATAAATTGAGAACCTATGAAATCCCTAACAATTACACTATTAGTAGCAATTTTTTGTGTAACCGTATCTGGAGTTAACCTTAAAGATACTGCACCAACCCAAATCACTAAAGAAAACAACATTTCTAGTGTCGAAACTTTTGAATATAATTTCGAAATTAATAGGCATGTGAGAAAAGGGAGTATCCCATCAAATAACTAATTTTTTTTAAAAATATATAACAAACCTTTCTTAACGTTAAGGAGGGTTTGTTATACAATAAATAATATTACTTTTTATTTAAGTAATATATGTGGTACATTGCTTTCATGTCATAAAATGTTTTAAATTTGAATGACTTTGAAATAAAAAAAAGGTATTGTATCAAAAAATAATCTTCATACTTTCATTCTTATTTGTCCTACCATTAAAAGCACAAAACAAGACTTTTAATAGGCAATTGGATAGTATTTACTACTATCAAAAATTAGCTAAAAAATCCTTAAATGCTGAAGAAAAGGTGGTATATGCAAAATATGCCATAAAATTATCTCAGGCTACAAATCAAGATTCTACCATTTTAAATAGTAAGCGATTGCTTGCTAATATCTATCTTAAAGAAAGAGATGTTAATCAATTGATTAATATAAATTATGAAATTTTAAATCTTGCAAATAAATTACAAGATTCGACTGCTTTTGCACATAGTACAAATGTTTTAGGTTGGTGTTATGAGCAAAAATCACAGGTAGATAGCTCATATTACTATTATTATTCATCATACAAGATATTTAAAGCACTAAATAAAGAAAAAAATGAAGCAATTGGTTTGTTGAATATGTCAAATATTCAATTTAGTCAAAGAGACTATATTGGTTGTGAGCAGAATGCTGTAGCATCTATTAAATTATTTCAGAAATTACCAGAAACTGAAGAAATATTAGATTTATTATGGGCATCACATAATTTAATAGCTATTGCGTCTGATGAATTAGAATTATATGATAAAGCTATAGAATATCACGCAAAGGCATTAAC
The DNA here is from genome assembly GCA_002366675.1 of Flavobacteriaceae bacterium UBA3078. Lineage (GTDB taxonomy): Bacteria > Bacteroidota > Bacteroidia > Flavobacteriales > Flavobacteriaceae > Xanthomarina. The sequence continues at coordinate 1,302 of DFBO01000157.1, forward strand.
TTTTAGTGATAAGATAAAGGATAATTTTTTATATACATTATATTCAAATAGTAATATAGCTTTAATATACAAAGAGTTAAATCAATATGATAAGGCATTGGAAATTTACGAAAATCTATTTCGGAATAAAGAATTTCTAATTCAAGATCCAAATAATTACGCACTTATTTTAGGTGATTTTGCTTATGTTAAACATCTATCTAAAGATGATAAATCAGAAAGCATTGCAAGCATGTTTAATGAAGCTTATAAAATGAGTGATAGCTTACAAGATCCTTATAGCATTATGTCTGTAAGTTTAAATGCTTCAGAGTTTTATAAAGACATAGAAAATAAGGATTCTGCCGTATTCTTTGTAAACCGAGCTTACAATCTTGCTAGAGAAACCCATACAAATGATGTGATTTTAAAATCACTGATGCTTAAGTCGAAAATAGAAGATGAAGCAAAGGCAAAAACGTATTTAAATGAATATGTACATTTAAGTGATAGTCTTCAAAATAAAGAACGAGCTATAAGAAACAAATTTGCTAGAATTGAATTTGAAACAGATCAAATTGTAGAAAGAAGTAAACAAATAGCCAAAGAACGTATGTGGCTATTAATACTTTCAATAGGATTAATAGTTACTTTACTGTTATTATATATTATAATTACTCAAAGAACAAGAAACAAAGAATTAAAATTCAATCAGCAACAGCAGGAAACCAACGAAGAAATTTATAACCTCATGCTCTCACAACAAGACAAAATAGATGAAGCACGAGTTATTGAGAAAAAGAGAATTTCAGAAGAATTACACGATGGTATTTTAGGACGACTTTTTGGAACAAGGCTAAGTTTAGATAGTTTAAATATGAGTTCGAATGAAGAAGCTGTTGATGCTAGAGGTAAATATATTGATGAGTTAAAAAGTATCGAGGAAGACATTAGGAAGGTATCTCATGAACTAAATACAGATTTTGTTTCTGGCTCAAGCTTTACTAGTATTATAAAAACGCTAGTTGAAACTCAAACAACAGCCTATCAGCTTAAATATGTTTTACGAAACGATGATAATATAGATTGGGACAGTGTTTCAAATAAAACAAAAATTCATTTTTATAGAATTATCCAAGAATCACTTCAAAATATTTACAAGCATGCTAATGCAACCGAAGTTAATATTAGCTTTAAATTAAAAAATAGTGTAATTTGCTTATCTATTTTAGATAATGGATCTGGTTTCGATGTTAATAAAGCTAGAAAAGGTATTGGATTAAAAAATATTAATTCTAGAGTAAATGAAATTAATGGAGAACTAGAAATTGAATCAAATAATGACTCTGGAACCGAATTGATTATTAAAGCTCCAATCTAAAAATCAAATCTCATGCAAGAAACTATTCGTATATTAATGACAGACGATCATCCTATGATTATTGAAGGATATCAGAATACATTATTAGCTACTAAAAAGGATAGTCAAGATTTAAAAATCGACATAGCAAATAGTTGCGACGAATCTATAAAGTTTATGAATAGGGCTGTATCGATAGAAAACCCTTACGATATTTTATTCATGGACATTAGTCTGCCTCCTTCTACTGATGGAAAGTATACTTCGGGAGAGGATTTAGCAATTTATGCTAGAAAGATTATGCCAAATGCCAAAATAGTTATTCTTACCATGTTTAATGAATCTTATAGAATACATAACATAGTAAAAACAATTGATCCTGAAGGATTTTTAATTAAAAGTGATCTAACTTCTAAAGAACTAGCTAGTGCTTTTCAAGCTGTTATAAATAATCCACCTTTTTATAGTGGAACAATTAATAGTATGATTAGGAAAACAATTTCTAACGATATTGTTGTGGACGAAGTCAATAGAAAAATATTACACTTATTATCTCAAGGCATAAAGACAAAAAACTTAATCGAGCATATAAATTTATCTATGAGTGCTATCGAAAAAAGAAAAAAGCACTTAAAAGAATTATTTTTTGTTGAGGATGGTAATGATGAGACGTTGCTAAATGAAGCAAGGAATAAAGGATTTGTTTAATCTGTATACTAATTCCTTCATTATAAAATATCTTCAAAAGTATTGCCATTGCTGTCTATTACGGTTTTTCCGTAATAATTTTGTGGTTAAACCGTAACAAAATTTTAAATAGTAGTTTTATATTTGAAGTATCAACAGCACATTAGTTAATCCCTCAAAAGATATTTCGTTGATAATAGCATTTACACTTACCTCGTGATTTTTATTCCTAAATAAAAGTCATGAGGTTTTTTTTAAAAACTAAAAATCAGACTCTTATATTCCCAAGCTTTCATTACAAATAATCCAAAGTAAATAACGGCTACCAAAAATTTAATAAAGGTTCCTGTTAAGAATCCTAGAAAAGAACCAAAAGCTGCTTTAGTAGCAGTTTTAGAATCAGATTTGTTTAGTAATTCTCCAACTAAAGCACCAACAAAAGGCCAAATAATAATCCCGAAAATTCCTAATATTGGAAATATAATTGCTATAACTAAACCAACTGTAGTTCCAATAACACCATATTTACTGCCACCAAATTTTTTGGTTCCTAGTGCAGGAATAATATAATCTAATGCAAAAACTATAAGAGCTATAGCTAGAGTAATAACTAAAAACACCCAATTATTAGGTACTGCATTTGTTAAATGAAGGAGTAATAAGCCTATCCAGCTTAAAGGAGGTCCAGGCAAAACAGGTAGAAAGCTACCTAAAACTCCAATAATCATAAAAAGTAAGCCCAAACAGACCAATAAAATATCCATGTATTTTTCTTTATTAGACGAAGATATAAAAGGATTGTTACAAAAGTTTAAACTAAAAAATTAGTTTTAACTAATTTTTTAGTTATATTTGTTCAACTAAGTTTTTAGTTTAACGATATTTTTTTGAGAATTATGCATCAAACAAAACAACTCACCAAAGCCGAAGAAGAAATCATGCAAGTATTATGGCAGCTTGAAAAAGGCAATGTCAAACAAATAATTGATTTGTTGCCAGAACCCAAACCAGCTTATAATACAGTTTCAACTATTGTTCGAATTCTAGAAAGCAAAGGTTTTGTGGATTATGAAAAACATGGAAAAGGACATGTTTATTTTCCAATCATGAAAAAACAAGATTATAGCAATCAAAGTTTAAATACGTTAGTTGATAATTATTTTCAAGGTTCTTTTAAAAGTATGGTATCTTTTTTTGTGAAGAAAAATGATATCAGTTTAAAAGAATTGGAGTCTGTTTTAAAAGATATTAATAAAAAAGACTAATTATGGCACAGTACATTATTCAAGCAATTGCATTTCAGCTTTTCTTTTTAATAGTTTATGATCTGTTTTTAAAAAAGGAAACATTTTTTAACTGGAATAGAATGTATCTTTTAATTACAGCAGCATTATCTTTTGTTTTGCCATTGATTAAGATTGAGTTATTTAAGAACATTATGCCACAACAGTATATTATTACACTTCCAGAAGTTGTTATAGGGAAACAAAGTCCAATCGTTTTAGAAGAAGTATTTATTGAAGGAATTAACCAAGCATCTAACTTTTCATGGTCTTGGATGTATCTGTTTTATCTTGGTTCTGCCATTGCTTTTCTAGTTTTCATTTATAAACTAATTAGAATTATTCACTTAATTAATAGCAATCCAAAACACAAAGAAGCTAATTTACAAATAGTGGATTTGAAGAACAGTCGAGATGCTTTTTCATTTTTTAATTACATTTTTATAGGTAGACAATTAGAAAGTGAAGAACGAGAAACTATCTTAAAACACGAGCTTGTTCATGTAAAACAAAAACACACATTCGATATGATGTTTTTCGAAATCCTGCGTGTGTTGTTTTGGTTTAACCCATTCATTTATATGTATCATAAAAGGATTTCTGTTATACATGAATTTATTGCAGATGCTGAAGCAATTAAGCACAATGAAGCACAATATTATCAAAACCTGTTGTCGCAAATTTTTAATGCAAAACAGGTGTCATTCATCAATCCATTTTTTAAAGAATCATTAATCAAAAAACGAATCGTTATGTTACAAAAATCAAAATCAAAACAAGTCCAATTATTAAGGTATGCGCTATTAATTCCAATGGTATTAGGCATGTTAATTTATTCTTCTTGTAGTGATACAAGTCAAGATAATATAGTAGAAAGCGAACTTTCTCAAGAAGCCCAATTAAAAATAATTATCGAATCTTTTGATAAGGAAGGCAAACTAAATGAATCAGATAAGGAAGAAATGTCGGCTTATTTTTTAGATGCTATTAAAGCAAATGTTGAAGGACAAGATGTGTCATCTAAGAAAATTAGTACTACTGAATTTAAGGGTTTAGACGAAGTGCCTTTTGCAGTTATTGATCAAGTTCCAGTTTTTCCAGGCTGTGAAAATCTAAATGATGAACAAGCAAAAAAATCATGCTTTAACAAAAAAATGAGCACTTTTATAGTTGAAAAATTTAATCAAGATCTAGCTAAAACCCTAAATTTAACTGGTTCGGTAAAAATATCTGTTTTCTTTAAAATAGATAACCAAGGAAATATTACAGAAGCTAAAGCAAGAGCAATAAAGCCAGAGTTGCAAGAGGAAGCTATTCGAGTGGTAAATATGTTACCAAAAATGACTCCAGGAATGCACAATGGGAAAGCTGTAAATGTACCTTACTATTTGCCTATTAGGTTTCAAATAAAGGAATAAGAAATAATTGAATAATAAACCGAAGCTAAGTCTTCGGTTTTTTTATGTTTATAAATCTGCTTTCATGTAGAATAAACAAAAAAATTGTACTTTTCGGTTTCAAATCTGTATATGAAACATTTGTGCCTTTTTTTTGGTTTTTTATTGCTTGTTTCTTGCAATTATTTTGATGTAAAGAAGACAACTTCTGAAGCTATCTTAAACGAAGAATTAAAAACTTTTAATTGGAGTGAAGTTGACGATTATCCAACTTTTGATGTGTGTAATAACAAGTCTTCAAAAGAAGAGAAAAAGAATTGTTTTCAAATGACACTTACAAAAATAATTACAAGTAAGATACAGAATGATACTATTACAGTATCACAAGATATTGAAGACACAATATTCATGAAATTTCAAATTTCAGAGAAAGGCATATTAACTTTAATCAATGTTCAAGTAGATTCACTTACAAGTGCTGAAATTCCTAATATTGAATCTTTACTTTCAAATAGTTTAGATTCGTTACCTAAAATATATCCTGCTATTAAACGTGGTCAACAAGTAAAAACAGCTTTTACATTACCAATTATTGTTTCAGTCAATTAATTACAGATATTTATTGTATTAATAAATATCTAAAATCTAATGGCTAGTTTTTTCATAAATCGTAAAATTTCAACATACAACCAAACAAGAGTTACTAAAAGTCCCCAAGTAGCGAGCCATTCTCTCTGTTTTGGCGCTTTATTCTTATGTTTTTCTATATAGTCGAAATCTAAAAGCAATGCTAAAGAAGCAAAAATTGCAGCCAAAACATTGAAAATTATTGCAAACCAAGAGGTACCTCTAATATAAGTTTTAATGCCAAAGAAGCTTAGAATCCAAGTAATAAGGTAGACCATAAAAATACTTGCACAAGCAGTAATAATAACACTTTTAAGCTTTTTTGTTACAACAATAATTCTTGTTTGATATAAGCTAAGCATAACAAAGAAAGTAATAATGGTAACACCAATAGCCTGAAAAGGAAGGTTAGGAAATCTTGCATGTGCAAAGCTACTTATGCCACCAAGAAAAAAACCTTTAGCAATAGCGTAAAGAGGCACTAAATACATAGCCCACTCTTTTCTAACCGAAATAACAATACTTATTATAATTGCAGAAAGCATTCCACCTGAAGTAAACCATTTTATATTAGTGCCAATGGTATATAAATGCCAAACATAAACAGTAATTGAAGCGATGATAAAAAGTAAAAAAAGTGTTTTTAGGATAATGCCATGAACACTCATTTTTTCTGAAGTACTCTTGTCATTCTCCCAAAAATAATCGTTGAATGCAGGATTAGAAGTTTTATCTAAACGCATGAATTACAAGTTAAACTTAAACCCAAGAGCAAAGTCTGTTGGGAAATTGCCTTGATTTTCAATAAAAATTGCAAACAGATTATTATATGCAAGTGTTATATATCCATTCTTAAAAACTTTTATATCACTACCTAAACCAAAGATAAAAGGAGCCTCTAAGTTTGAGCTTGATTGATCTTCAGAAATATATGAACCAGGATTAGATGGGTCTTCATAACTTATTGTTTCGTTGACAAAGGTAAACGTCACAAAAGTTACATTTCCGTAGAAGCTAAAACTAGGTTCATTTATAACACGGAATCTATATCCTAAACCTAGTTCTGTGGCACTATATTTAAATTCATCATCTTCTAAAGCTGATCTAAGACTAAAATATCCAGCATGACGCTTAAAACTTGTATCACTATAGATTTCAAATTCAGCACCAAAAAAGGGTACAGTTGTATTGTTTGGATTATAAATAAATGGCTGATTGGTAATACCTCCAAAAACACCTATGCGTGTTTGTAGTTTGGAGCGAGGTTCGAAACTGTAATTTAAATCGCTAGTGGAATTATAGATATTGATATAATCTTTTAAACTTACTAGTGTTAAATTTACTTTATCGGCTGTAAGTCCATATTCCTGTGTTAAATTATTTAATGTCGTTTTGTATTCTTCTTGATATTTTCTCGTATCTGGATTTTTGGTGTTTTTCAATTCTTCTATTGTGCCATCTTCTGTTCTAATAAAATATCTGTATTGTCCATCTATTACATTCCAAAGAAGGTCTAAATTACCATCTACTTCAGTTTTTAGCTGAACTGTTTCTCCGTTAACTGTATATGATTCTTGAGCTTTAGTGTGAGTAAAGCTAAATAGTAAACATAAAATAAAGACTATCTTTTTCATTAGATTTAGGTTTTCAGTTCTTGTAAAACTAACAAAAATAAATGATTAAATCACTATTTTTTATAAGCTCTGCCTTTCCATTTATAGTTTGTAAAGAGTGACACAACTGCAATGTAAACACAAAAAAATGGATAGATTAATGCACTAATTGGATAGTTAAAAAATAAGTGTTTCTGATTAAAAAATTGGGCCGTTTTAAATAGTAAGGCAAAATCAATGGCCATTTTTAATACAAAGACAATCAATAAAGAAATAAAGTTGAAATAGCCAATAATTGCAAACAATAATAAACTAATTAAAGTAGCATTCATTATCAATACAATAAGGCTAGTTACTTTAGCTAAGTTGCTGTTATAATGTGTTGTTTTTGAAGCCCAACGTATTCGTTGCGATATTAAACTTTTAAAGCTTGGTTGAGGTTTGGTTAAAACAATGCCGTCTTTTGCCTTAATAAAGATGACTGAATCTTTATTTTTTTTGATTGCTTTTTCTAATAGAAAAACATCGTCGCCACTAGCAATGTTATTATTCCCTTCAAATCCATTAAGCGTTTTAAAAAATGATTTTTTATAGGCTAAATTTGCGCCATTATTTAGAAAAGGTGCTCTTAAACCAAAACCTCCAATAGTTGCTCCTATCAAACTCAAGAAATCTAATGTTTGAAACCGATCTAAAAAAGTATGAATCTTATAATACGCAACTGGGCCAGCTATCATTTTGCAGTTGTTTTTATTTATAAAACAATTATAACAATCTAACCACAATTTTGGAAGTAAACAATCAGCATCAGTTGTTATAATCCATGGATTTGAAGCATGTTCAATTGCTATTGAGATAGCGTCTTTTTTTGGCGATTTAGATGTTCTTTTATTTTGAATTATTTTGAACTTGATTTCAGTCTTGTTAAGGTGCTTATTAATAATTCCAATAGAACCGTCTTCAGATTCATCATTAACAAAAATGATTTCGTAATTTGAAACAGGGTATTTCAGTTTTGATATAGAATCCAATAAATCTGGTAGGTTTTCTGCTTCATTCCGAAAAGGAATAAGAATAGAAAAATTAGTTTGATTAGCTGTTTCTTCTAAATGAAATTCTGAAACCTTTTCAAATCCATATATAAAACTTCCTATTAAAACCACATACAGAAATGTGACGCAAAGAACAATAATGATCATGATTCTACACTTTTTGGAAGTTTAAATTTTAAAACAAACACACTTCCAAGCAGGCTTGGAATTACAAAGTTAAGAAGCCACATACAGGTTACAATACTTAAGGTTGTTAACTCATTAACGCCTACTATGGAAAATAAATAGACAGCTACACTGCCTTTTATAACCACATCAAAAATAAAAATAGAGGGAACTATTGAAGCTAATAAATACATGGAAGAAATAACAATCATGGCATTTTTATAAGAAACTTCAACACCAAACAACTGAAGCAGAAAATAAAATTGAAATGAAAAAATAAGATATCTAATTAATGAAAAAACAAAACAGGATAGGTAATTTTTGAATGGAATTTTTTTAAAAAAAGTTAAAACCTTTTCTATTGAAACGCCTTTAATGGTTAATTTTTTGTTTTTTAATCCGAAAAAAGATATAATTAATAGAATGCCTAGAAACCTAATAGATTTATAATAATTTATATCTACTTCATACTTCGTGATAAATAAATATAAACCTATAACACCTAATAGCACTGTAATAAGCATTTGCATCATGTTTCCAAGAAAATTTAAAAGCACTATTTTTTTTCTAAACCCAGACGTATAAAAAATAGCTTTAGCACCATATTCCCCAATTCTATTTGGAGTAAATAA
>DFBO01000157.1:10210-11211 GCA_002366675.1 Flavobacteriaceae bacterium UBA3078
TTTTCATTCAAAAACTGACTAAAAATCTCAATGTCTAATTGCTTGTTTGTTGTTAATTTGTAATAAATAAAATAAAATGCACCAACAACTAGGCTTAATTTAATAAGCACAAAAAAGAATTGTTTAGTTTTGTATGGTAAGCCTTTATGCATTTATAGAATTACAAATTTATTTGTCGCAAATTAAACAATATAGTTTTATGAAAACATATTTTATAAATTTCAAACAAACAATCGTTTTTATTAGTTTTATTTTGGTTACTATTTCTGGTTTCAGTCAAGCAGAAACCAGTAAATGGAAAGCTCAGTTTGCTATTGGTGGAAATCATCCTTTTTCTGAAGGTTTTGTTGAAGGCTATTATGCAAAAAGTTTTAATTTTCCTACTATAAATTTAGGGCTTCAACACATGTTTAAAAGGCAATTTGGAGCCAAACTAGATTTTGGATATAACCGATTTTCTAATACAGATGGTTCTACAGAATTTAAAGTAAATTATTCTAGAATCAATGCACAAATTATTTATGATCCAACACCAATTATGACCTTTCTACCTATTGGTTTTGCTCTTGTAGCACATGCTGGACCTGGATTTAGCATTATTAAACCATTAGGAATCTATACGGAAAATAACACGTCTTTTTTAAACGTTATGGCAGGAATAGAGATACACTATAGCATCACGCAATTGTTAACTATTTATCTGGACACATCATATATTTATGGATTAAGTGGAGATTTCGACCCAGTTACAGAAGGGTATGGCTCCTTTAATGGAAATTTATTAACTGCAACTATAGGAGTGTCTCTATCTTTAAGTGGTTGCTATTATTGCGATTAATGAGCAAAGAAAAAATTATTTTAGGTATTGATCCAGGAACTACCATTATGGGATTTGGTCTTATAAAAGTAGTTGGGAAAAACATGCAGTTTATGCAATTAAATGAATTGGATTTAAAAAAATACAGTGATCATTATTTAAAACTAAAACTTATTTTCGAGAG
>DFBO01000148.1:0-12146 GCA_002366675.1 Flavobacteriaceae bacterium UBA3078
GATTATTGGTAGCGAAAACAAGATGCATATTAATTGAATTAATGTAATTTTAGCTTTTAAGATATTTAGTGTTAATCTGTTTCTTCAAATTTAGTAGTTTTTATTATATGGTTTATAGAATTTTTCTGCTTATTCTATTCGGTATTGGAACATTTTCTGCCCAATCTCAAATTTTAAAAAAACGCGATTCTTTAAGTTTTTTAGAAACGGTAGACTCCCTGTTTATTGATCATGATTTAAGAAATTATTCAGTTAGATTATTTTCCAATTATAAAGTCAAACAATTTAGAATCCAAAATGAAGATTTTAAATCTAGATACGTTCCTAATAATAGGTATGGGCTTGGCTTTGGTTTTGCAAACAGTAAGGTTTTAATAGATATTGCGTTTAATGTTAAACCAAAAAACAAAGATGCTACTAAAAGGTTTGATGCTCAAGGTAGTATGATTATTGGGAAACATCATTACATAAATGCTTATTTTCAATCGTATATGGGATTTAATATTAAGAATAATTTTAATCAACCAGATGTGTTTCGAAACGATATTAAATCTTGGACTATTGGGTTTAATTATCTGTATACCTTATCTGAAATAGAGTTTTCTTATTCTTTACTTAAGGCAGGACTCGCTAAACGTAATAAAAACGTTTACATAACTGGAGGTATAGGTACTTTTGCAGTGTTTGATTACTTTTCTGCAGATAATAATATTTTAACTGAAAATGGCGATTTGTATTTTAATGAACAAGCAGAAATAAAAAGGTATAGTGGCAGAGGAGTAGGTGTGTTAGCTGGTTTTTTATCTGTTTTTATGTTGCCTAAAAATTTCATTGCATCCTGTAATATTATGCCTGGAGTTGCCCTAATGAATAAAAAAGTAGTCTTACAAGATGATACATATAGACCTTCGAACCCCATGCTTTATAAATTAGATTTCACATTGGCTTTAGGGTATAACGTTAAACGATATTATGTAAATTTAATTTATGGTACAGGAATCTATTCTACAAATTTAGATTTTGATAATAAGTATCTTTTTAACCTTTCTAAGGCAAAACTTGCTATTGGGTATAAGTTGAAAGTGAATAAGAATAATTGATTAATAATTAATGATTACTAAACTAGGAGAAAAGTTCAGTTACCTCTTTTTAAAGTATATGCCAGATGCTTTTGTGTTTGCAATTGTACTAACATTGGTTTCCGTTTTAGCTGCGTATTTTCTGGTAGATGCGTCTCTAATTTCCATTATTTCTTCTTGGTATGACGGTTTTTTTGATTTGCTATCCTTTGCCATGCAAATTATATTAATTTTAGTTACTGGCTTTAGTATAGCTTTATCACCAATTATTGGAAGATTAATAGATAGATTAACAAAATATATAAGTACACCAAAGCAGGTTTATTTTTTTGTGGTATTAATAGGGTTGCTATTAAGTTTAGTAAGTTTCGGTTGGGTAGTTATTACAGGTGTTTTAGCAAGAGAATTGGCACTACGTATAAAAGGAGTTCATTACCCGTTTTTAATTGCTTGTGTTTACGTGTCAATGTGTGGTTGGGTTACGGGCTTATCTAGTACAATTCCTTTATTACTAAATACTGAAGGTAATTATTTAATTGAAGCTCAAGTTTTATCAGAAATTATTCCAACAACTTACACATTAAATTCTTATTTAAATTATGCTATTATCGCATCGTTTTTAGTTTTAATGCCTTTATTTATGATGATGGTAGGCTCAAAATTAAAACAAATCAAAGAACTTAAAGAGTTATATACTTCTTCTGGTGATATTCAATCTGAAAAAAGTATTAAAAACGAAGCTTTGAGTATGAAACTACCTTTTAGGGCCTATTCAGATTATTTCAACAATAGTTTCTTGTTGTCAGGACTAATAGTCGTCATGGGGCTTTCATATATTGTTTATTATTTTGCAACAAAAGGGTTAGAGCTTAATTTTAATATCATAATTTTTACATTTATTATTTTTGGCTTATTACTTCACAAAACACCTTTACGATATTGTATAGCAATGCAAAGGTCAAGTAAAAATATTTCAGGAATTCTTTTTCAATATCCATTTTATGCAGGCATTATGGGTATTATGATTTATACTGGTTTAGGTGAATATTTAGCTAAAGGAATTTCTTCTATAGCCACAATAGATACCTATCCAATGTATGCTTTTTTTATTGGTGGACTAGTTAATTTTGCAATCCCATCTGCTGGTGGCGAATTTGCTGTTGTAGGTCCAAGTTTAATATCAGCCATTCAAAACATTGGAGTTGGTTTGCCAGAAGCTGAAATTTCTGCCATGATTTCAAGAGCTTCATTAGCAGTTGCTTATGGCGAATCGCTTACAAATTTATTGCAGCCTTTTTTCTTACTGCTTATTATTCCAGTAATGGGAATGGGAACAAAACTCCAATCTAGAGATGTTATGGGATATTTAGTTATTCCATTTATGTTTCTTTTTGTGGTTCAATTGAGCTTGGTGTTATGGATGCCAATGTAATTAATTAGACTTTAGTGCCTTTAAGAAATCAACCACATGACTTATGGATAATTTTAGTTTGCCAATGGAAACATTTCTTTATAGGGAAGCAAAAACACTTCATCAAGTTTTTTACAGCACCATATTAATGGCAGAATGATGACTTATACTTTTGTCGAAGCAGGAGAGGAGGCTAGAAAGATAGCAACAGATTTATGTTCTTATAATTCTTCTGTACCAAGTCATATAGCATTATTGTCTAGAAACTGGTGATATTGGCAAGTGTTTTCTTTCTTTAATAAAAGATTTTATATGTTATTTTTTTGAATTGTTAAAAAATTGTTAATACATTTCGATGTATTTTTGTATATTGTTCATCATCAATCATATAAATATCGTTTTTACTAGTTAATAGCTCAACTATTTAATTGTATTTATTATGAAAACCAACACCATCTTTAATGCAGAAAAAAGTGCCGAAAATATACTCATCGGAATCTTTTTTGGACTTGCTATTTATTTGAAAATTCAAATCATTCTTTTTATTATTGATTTCTTTCATAACAACGATATACAAATGAGTATGGCTAGTTTAGTCTAAATTAGATTAACAACTTTTTACCTCTACATGCTTTATTGAAATTCTTCAATTCCAATAATTAAATAATTGTCCTATTTTTTGGATAGAATATGACATATATCATTTTGATTTGTCCTATTTTATTTTAATATTGTTATCTATTAAATTTTAAAAAAAAATATTAACACTATGAATATTATCATTCAATACGTAAATATGGATTCTAGCGAATCTTTATCAAAATATACAACTGAAAAATTAGAAAAACTGGCAAAAAAATACGATTGGCTAATTAGTTGCGATGTGTTTTTTAAACAAGATAACAACCAAAAGGAGCAAGGTAAAATTTGTAATATGGAATTAAGTTTACCTGGGCCTAGAATCTTTGCTACCTCAACCGAGAAAAATTTTGAAGCTGCAGTAAAAGAAACTATTAACGATTTGGATATTCAGCTAAAGAAAAGAAAGCACACTTTTTCTGCGCATTAGGATTTAAAGTTTTTTAAACAAATATTAAATCATGAGTTAACTAATTAGTAAACTCATGATTTTTTAGTTTTCAGTTTCACCTAGAATTTAGTTTTACTTACCTGTCTGCAGACGCGGAATTTGAACGTTATTGATGGTGATAAGGTTCATTTCTTAAAATAGTAAAGCCTCTGTAAAGTTGTTCAATTATAAATAATCGAATCATTTGATGTGAGAAAGTCATTTTAGATAAAGACAATTTCCCATGAGCTTTTTTATAAACCGGTTCAGAAAAACCATAAGGTCCACCAATTACAAAAACAAGCTGTTTAATACCTGAGTTCATGTGTTTTTGCAAGTGTTCCGAAAAACCAACGGAATGTAATTGTTTTCCGTTTTCATCTAGTAAAATTAAAACATCTTGTGGTAGAAGCTTATTCAAAATCAAATCACCTTCTTTTCGTTTTTGCTGCTCTTCACTTAAGTTTTTAGTCTTTTTTAAATCTGGAATTATTTCAAACTCAAATTTAATATAATAACCTAAGCGTTTTTGGTAATCATCAATTAATGCTTGAAGTTGCTTATTATCTGTTTTGCCAATAGCAAGAAGTTTTATCTGCATAATGTTGTTTGGTCGAGCGCAGTCGAGACCTTTGTGTTACCTCTCGACTGCGCTCGAGGGGACAATCCCAGAAAAACAAAGTTTGAGTCACAAATTTACATTATAATTATAATTATGAATTTAGAATGCAATTAATTTGTTTTTCTATTAGTATTTTTACTGCAAATAATTCGTTGTATGATTAGTAAAGAACAATTCAATACAGAGATTAAGTTAATAATTTCCAATGCTATTCGAGAAGATGTTGGAGATGGAGATCATAGTTCGTTAGCTTGTATTCCAGCCTCAGCTAAAGGAAAAGCCAAGTTGTTAGTTAAAGACAATGGTATTATTGCAGGTGTTGAGTTTGCAAAAGAAGTGTTTAAATATATAGATGAAAATTTAACAATCGAAACACTTATTGAAGATGGATCTCAGGTTAAACATGGAGACATCGTTTTTTATGTTGAAGGTTCATCTCAGTCCATTTTAAAATCTGAAAGATTGGTGCTTAATGCAATGCAGCGAATGAGTGCTATTGCTACCAAAACGAGGCAATTTGTTGATTTGTTAGATGGAACAGGAACTAAAATATTAGATACCAGAAAAACAACTCCAGGAATTAGAGCATTAGAAAAATGGGCTGTAAAAATTGGAGGAGGAGAAAACCATAGATTTGCATTATACGATATGATTATGCTTAAAGATAATCATATTGATTTTGCTGGAGGCATTACAAAAGCAATAAATAAAACCAAGAATTATCTAAAAGAGACTAATAGAGATTTAAAAATTATTGTTGAAGCAAGAGATTTAAATGAAATTAAAGAAATTTTACAAACAGATGGAGTTTATAGAATCTTGATAGATAATTTTAATTATGAAGAGACTAGAAAGGCAGTTGCTCTAATTGGAGATACATGTTTAACAGAATCTTCAGGAGGAATTAATGAAAAAACTATTAGAAATTATGCAGAATGTGGTGTAGATTATATATCATCTGGTGCATTAACTCATTCTGTTTACAATATGGATTTAAGCTTGAAAGCTGTAAATTAGATAAAACACCTTAGATTAGAATATATTAATGACTAAACCTATTGAAGATAAACTAGACAAAATTCCAGTAATAAATCTAGCTGTGCGTTTTTTTAAACAAATTAAACTTCCAGGTTTAGAAGGTCTTTCGTTTTACGATTTAATTGAATTATATATTACAGGAATTGTTAAGGGAGCTCTTACCACAAGAGCTGGTGCCATTGCCTTTAGTTTTTTTATGGCCTTATTTCCTTTTTTGTTGTTTATATTAATTGTAATTCCAATAATTCCAATTGACGATTTTAAAATTGAATTTTTAAATTTTCTGAATTCATTTTTGCCTCCAACTACATCAGATTTCTTCTTTAAAAATATTTTTGAAAACATAGAAGATTCACAAAGCGGAGGACTTATTTCTACTGTGTTTTTAGCTTCTGTTTTATTAATGGCAAATGGCATTAGTGCTGTGTTTTCTGGATTTGAAAATTCTTATCATGAGCAGCTTACTCGTAATGTAATAAGGCAATATTTATATGCATTAGGAGTCGCGTTAATTTTAGCTTTTTTGTCAATACTAACAGTTGTTGTTTTAGGTTATTTCCAGATTTATGTTATTGGAAACTTAGAAAATTATGGAATTTTAGAAAAAGAAAATAATCAATTTTGGTTTTTGGTTGCTAAGTATATCTTTTTTGTAATTATGGTTTATTTAGCAACTGCCATCTTATATTATTTTGGAACAACCGAAGGTAGAGAGTCTAAATTTTTCTCTGTTGGAGCTATATTTACAACCATACTTATTATTATAAGTTCCTATTTATTTGGTGTCTATATAGAAAACTTCTCTAAATATAATGAGCTTTATGGCTCCATAGGAGCCTTATTAATTTTAATGTTTTATCTATGGTTAAACTCAAATATTTTACTTTTAGGGTATGAGCTTAATGCATCCTTGAATAGATTAAGAAAAATAAATAATTCATTACATGTATAAAATAGCCTTTGTATTTTTATTCGTTTCATTTACTGTAAATTCTCAAGATATATTTGGCAAATGGCGAACCATAGATGATCAATCTGGAGAGGCTAAATCTACCGTCGAAATTTATAAGCAAAACGGTCAAGTTTTTGGAAAAATAATAGATATTTATAATGAAAAAGATAAAGATGCGCTTTGTAATACCTGTCCAGGTGAAGAATATAACAAACCAGTTTTAGGTTTAACCATTATAAAAAATCTTACTAAAGAAGGCGTTTACTATAAAAACGGAACCATTTTCGATCCTGAAGATGGAAAATCATATAAATGCAGATTGTCTTTAGATGAGGACAATCATGATGTTTTAATGGTTAGAGGCTATATTTCATTTTTCTATGCTACTCAATATTGGGAACGTATAGAAAGTTAAAAAGAGTATTTTTACCAAACATTAACAAACTAATTAATTTATCCTTCCGAAGCTTTAGCGAAGGAGGAAACACTAAACACCATTGCACTATATAGACGTCATACTTCCTATTCCTTTGCCTAAGCAATTTACCTACGGTATTTCAGAGGCAGAGGCTGGTTTTTTAAAACCAGGAATGAGAGTGTCTGTACCATTTGGAAAATCTAAAATTTACACAGCTTTAGTATTTAGTATTCATACGAATAAACCATTGGTTTATGACGCAAAAGATATTCATCAAATATTGGATGAAATACCTATAGTAACTCAAAATCAGTTAATCCATTGGCAATGGATTTCTGATTATTACATGTGCACTTTAGGAGATGTCATGAGAGCTGCTCTGCCAAGTGCTTTTATACTTGAAAGTGAAACGATAATAAGTAGAAATACAGCGACAATAATTTCAGATTTAGACTTGAAAGACGATGAGTTTTTAATCTACGAAGCGTTGCAACATCAATCTTCACTTAAGATACAAGATGTTATAAGTATTTTAGATAATAAAAGTGTCTTACCAGTTATTAAACGATTAATAGAAAAGGAAGTCGTTACAGTTGAAGAAGAAATTTACGAAAAATACAAACCGAAATTAGTTCGCTATGTTAAGTTGCATACTAATTTTTCAACACAAACGAAACTACAAGAGTTGTTAGATGATTTAAGTCGAGCGCCTAAACAAAGAGAAGTTGTTATGACACTTTTCTCGATTTCTGCACAAACAAAAAAGCCCATAAAAGCCTCTGAACTTATTGATAGGAGCCAGGCATCTTCAGCTATTGTAAAGACTTTAATTGATAAAAATGTACTGGAAGAATATTTTATGCAAACAGATAGAATTCAATATTCTGGTGAAGAGAATAATCCATTAAAGCAGTTAAATGAGGCTCAAAAAACAGCCTGTCAGGAAATTAAATCTTCGTTTGAGACACACAGTATTACTTTGTTGCATGGTGTGACCTCTTCAGGAAAAACAGAAATCTATGTCAAACTGATTGATGAAGTTATAAAGAATAACAAACAGGTGCTTTATTTGGTTCCTGAGATAGCATTGACAACGCAATTAGTAACCAGGTTACAAGATTATTTTGGAGAAAAAATTGCAGTTTTTCATTCTAAGTATTCATCACAAGAACGTGTTGAGGTTTGGAATCAGGTTTTAAATAATTCACATAAAGCTCAAATAGTTTTAGGAGCTCGTTCATCTGTATTATTACCATTTCATGATTTAGGTTTAATTATTGTTGATGAAGAGCATGAATCTTCATACAAACAATTTGATCCTGCACCAAGATATCATGCTAGAGATACAGCTATAGTATTAGCTAATTTATTTAAATGTGAAACCTTATTAGGTTCTGCAACACCTAGTTTAGAAAGTTACTACAATACTAAGCAGAATAAATATGGTTTGGTAGAATTGCATACTCGTTTTAATAACGTATTAATGCCAGATATAGAATTGGTAGACATAAAGGACAAACATAAGCGTAAGCGCATGACAGGACATTTTAGCGACACCTTGATTGAAGAAATGGAAGCTACTTTAAAAGATGGACACCAGGTTATCCTATTTCAAAATAGGAGAGGGTTTTCGCCAATTATTGAGTGTAATACATGTGGTCATGCGCCACAATGTCCAAATTGTGATGTTAGTTTAACTTATCATCAATATAAAGATCAGTTAAGGTGTCATTATTGTGGTTATCATTCTGTCATGATTAAATCTTGTGAAGCTTGTGGTAGTGTGGATTTAGATAATAAAGGGTTTGGAACAGAACAGGTAGAAGAAGAAGTAAAAGAGCTATTTCCAGATTATAAAGTGGCTAGAATGGATTTGGATACAACCAGAGGGAAATATGGTTACGAAAAAATAATTACTTCATTCGAGCAAAAAGAAGTTGATGTACTAATTGGTACCCAAATGGTAACAAAAGGATTAGATTTTAGGCATGTAAAACTAGTTGGTATTATGAATGCTGATAATATGCTTAATTTTCCCGACTTTAGAGCACATGAGCGTAGTTTCCAACTCATGCTTCAAGTTTCTGGTAGAGCCGGAAGGACTAAAGAACGAGGCAAAGTGCTAATTCAAACCTATAATCCATTTCATAAAATCTTGCAGCAAGTATCAATGAATGCATATCTAGAGATGTATCAGGAACAAATGGACGATCGTTTAAATTTTAAGTATCCACCCAATTATAGGCTAATAAAAATAACATTGAAACACAGAGATTATAATAAAGTAAATTTCGGAGCAGATTGGTATGCTAAATCATTAAGAATGGTTTTTAAGTCTAATGTGTTAGGTCCAGAGTTTCCTCCAGTTTCAAGAATAAGAAATCAATTTATTAAACATATTATAGTTAAAATACCGCCTAAACAATCTATTTCTAAAACGAAAAAAGCTATTATTAAAATTAATAATAGCTTCCTCAATGTAAAAGATTTTAGGGCTGTAAGAGTAATCTTAAATGTTGATGCTTATTAAGTAACATTGTTATTTAATGCATCAACAAGTTGGGTCTTTTTATTTCTACTTAAAGGAATTTCGTAAGCGCCAACTTCAACATTCTTACTGTTAAATCTATCAATTTTATCTAGATTAACAATATAGGATTTATGAATCCTTAAAAATTTACCTTCTGGCAATTCAGCTTCAAAAGCTTTCATTGTTGAAAGTACCACAAGACTAGTTTCTTCAGTTACTAGTTTTACGTAGTCTCCAAGAGCTTCAATCCATTTAATATCTTTAATATAGACTTTACGTTTTTTCAGGTTACTTTTCACAAAAATGTGTTCGCCTTCAGTTTCGTTAAAATCTAGTTTTAATTTGTGTTGTTCAACAGCTTTATCGACAGCTGTATTAAAACGTTCTTTAGTTATAGGTTTATGCAAATAATCGGTCGCATCATAATTAAATGCTTTGAAAGCATATTCAGTTTTTCCAGTAACAAAGATAATTTGGGGTTTGTTGTTTAGTACGTCTAAAAGTTCAAATCCGTTTAATACAGGCATTTCAATATCTAAAAATATTAAATCTA
This sequence comes from Flavobacteriaceae bacterium UBA3078, assembly GCA_002366675.1. GTDB lineage: Bacteria > Bacteroidota > Bacteroidia > Flavobacteriales > Flavobacteriaceae > Xanthomarina. Next base: position 9,673 of record DFBO01000148.1, read on the forward strand.
CCTTATGTGTATTAAGACCGTTTTTTGTTTCTAGGGCACTGTTGTATTCAGCAATTAGGTTAAGAGAAGGGTGATTTTCAATTAACTTAACAATTGAGAGACGTTGAATCGCTGAGTCGTCAACTACTACACAGTTTAAAGTCATAACATTATAATTTATTTAGGTTAAGATATCGACAATAGTACAAAAAATTCGGTTAAAAACCAAAAAACATCGGCAAAAGGTTTGTTTTAACATATTTTAACATATAAATTTAGTGCTAGTTTAGGGCAAAATATTGTATAGTTTATGTTGTAATATATAAATAATATTCCTATTTTTGCACCCAATTTTTAACAATAAAATATATTTAATATGAATCATTACGAAACTGTTTTCATCTTGAATCCCGTTTTATCTGAAACTCAGATAAAGGAAACAGTACAGAAATACGAAGATTTTCTTGTTTCTAAAGGAGCAAAGATGGTAGCAAAAGAAGATTGGGGACTAAAAAAATTAGCTTACCCTATTCAAAACAAAAAAAGTGGGTTTTACCACTTATTTGAGTATCAAGTAGATGGAGAGGTAATCAATCCATTAGAAGTAGAGTTTAGACGTGACGAGCGTTTTATGCGTTACTTAACTGTTACTTTAGATAAACATGCTATATCTTGGGCAGAGAGAAGAAGAGAAAAACTTAAACAAAAAGCGTAATTATGTCATCTATAGAACAACAAGCAAAAGGAAAAAAGGACGGAGAAATTAGATATTTAACGCCTTTAAATATAGAAACGAACAAGAATAAAAAGTACTGTCGTTTCAAAAAATCTGGAATCAAGTATGTAGATTATAAAGATGCAGACTGGTTATTAGGTTTTGTAAATGAACAAGGTAAAATTTTACCAAGACGTTTAACAGGAACTTCTTTAAAATACCAAAGAAAAGTATCTGTTGCTGTAAAGAGAGCACGTCATTTAGCATTAATGCCTTATGTGGCCGATTTATTAAAATAAAATACTCATAACAATGGAACTTATATTAAAACAAGACGTTGAAAACTTAGGATTTAAAGACGATGTTGTAACGGTTAAGAACGGTTATGGTAGAAACTTTTTAATTCCACAAAAGCAAGCTATTTTAGCTACTGTATCTGCAAAAAAGGTATTAGCTGAAAATTTAAAGCAACGTGCTTATAAAGAAAAGAAAATAATTGAAGATGCTAATAAAATGGCAGAAGCAATTAAAGGACTAGAAATTAAAATACCAGCAAAAGCTACTGAAGGTGCTTCAGCTGGAGATAAATTGTTTGGCTCTATTACTAAAGCAGGCTTAGTTGATGCTTTTGAAAAAGCAGGTCATACAGTAGATAAAAAATTCATCAACATTATTGGTGGTAATATTAAACGTTTAGGAAAGTATAATGCTGTTATACGTTTACATAGAGAAGTTACTTTCGAATTACCTTTCGAAGTTATTGCTCAAGCCTAATAAGGTTGATTAACATATTTTAAGCCTCAACATTGTTGGGGCTTTTTTTTTAATTTTTTTAGCATGAAGTACGCCAGATTAACAAAAGAACAATTTGAAGAATTACATAAGGAGTTTATAAACTTTCTTGCATCGCAAACCATTACTGCTACAGAATGGGAAGAAATTAAAGTGGATAAGCCTGACGTTGCTGAACAAGAATTAGATGTGTTTAGCGATTTGGTTTGGGAAGGTGTCTTGTCTAAAGTTGAATATTTAGAGCATGTTTCTCCTCAACAAATTCATTTATTTAACTTAAATGAAGAGAACATGCACTTAATAGCCATTAAAATAAAAAACCCAATAGATTTAACAACTACAGATGGTTTTAATTGGTTGCGTGAAAACTTAATGGATGATGATGTGGAATTTTCGCAAGCCAGAAAAGACTACACTAGCGATAAAAATGCAGATAAATTTAAGTTAATTCAGCAAGGTAGCGTTATTACTAAAGGTAATTTGTTTTCTTATTTCGATAAGTTAATTAATTAATGCATTCTTGCAAAAGCAAGAATCTTATCTATTAAAACGACGAATTTTTCTATTAGAAAACTCCAGTAGACGCGTTTAATTCTTTATTTTTGTTAAAGATTTAGTATAATTTTAAAGAGATTTCCACTTTCGTGGGAAATATTATGGCACAAAAACCAGGCATTCCTAAAGGAACAAGAGATTTTACTCCAGAACAAGTAGCAAAACGCAATTACATATTTAATACCATTCAAACCCAATTTGAATTGTATGGCTTTCAGCCTATAGAAACGCCAAGCTTTGAAAACTCTGATACTTTAATGGGAAAATATGGAGATGAAGGCGATAGACTGATCTTTAAAATTCTGAATTCTGGAGATTATTTTAAAAAAGTTGATGATAAACTTTATTCCACAAAAGATTCTAATGCCATTACTTCTAAAATCTCTGAAAAAGCACTTCGCTACGACTTAACAGTGCCATTTGCACGATATGT
>DFBO01000148.1:12233-14456 GCA_002366675.1 Flavobacteriaceae bacterium UBA3078
GTAGAGTTTGTACAATTATACGATGCTGTTTTTTCGGCTTTGAAACTAGAAGGTGTAACTATAAAGATTAACAACCGTAAAATTCTATCTGGTATAGCCGAAGTTATTGGAGCTAGTGATAAATTAATTGATTTTACAGTTGCTTTAGATAAGCTAGATAAAATAGGCGAGGAGAAAGTAAAAGAAGAAATGCTTGAAAAAGGAATTTCTAAAGATGGTATTGAAAAATTGCAACCTTTATTTACACTTTCTGGTTCTTTTAAATCTCAAGTAGAACAGTTAAAAACTATTTTAAATACATCTGAAGAAGGCAAAAATGGGATTGAAGAATTAGAGTTTATAGATAAAGCCATAACAGAACTTGGTTTACAAACTGCAACCTTGCAATTAGATGTAACATTGGCACGTGGCTTGAATTATTATACAGGAGCTATTTTTGAGGTTTCGGCACCAGAAACCGTACAAATGGGTTCCATTGGTGGTGGTGGAAGATACGACGATCTTACAGGCATTTTTGGGCTTAAAGATGTAAGTGGAGTAGGAATAAGTTTTGGATTGGATAGAATTTATCTGGTTTTAGAGGAACTTGGGTTGTTTCCTGAAACGGTTTCAAAAAACATCGATTTGCTATTTATTAATTTTGGAGAAACTGAAGCATTGTTTAGTTTAAAAGCTATTAAGCAGTTAAGATTAAATAATATTAATGCCGAATTGTATCCAGATGCTGCTAAAATGAAAAAGCAAATGAATCACGCTAATAAACGCAACATTCCTTTTGTTGTTTTAGTGGGTGAGGAGGAATTGAAAGCTGAAAGTTTTACATTAAAAAACATGACTACAGGTGAACAATTTAAACTTTCATTAAAAGAAGTAATTTCAAAGTTTAATTAAAAAAAGAAGCCCTGAAAAAATTTCCAGGACTCCAATCAAAAGCATAGTTGAATTTATGATAGATTTGGGGCAATCAATTTAATTAACTAACACTTTTTTATTTATAACGCCTATTTCAGTTTGAAGCTTAATAATATAAGTTCCAACACTTAATTTGCTTGTTTTAATCTCGGTGCTTAATTCAGTTTTAATATTATCAAATTTATAAATAGATTGTCCAATAGTATTTATTAATTCAGCCGATTTAATATTAATCATCTTAGGATTATGAATCATAATACTTTCACTACTGTTTATATATGCAGCTTGAAGCTCATTTAATAATTCATTTCCTTCAACACTTAATAATCTATCTGCAAAAGTTATTTCAAAACGATCTAAATATTCACCAGCCACAAGATGGATTTCATACTTGCTATCTCTTAAATTGTGATAAATATCTAATTCTTTATCATGTAAATAGATTTGTAAATCACTAGGAATGTTTTCTAAAATATCTATTGTTATATTATTCATTCCAGTATCTCTAGTGTGTATACCTAATGGTAATACTGTACTTTCAGTAAAAGTTTGAACACCTTGAATGGTATATTTTTCATCTTCAAGCATCCAATACATATCGTCCATTTGGTTTTGATATTGTACACCATCGAATCCCCAATCCACTCCTAAAGTAGCTCTAGAATCTTCAGTCAATAATAATTGTCTATGAATTGTGTTTACAGAATTAAAGCCTAATCGAATTTTCATTCTTGAATCTGTATTGTTCTCAGTAGTTGTTTGTCTTATAAAAATAGAAGAGCTACTACCTTCTTTTTGGAAGATACGTTGATTGTTATTAAACTTAATGGTTCCAGTACTTTCTCCAGTAACAAAGAACCCTTGTCCTACACCAATGTACTGACCTGGAACTCTGGTTCCTGTTCCTACTTGTGCAACATCTGGATCTGGAGTTCCCCAAGCGGCAGCTGGTGTTCCACCAGATAAATTGTATGTTCCATAACCACCTTGATAGTCAGCAAGCGTGTGAGAGCCTCCTCCCCAATGTTCCCAGAAATAAAGTGTACCACTAATTAATGGATCTGTTTCTGGAATTCCTCCTGGATCTGTATAATCTATAACAGGACCATTATCTAATATAAATTGATCTGCATCTATTGCAGAAGCATAAGGGTTTCCTACTAGGTAGTCGTTACCATTAGTCAAATCTAAAGAAATGTCTCCATTATTAGGTTTTCCTTGATATACATAATTTTGTTCAAGTGTTAAATCGTCAGATGTATCAGTAATACCTTTCATTGTAAATCCTTCACCAGCTTTTATAGTTCCTGT
>DFBO01000021.1 GCA_002366675.1 Flavobacteriaceae bacterium UBA3078
CAAGTACTAACGGTACTATTTTAGTTTCTTTTGTTGGATACCAAACAAAATCTTTATCATTTAATGGAAACAAAGATTTTGGAACTATTACATTAGCTCCATCTGCAGAATCTTTAGATGAAATTATTATTACAGCAACATCTTTTGCTGTTGATAGAAAAACACCAGTTGCTGTTTCAACGGTTAGGGCTGATGTTATTGAAAACAAATTAGGGTCTCAGGAGTTTCCTGAAATTTTAAAATCTACACCAGGTGTGTATGCTACTAAATCAGGTGGTGGTTTTGGAGATAGTAGAATAAACTTAAGAGGTTTTGAATCTTCAAATGTAGCTGTAATGATTAATGGTGTTCCTGTTAATGATATGGAAAACGGATGGGTTTATTGGAGTAACTGGGCAGGTTTAGCTGATGTAACAAGTGCTATGCAGGTTCAAAGAGGTTTAGGTGCTTCTAAAGTTGCTGTACCTTCTATTGGTGGTACTATTAATATTTTATCTAAAACTACAGATATTGAAAAAGGTGGTAATGTTTTTGTTGGTGTTGGTAATGATGGTTACCAAAAATACGGAGCAACTGTTTCAACTGGATTATTAGATAATGGGTTTGCAGTAACAGTATCCGGAGCTAAAACAAAAGGAAATGGATATGTTGATGGAACTGAATTTGAAGGTTATAATTATTTTGTAAATATTTCTAAACAATTAGGGGATAATCACAAATTATCATTCACGTCTTTTGGTGCTCCACAAGAACACGGACAAAGACAAAACAGAAGTTCTATAGAAACTTATAGAAATGCAGAAAGTGGAATTAAATTTAACCCAGATTGGGGAATTAAAAACGGTGCTGCATATTCAATAGAAAATAACTTTTATCACAAATCTCAAACATCTTTAAACCACTATTGGACAATTAGTGATAAATCAAATTTATCAACAGCTCTTTATGCATCTTGGGGTACTGGTGGAGGAAGCGGTACTGCAGGTGAAGATACAAGTTTGTTTAATGTTAGACTAGGTGGGGATGATCAACCAGTTGATTTAGATAATATTGTTGATATTAATAGAGAAAGAGGTGCTCAAGGTTTAGGTTCTGCAGCTTATATAAGAGCTTCAAGAAATGACCATGAGTGGTATGGTATATTATCTACGTTTAAAACAGATTTAAATGATAATCTTGCTTTTGTTGCTGGTATTGATTTAAGAACATATACTGGAAAACACTTTTCTGTAGTTGATGATTTACTAGGAGGTTCTTTTGCTGATGATGATAATGATGTTAACAACCCAAATAGAGCTTTAAAAGTTGGTGATAAACGTGACTATTGGAACGACGGTGAAGTTGGATGGCAAGGTTTATTTACTCAATTAGAGTATGATAAAGACAATTTATCAACTTTTTTATCAGCATCTGTATCTAATAGTTCATATAAAAGAATAGATTACTTCAATTATTTAGATAGTGACCCAAATCAAGAAACTGATAAATATAGCTTTGTAGGTTTTGGTGTTAAAGGTGGAGCAAATTATAACTTAACCGATAACCATAATGTTTTTGCTAATATTGGATATTTTGAAAAAGCAGGTGGATTTGATGCTGTATTCTTAAGTTATGATAATGAAATTGATAATATTAATGAAGATGCAGAAAACCAAAAAATATTTAGTGCTGAATTAGGTTATGGCTACAGAAATGATAATTTATCTTTTAACGTAAACTTATATAGAACCCAATGGGATGATAGAACATTTACTGATAATTTCTCAGCAAATAATGTGGATTATTTTGTAAACTTATTAGGTGTTAATGCACTTCACCAAGGTATTGAATTTGATGCTGTATATAGAGCTTCTGATGAACTTACTTTAACGGGTATGCTTTCTCTTGGAGATTGGACTTGGACTAATAATGTTGAAGATGTTCAGATATTTGATGACAGCCAAAATCCTGTTGGAGATCCATACAATTTATATATAAAAGATTTAAAAGTAGGTGATGCCGCTCAAACAACTGCAGCCCTAGGTTTAGATTATGAGCTAATGGATAAAACTCATTTTACAGTAGATTATAACTATTTTGGTGATTATTATGCAGATTTTGAACCTAATAATAGAACAAGTGCTTCAGATACGGATCAATCATGGAAAGCTCCAGATTATGGGATTTTTGATGCAAGTATTAGATACGGTTTTAAATTTGGTGAATTTGACACAACACTAACAGCTAGAATGAATAACGTGTTTAACACAGAGTATATTGCAGATGCAAGAGATGGTAATAATCATATGGCTAATTCTGCTACAGTATGGTACGGATATGGAAGAACTTTTAACATAAGCGCAAAACTTAAATTTTAAAAATATATAATTATGAAAAAATTAATTTATTTAATACTAGTTTTAGGCTTGGTATTTACAAGCTGCGATCCTATGGATGATGTATATGATGAATTGGATGCCCAAGGTACTACGGAAGACCCTAGAGGTATAGTTGGAAGTGACGAATACACACTAAATAGTGATGACTATACAGCTTTAGGCTTATCTTATGGAAGTTTTAGTTCAGAAGATGAAGCTAAAACATTGTTACCAAGTTTTATTTCAAGTAATAGTAAATATGATTATTGGGCAAAAAACTCTTCTATATTAATTGGTTACCAATTATATATTGGAAGTGCTTTTGGAGTACAAGATTATAATTTAGATCAAGATGATTATACTTTTGGAGGAAGTGATTTATTAGGTTTCCAATCTGATGCAACTCCTGCAAATTATTTAGCTGATATACTTGCTGATAATATTGATTATGCTGACGAAGGAGATTATGCTGTAGCAAAATATTTTCAATTTACAGGAAGTGCTTATACAGTTACTCCTACTGTTTCTCTAGAAGAAAATTTTGATTATGGAGCAACGGCTGGTGGTTTAACTTCAATCACAACGAATTGGACTGCACATTCAGGTTCTACGGCTGTAGGTTATGCTACAACAAGTTTATCTATGGTAGATTACCCAACTTCTAATACAGGAGGCTCTATAACAATAAATCCATCTAACAGTGAGGACATAAATAGTGAATTTACAACTATAAGTTCTGGAAAAGTATATGCAAGTGCTTTAGTTAATTTAAGCTCTGTTGGGTCTGGAAATTATTTTTTCCATATAATGGAAGCTCCTGACACTCAACCTTATGCTCAATTTAGATCAAGAGTTGGAGCTAAGGATAATGGATCTGGTAAAATTTTATTTGGTATTGGAGCTAGTTCATCTACTTTAACTTACGGTACTACGCCTTTTGATTTAAATACTACGTATCTATTAGTATCTTCCTATGACATAGCTACTGGTACATCAAATTTATATGTACTTACAACAGCAGAATCAACTGAGCCAGAATCAACTGAAGCAACTAACACAGGTTCAGCAGGAAATGCAATTTCTGCAGTTGCTTTTCGTCAATCAAGTAATATTCCAACAGGAACAGTAGATGGTGTCCGTGTTGCAAACACTTGGTCAGCTATTATGAGTAATGATGACTTAGATGATGAAGTAATTGGAGATAAAGAAGCTAAAGTAACAAGTTTCTCATATGAAGGTGGATCTTGGGTAACTGCTCCAGATAGATTTTACTTAGTAAGTGGTGATGATTTTGACTCAATGGGTGAAGAATATGGTCAACCAGGTAAATATAATAACTTTGGAAGTTCAACACCTCCAAATGATTACTTACCAACATTTTTAAAATTAAAATTCCCTTATGCATTAGAAGGAACTGAATTAGATGTAGCATATGACTATTATTCTAGTTCAAGCGGTGCACAAGTGCGTGGTAATTTATACACTAAAATAGATGGTGAATGGGTATCTTATAGTTCTACAATAAGTACAGAATTACAATTTGGATATGATGGAAATGCTTGGGTTCCAGATAACACCATAAAATATACTTTAGTAGGTTCGGATTATGCATATATGGCTGATACATTGGAAGGAAATGAATTATTTGCTAATGTTAGTTTAGTAAATCTTGCCAAATATGTTGATTATGATTATAACTGGTCTGATGAGCAAATTTTATACTCATTAGATGTTCTTTTAGATTATTTAGATCCTTCAGCTGCTGAAGGTCAAAAATACCTAATCACTTATTTGCTTTATGATAATGGTGCAAATGATGTGATAAGAAATCTAATTAAAGAAAATGGTGAATGGGTTTGGAACGAATAAATTCATAAACAAATTTTAATAAAAAAAACCACGCTAATTAGCGTGGTTTTTTTATGTGCATTATGATCTTTTCATAAAAAAACTATTCTAAACTCATTGTGAATTTTAAATATTTTCAGCTAGAAATTGTTTAAAAAAGAATATTACAAAGGTCTTATTTTACATTTTTTTGCTACTTTTATAAAAGCTTCAAAAGCCTTATTCTTAATCGGTTTTATACATATTCTAATTATACTACTATATCTTAAAATTAATTGTACATTATTTACTAAAATATAGTACATTCTTTATTTATTTTTATGTACAATAAAAACAAAACTTCTCCTATGTAATGACAAGATTTAATAAGGCTTTTACATAATTTACTAAGCTATTTGACACGATTTACTAAAGTAATTAAATTGTCTTTCTAAGCATAAAAATAAATTGTTTAGATAAAAGGCATTTAAACTGAATTCACATGTTGGATGTATACCTTAAAAGTAAAAGTTATTATACTCATACTGTAGTTTACTGTCGTAAATAAAGTATTAACTTTAATTAACGAGTTATTAAACATTGAATTATAAATCAATCTGTTATAGAGCACAAAATTAGGCTAGCAAACTAATATTTCTCATAAAAAAAGCTGTATAAAAAGTGGAACTCTATGTCAAACAGAACTTGTTTCAGGTTCTCGTAACCTATTTTAATATAAAAAACAATAACGACTGACTGTCAATCACTTACATCATTACAAGAGAGGTAAGACTGTAGAAATTTGTTTATTAATCGTCTAATTGTCACCTTTTACTGAAAAAGTAAAACCTCTATATTTGTAGCTTACATACTTTAAGGTATAGTATCTTCGTTAACTTCATCTTCATTTTTCTCTTTTTCTGCCCTGCTTTCTAATTCTGCTTGAAATTCTTCCATAACGGGTTTAACCGTACTTTCAGGAATATCAGCTACTCTTATATACATTAAACCATCAACAGCATTATTAAATTTAGGGTCTACATTAAATGCAACTAAACATGCGTTTTGTTTTACGTATTTTTTAATTAAAACTGGGATTCGCAATGCTCCCGGTTCAATTTCATCAATAACTCTATCAAATTTATTTAAGTCAGCTTGTGCTGCATCAAAAACAAAATCTTTGTCAGCATCATTTAACTTTACTTTATATTCTTTTTTAGGATGAATATATTGTGCAATATATGGGTCGTAATAATGAGACTTCATAAACTCAATCATTAACGATTTAGAAAAGTTTGAAAACTGATTACTTATGCTTACGCCACCAATTAAATATTTATACTTTGGATAACGCAATGTAATATGAACAATTCCTTTCCAAAGTAAAAACAGCGGCATTGGCTTTTGCTGATATTCCTTAATGATAAAAGCGCGTCCCATTTCAATAGAGTTTTCCATCATTGAATATAATTCAGGCTCAAATTTAAATAGTGACTGAACATAAAATCCTTCAATACCATATTTTTTATAAATGTTTTTTCCTAAACCCATTCTGTAAGCTCCTACTAAACAATTAGCTTCATCATCCCATAAAAATAAATGATGATAATAACCATCAAATTTATCTAAATCAATAGATTCATTTGTTCCTTCTCCAACTTCTCTAAATGTAATTTCGCGTAATCGTCCAATTTCAAACATAATATTTGGAATTTTTTTACTCGGAGCAAAAAACACTTCATAATTTTTACTTTTAAGCAAGCGACCATCACTATTTCTAAGTGCTTCAACTTCAAGAATCATTTT
>DFBO01000014.1 GCA_002366675.1 Flavobacteriaceae bacterium UBA3078
TAAAACAAAAAAGCATCCCAATTTTCTATAAAGAAAAAAGGAAAGCTTTCCATTGGATAAAGCTGATAAATCAACTTTACTACCATTGACAGACTACTACATCTGTCAAACAACACAACTAATTTTTATTGCTAAAAAAAGCTCCAATCTCTCGGAGCTTTAGCAATTTTAGCGGTCTGGACGGGACTCGAACCCGCGACCTTCGCCGTGACAGGGCGACATTCTAACCAACTGAACTACCAGACCGTTGCTTTATTGCGAGGGCAAATATACATTGCTTATTTAATATGTCAAATGTTTTTTTAAGTTTTTTTAAGTTTTTTGTTTCAAATAAACTTTTGTCGTTCTATCATATAGGTAGTGAGGATATTATCAAACTTTTTATTTATGTCTGCCTCAACATACTTTATCTTATACTGTCCACATTTTAATTTTATAGTTTCAAAATAACTACTAACTGCTTGTTTATAATTATCCTTAATATTTTCGGCATATAAGTCTATAGTTTCACCAGTTTCAACATCAACAAAACGTTTTGGCTTGTTATCGAAATCAAAAAGCACTTCCTTTTCTTTATCAAATACATGAAATAAAACCACTTCGTGTTTATTATATTTTAAATGCCTTAATGCTTCAAACAATTTATCTTGGTCAACAGAGGTTTGCAACATGTCTGTAAAGAAAAAGATTAATGAGCGTCTCTTCATTTTTTCAGCTATCTGATGCAAATAAGTATAGGTATTAGTTTCTACTTCCTTTGGCTTAGTCAATACCAGATTACTAAGTTGATGCAATAGCATTTGATGATGTCTTTCACTCCCTTTTTCAGATGAATAAAAATCGTATGAATTACTATAAACACTCAATCCAATAGCATCTCTTTGTTTTTTTAATATATGCATTAATGACGCTGAAGCTAAAACTGTAAAAGCTATTTTATTTAATTGATCTATAGAAAAAGATTTCTGTTCTGGAAAGTGCATAGAACTACTATTGTCTATAATTAAATGACAACGAAGATTTGTTTCTTCATCGTAACGCTTCGTATATAATCTATCTGTTTTTGCATAGAGTTTCCAATCTATATGTTTGGTGCTTTCACCTTGATTATAAATTTTATGCTCAGCAAATTCAGCCGAAAAACCATGAAAAGGGCTTTTATGCATTCCAGCAATAAAACCTTCAACCACTTGTTTAGCAAGTAAATCAAGATTTTTAAATCCTCCAGTTTTATTAAGTTCTTGTTGTAAATCCATGAAGTCCCTAAACTAAAAAAGGTTTGCCGTTAAAGCAAACCTTTTATCTTTTCTTTTAAAAAGTATTTTATAAAAGCGTATCGATAGCTTCCTTATAAGCACTTTTTTGTGCTACGCCAACTTGTCTTCCAACAACTTCTCCATTTTGGAATACTAAAACTGTAGGAATATTACGAACACCATATTTGGCTGCAAACTCTTGATTTGCATCTACATCTACTTTTCCTACTACAGCCTTACCTTCGTATTCTTTACTAATTTCATCAATGATTGGTCCAACCATTCTACAAGGCCCACACCAAGCTGCCCAAAAATCTACCATTACTGGTTTTTCACTTTTTAATACTGTTTCTTCAAACGTTGCATCTGTTATTTCTAATGCCATAATTTATTATTTAATATGTTCTACTTCGGTTTATTAATTACAATATTAGTCAAAAATTTTGCCAAAGCTTACAACCTGACAATTTGTTTTGACTATGGCATAATTGTCCGAATTTATTATAAAATTTTATGCTTCTAATTTAACTTATAATGTACGTCATTATTTTCCAACTCATCTAATAACTCTTGAGATATTTTAACTTTTTGCCTTCTACTTGACATGTTTAATTTTATTTGCTCTTCAGTATCATAAATAATAAAGTTCAGCAAATTATCTCCTTTATGCATGGTAAATAATTCTTTCAGCTTAGAAATTCGTGTTTCCTGTAAATCTGAAATTTGCAATTGTATAGACAGCTTCTTTGCATAAACGTCCATGACATCATGTAACAATTGGAAACTATTAAATTGGACTCTTGGATCACTTTTATTACCTGTTTCTCTATTAACCCATCCTTCACGAATAAAAATCTTTACATAAACGAAAGAGTTTTTAAGAAGGAAATGCCTGAATTTTAAATACTCTTCCCCAAAAATTCGAAACTCGAAACTATCTGTATAATCTTCAATAGTAAACAATGCCCAACCTTTTCCTTGTTTACTTACTCTATGTTGCACATCTGTAACTACACCTCCAAATGTCAATTCTCTATTAACATAAGGCTCTAAATCTCTTAATAACGCTAAATTAGCATTGCAGAAAGTTTTCATTTCAATTCTAAAATCGTCTAGAGGATGACCAGAGATATAAATCCCAACCACTTCTTTTTCTCTTGCTAATTTTTCCATGGTTCCCCATTCTTCACAAGGTGGAACTAAAGGTTCTGCTATTTGAACATCGCTAGCTTCACCAAACAAACTTACTTGCGCAGAATTTTCGTTCTCTTGGTGTTTGGCTCCATATTTTATGGCTTTTTCTAGAAATGTAATTCCGTCTCCATCATCGTGAAAATATTGTGCTCTATGCGTTTCCTTAAAACAATCAAAACCTCCTGCTAAAGCTAAATTTTCAAATGCTTTTTTATTAGCTGCTCGTAAATCAATGCGTTTGGCAAAATCGAAAATCGATTTATAATGTCCATCTTCTTTTCTGTTTTTTACAATGGTAATTACAGCGCCATGACCAACACCTTTAATAGCTCCCATGCCAAAACGAACAGCATTATCTTGATTCACAGAAAACTTATAGTAACTTTCGTTAATATCTGGTCCTAGAACATCTAATCGCATACGTTTACACTCTTCCATAAAGAAGGTTACTTGCTTAATATCGTTCATGTTATTAGAAAGAACAGCAGCCATGTATTCAGCTGGATAATGTGCTTTTAAATAAGCTGTTTGATAAGCAATCCAAGCATAGCATGTGGAATGCGATTTGTTAAACGCATAACTTGCAAATGCTTCCCAATCTTTCCATATTTTTTCAAGCTTGTCCTTGTCATGTCCTCTTTCTCCAGCTTGCTCAATAAACTGTGGTTTCATTTTATCAAGAACAGCTATTTGCTTCTTACCCATAGCTTTTCTAAGAACATCGGCTTCACCTTTTGTAAAACCTGCAAGTTTCTGTGATAGTAGCATTACTTGCTCTTGATAGACGGTAATTCCATAGGTTTCCTTAAGGTATTCTTCCATTGCAGGAAGATCGTATTCAATATCTTCTTGACCATGTTTACGTCTGGTAAAACTTGGAATATACTCCATAGGCCCTGGACGATACAACGCATTCATGGCAATTAAATCCTCAAAAACAGTGGGTTTTAATTCTTTAAGGTGTTTTTGCATTCCAGGAGATTCATATTGAAAAACACCAACAGTTTCTCCTTTTTGAAAGAGTTCGTAAGTTTTTTCATCATCTAATGGAAACGTGTCAGGATCCAAAAGAACATCATGCTTGGCTTTAACAATTTTTACTGTATCTTTTATTAAAGTTAGCGTTTTCAATCCTAAGAAATCCATCTTTAATAAACCAGCATCTTCCACAACTGAGTTGTCGAATTGTGTGACATACAAATCAGAATCCTTTGCTGTTGCTACTGGAACGAACTTTGTAATATCATCAGGAGTGATTATCACACCACAAGCATGAATTCCTGTATTTCTAACAGAACCCTCAAGAGTTCTAGCTAAATTAACAGTTTCAGCTTCCAGATCTTCACCATCAGAAATATTTAAAAGCTGATTCACTTTTTCCAAATCTTCAGAGCGAAACATGCCTTTTAAAGCTTTTTCATCTGCTCCAAAAATTTTGTGCAACTTGGACATGGTAGGAATTAGCTTGGCTATTCTATCTGCATCAAAAAGTGGTAAATCTAATACTCTGGCTGTATCACGAATGGATGACTTGGCAGCCATGGTTCCGTAAGTAATAATTTGTGCTACTTGATTGCTTCCATATTTTTCAATGACATAATCCATAACACGACTCCTTCCTTCGTCATCAAAATCAATATCGATATCAGGCATACTTATACGATCTGGATTTAGAAAACGCTCAAAAAGTAAGTCGTATTTAAGTGGGTCAATATTAGTTATCCATAAACAGTAGGCTACAACTGAACCTGCAGCCGATCCACGACCAGGACCAACTGAGACATCCATTTTTCTAGCTTCACGAATAAAATCTTCAACAATTAAGAAATAACCTGGATATCCTGTGTTTTCAATAACACTTAATTCAAAATCTATACGTTCTTTAACCTCATCAGACAAGTCTTCTCCGTAGCGCTTTTTTGCACCTTCAAAAGTTAAATGTTTTAAATAGGTATTTTCACCACGTTTGCCTTCATCAATGGCATCTTCTTCATTTTTAAATTCATCAGGAATATCGAAAGCTGGCAGTAACACTTCTCTAGCAAGTTGGTAATGCTCAATTTTATCGACTACTTCTTGAATATTTGAAATGGCTTCAGGTAAATCTTTAAAGAGGTTTTTCATCTCTTCAGAAGATTTAAAATAATACTCCTGATTTGGCAACCCATAACGATAACCACGACCACGACCTATTGGTGTTGCTTGTTTTTCGCCATCTTTTACACAAAGTAAAATATCATGTGCATTAGCATCATCCTGTTTAGCATAATAGGTGTTATTAGATGCAATCAGTTTGATACTGTGCTTTTTTGAAAATTCAACCAAAACAGGATTGACACGATTCTCATCTTCCTGATTATGTCGCATTAATTCAATATACAAATCATCACCAAACTCTTGTTTCCACCAAAGTAAAGCCTCTTCTGCTTGATTCTCGCCAATATTTAAAACCTTACTAGGCACTTCTCCATATAAGTTTCCGGTTAGAACAATCAAGTCTTCTTTGTATTGCTGAATGAGTTTTTTATCGATTCTTGGTAAATAATAAAACCCATCTACAAAAGCATGAGACGATAATTTAGCCAAATTATGATAGCCATTCTTATTTTTAGCGAGAAGCACTATTTGATATCCATTGTCTTTCCTAGATTTATCTAAATGATCTTCGCAAACAAAAAATTCGCAACCAAGAATAGGTTTTATTTCCTTTAATGTTGGAGATTCACCTTTTTCAATGGTTTGTTTGTTTTTAGCTTGAACAGTTTTATTATGATTTGTAACTGCTTTTACAAAATGAAAAGCTCCCATCATATTAGCATGATCTGTTAAGGCAACAGCTGGCATATTTTGTTCTGCTGCAACTGCAACAAGTTTAGGAATACTGATGGTAGATTGAAGTACAGAAAATTGCGAATGGTTATGCAGATGAACAAAATCTGCTTCAGCCATTTCTGAAATGTTTTCTTTAATTTCAGCTTCAGATAAATCTACTGATTGTTGCTCTTGGAGGCGTTTATTAATTTTTGCACTTTCCTGTTTTAGGTTGATGTGCTTTAAATTAATAAGCTGTATTTCTTTTGGGTTCGCTTCTGAAAAATTCTTAAAATAATCAGGCTGAACATCTAGTTGTTCTTTGGTATATTCTTGACGTCGAATTAATTCAAGGAAACATCTAGTTGTTGCTTCAACATCTGCAGTTGCATTATGCGCTTCAGCAAAAGGCTTATTAAATAAAAACTGATGCAACTCTGTTAAAGTTGGCAATTTGAATTTTCCATAGCGTCCACCAGGAAGCTGACAAAGTGATGCTGTGTGCTCTGTACAGGTATCTAAAACTGGAAGTTCTTGTAAAGGGTTTACTATGTTTTCCCTAACAAATTCTGCTCCCATAATATTGAGGTCGAACTTCACATTTTGCCCAACAACAAATTTGGTTTTAGCAAGTGCTTCATTGAACTTTAATAAAACGTCCGTTAAAGGTTCGCCTTGTTCTTGTGCTAATTCAGTAGAGATACCATGAATCTTCTCTGCATCATAAGGAATATTAAATCCTTCTGGTTGGATTAAATAATCTTGATGTTCGATACAATTTCCCATGTCATCATGCAATTGCCAAGCAATTTGAATACATCTTGGCCAATTATCGGCATCTGTAATTGGTGCATCCCAACG
>DFBO01000131.1 GCA_002366675.1 Flavobacteriaceae bacterium UBA3078
TGGCTCGTAATTTTTCTAATGAAAACTTCACCTTTTCGCCTGAAGATTTAATAACTTCTATATGTTCTTCCATAAATTAAGTTTAAAAACAGTTATTCAATACTTAATAACCTTACTACTAAATGTGTATGACATTTTTACTGTCTGAAGGGATAACCAAAAAAGGAATGTTAAGATGAAAACCTATTTGATTAACAGTCCACTTAAAAAATAAGTTTTCAAAAAAAGAATGCTTATTATTTATCATTATCAATAAGTTAATACGTGCTTTCTGTTGAAAACTATTAATTGCTTCAGTTATCTCTTGATTACTCACATTATGAGATAAATGAGCAATATTTTTAAAATACACTTCTAGTTTTTCCTTGTTTTGTTCTTGCTCATCTAATAAATCTGTGCCGTAAGATACATGCAACACGTTGATTCTTGAAGTAAACAATTTTGCAATTTCAACTATAGGATTTATCTGTTGGTCTTGATAATTAATTTCGTAATCTGTTGGGAATAAGATGTCATGAATTTTTTCAAACTCAAAACTATCTGGAACAGCTAACACAGGACATTTTATATGTTTAAATACTTGAACTGTATTTGAGCCAAATAACACTTCTTTAGCTCCAGTTGCTCCCTTTGTTCCCATAACCACAAAGTCTATATCTTTTTCTTTAACCAATTCCTTAATCTCTAAAATTAGCGTATTAAAAGACGATACTTTTTCAAACTCATGCTTTGGATTCTTAAATGCTCTTTCTATTTGCTTAATAAGAGAGTCTAAACCATTAATTGAAGATTCTTTGATAACATCTACAAGCCCAAACTGCGATGGACTTAATACAACATGCTCTACATGGTAAACAATTGGTGTATATGTATTCAAGATATAGAACTTGCAGGCCTCATCTTTAAAAAATTGAAGTGCATATTTTATAGCATTCCATGAGTTTTCTGAAAAATCTGTTGGCAATAATATTTTTTTCATGATTTTAAATTTTGGTGTTGTTTAACTTCGTTTTGAAAATAAATATAAGTAAAAGAAGAAGTTTAAACTATGACAAAAGTCACTTAACCACCTAAAAACAAGGAGAAAAAATAGGTGTGTGCAAATAAAAAAAGCCAAATTTGCATTTGGCTTTTCCCGATTAATAGCATTTAATCTAAAAAGTGATACTTCCCCTTCACTTTTATGTTTTCAATTCATTTAGAATTTAATATCAATGAACTCTTTTTATTACATTTTAAAGATAGTATACAAAAAGCATATTTAAAATGATTTTTGTCATAGGCTTTTAATTTAATTTAGGTTAAGTTAGTAGTATCCATTAGCTATAAAAAACAAAGTCATGATTCAAAATATAGAGATTAAGGAATGTCAATTTATCCTTGAAAACAATTACATAGGTCAATTAGGTTATATCTTCCAAAACAAGCCTTATGTAGTTCCTATCACTTATTTTTTTGATAAAAAGAATAATTATATTATTTGCTATTCTGGCGAAGGACATAAAATTACTGCCATGCGAAAAAACAATACTGTTTCTTTGCAAGTAGCAGATATAAAAACTATAAACAACTGGAAATCTGTTTTGGTTCATGGACAGTTTGAGCTCCATTTTGGAAGCGATGCAAAAGCGTATCTTCATGCATTCTCACTAGGAGTAAAAGATGTTATTACGGAACAAGAACATGTAAAACTAGACCATATAAGCGATTTTTCTAGTAAAATTTACAAAAATGAAATCCCTTTTGTATTCCTAATTAAAATTGATGAGATTACTGGAAAAAAACGAATCCATTAAAAATGTAGTAAAGTAAAAACCACATTTGAAGATTAAAAAGATCTTTTCGAATACTTAAAAGGAAACGAGATTGAACTAATAAAAAGCTGTGTATTTCATTATGAAATGGAATTTATTCATCCCTTTTTAGATGGTAACAGCAGAATGGGAAGATTATGGCAAACCTTAATCCTTATGAATAAATACTCAGTGTTTGAGTTTTTACCATTTGAGGCACTGATTTGTAATAATCAAGGCAGACTTGAATATTTTATCTCATTAAATAAAAGAGACTTCAGCAGAATAGATTATATGAATGTTTTTAAAAATATTTCTTCAGCAAAAGCAAGTAGAGATTAAAAATAGAATCTGAATTAAATATATTCGTGAAATCCGGAGAAAAAAATAAAACAACTTATAAAATAAAACTGGGTACAACAATGAGCTGATTAAGAAAAATATTAAATTAATTCTTTTCTTTCTCTGCCTTTTGCTCTTCTTTCTCTAATTTCTTAAAATATCCACGAGTTAAGAAATTATGTTTTAAGGCTTCCATACTCTGGTTAAATTTATCTGTACCTTCATTAATGTATTTTATGGATTCTTCAAGTTGTTTTACTAATTCAGGATCGTTAGATAAATAATTAACAGCTCCTTCTCCTTCTTTTAAGTTGGTTATGGTTTCGTTTAAATTGGTAATTACAGATTGGATTCCCAAACTTGATGTTTCTAAATTTGAAATAATGTGTCTTACTTTATTGGCTTCGGTAGTATCGTCTAATAGAACACCAGCAACGCTTTCTTCTAAATCAATCTCAGCTATAAGTGAGTTAAGTTTCAACATGGTGTTGTTGGTTTGTGCACTTGTCAATTTTAAATTGTTAAGCGTTTCCTTAATGTCATTTGCAACAATAGTATCGTTTATAAGCATCCCTAAAGCACCTTTGCCTTTTGTAATAGAATTAACTATGTCTAATAATTTAGATGTTAATAAAGCTGCATTTTCATTTGTTGTATTTAAGGTATTTAGCATTTCGCCAGTTCCAATCTTTGTATAAGATTTAATATTATCGCCTGGAGATACTGGTCCTGCTAACCCTTGACCTGGAATAATATTTACAATCATGTTACCAACCAACCCATCGGAACCAATTGTTGCAATAGCATCTTTTTTAATATGCTTTACCATTTTCTCATTTATAACTAATTCCACATTAATGGTAGAGTCGTTAATCATATTAATATTTTTTACTGTTCCTACATTAATCCCTGAATAACGAACGTTATTACCTTGCATCAAACCATTCACATTATTAAAATTAGCACTTATTGTAAAGGCTTTATCGAACATGTTTTTTTGTTCGCCAATAAAATAAACAGCAGCTACAAAAAGGATTAATCCAATTACCACGAAAAGCCCCAGATTAAATGTCTCTTTACTTGTTTTTTTCATTTAACTATATTTATTCCATTCTCTTAAATCTGCCAGTCTATAGACAAAAAAGGAAATCTTTATTAAAATTATTTAAAAAATACTTTTACTTGTTCATCATTAGACAAAGCCAACTCATTAAAAGTCCCTTCAGCGTAATTAGTCCCATCCACCAATAAAATCATCCGTTCACTAACTACTCTAGCACAATCTACATCGTGAGTTATAATTAACGACGATGTTTTATATTGCTTTTGTACACGTCTCATAAGTTCTATAATTTCTTTAGAGGTTATTGGATCTAAACCACTTGTTGGCTCATCGTACAAAATAATTTTTGGTTTTAAAATAAGTGCTCTTGCTAAAGCAATACGTTTTTTCATACCTCCAGACAATTCAGAAGGCATTAAATTTATTGCATGAGCCAAACCGACACTTTCTAAAGCTTCTATTACAAGAAGTGTAGTATCGTTTATATTTTCCAATTTCTTTTTATGCCTTCTTAATGGAAATTCCAAGTTTTCTCTTACTGTCATGGAATCGTAAAGGGCATTTCCTTGAAAAAGGAATCCAATTTCGGTACGAATGTTATCTAATTCAACACGATTAAGTTTGGTAATATCCTTTCCCATAACTTTTATACTCCCAGAATCTGCTTGCATTAAACCAACAAGGCATTTAATCATAACCGATTTTCCTGAACCCGATTTCCCCATAATTACTAGATTTTCTCCTTCAAAAAGTTCTAGGTTAAATCCGTTTAACACATGGTTATCTCCAAAAGATTTTCTCAAGTCAACAATCTCAAGCATAAGCTTTTTTGCATTTTGCTTTTTAGTATCATCTAGTATGTTTTGGGTTTGATTCATCTTTAAATTTCAAAAAATATGTCTGTTATAAAAACAGCTATAAAATCTAATATAAATAAAAGCATGGACGCATAAACGACTGCTGAATTTGCTGCCTTTCCAACACCAACAGTTCCTTTTTTACAGTTATATCCTTTAAAACAACCTACAAGTCCAATGGCAAAACCAAAGAAAAATGTTTTTATAGTTGCTGGAATAAGATCGCTAAATTCTAAGGTTTTAAAAACCTTATTAAAATACAAAACAAAAGACACATCTCCTTTTGCATTTTCAATAATATAAGAACCATAAAGCGCAATAGCATCGCCAAAAATAACCAAGATAGGAAGCATGATTGTTGCTGCCAGAATTCTTGTAATCACTAAAAATTTAAACGGATTAGTTCCAGAAACTTCCATAGCATCAATCTGCTCTGTCACTCTCATAGAACCTAATTCGGCTCCTATTCCAGAGGCTATTCTTCCTGCAAAAGTTAAAGCAATAATTACTGGTCCAATTTCTCTAATAATCGAGATACTAACCATAGAAGGCATCCAGGATTCTGCTCCAAATTCCTGCAAAGTCGGTCTAGTTTGTAAGGTTAAAACCAAACCAATAATAAATCCTGTAACACCAATTAATAGAATGGATCGATTACCTATATTATAACACTGTCTTAAAAGCTCTTTAAACTCGAATGGTCTAGAAAAAACTTCTTTAAAAAACCGACCAGCAAAGTATATAAGCTCTCCAATTTCAATAAAAAACGATTTTATAGCGCTATTTTTATGCATGCTACATAATTAACATTTTATCAAAAATAAAGCAAAAACATTACTTTTAATATGACAAATATCATTCTAAAAGCTATAAAATAACTGTAAGTTTGATTCTTAAAATATATCTATATGAATATAGGATTAGTGTTATCTGGTGGAGGAATGAGAGGAGCTGCGCATATTGGAGCTATAAAAGCTCTTGAAGAACACAAAATCTTTCCATCACAAATTGCTGGCACTAGTGCTGGAGCAATTGTAGGTGCATTTTACGCATATGGCTATAATTGTGATGATATCTTAAAATTTTTTAAAACAGTTTCAATTCTAGATATTTCGAAATATGCCATTAGAAAACCTGGCCTTTTAGATGCCGATAAATTTTATAATAATTTTAAAAAATATTTTACAGAAGACGATTTCAGTGCTCTAAAAAAAGAACTTCAAATCACTGCTACAAACATACTAAATGGGGATTTAGATGTTTTTAATGAAGGCGAATTAATAAAACCTCTATTAGCTTCAGCAGCATTTCCTGGTGTATTTTCTCCTGTGAAAATTCAGGATTCATATTACATTGATGGTGGCACTTTAAATAATTTTCCTGTAGAACTTATAAAAAAACAAAGCGATCTTATTATTGGTGTTTATGTTAATGGCTTTGAAGATATCAATATTAAAGATTTAAAACATTCTCATCAAGTAGCTGAAAGAGCTTTCAAACTAAAATCCGTTAGGGACGATTATTTGAAATTCAAAAACTGTGATCTTGTTGTTTGCCCAAAAGGGCTAGATAAATTTGGAACCTTCAAGAAAAGTAATTTAAATCATATTTTTGATCTTGGCTACAAGGCAACAATTGAAGCTTTAAAAACATTTAAACTTCCTAAAGATTAAATTAACAAATTGATTCTGGTAATCCTTATTGTTAATTTTCTCCTTTTTAATTTATCACACATATAATAAATTTCCTCTAGATAATTCAATATCTTGTAAAAAATCATAAAACAATACAATTATCATTATGAATTTAAACATAGCAGTACTTATAGATGGAGATAATATTCCTTCGGCTCACGTAAAAGAAATGATGGAAGAAATTGCAAAATATGGCAATCCAACCATTAAAAGAATTTATGGAGATTGGACAAAACCGCATCTCTCCAAGTGGAAAGATCTCTTGCTACAAAATGCCATTACACCTATTCAGCAATACGCATACACTACAGGAAAAAATGCCACAGATTCTGCCATGATTATTGATGCCATGGATATTCTCTATTCCAATAAAGTAAATGGTTTTTGTCTGGTTTCTAGCGACAGCGATTTTACCAGATTAGCAACCAGATTAAGAGAAGCTGGCATGCAAGTAATAGGTATTGGAGAAAAAAAGACACCCAACCCTTTTATAGTTGCTTGCGATAAATTTATTTATGTTGAAATATTAAGGACCCAATCCGAAAAGAAAGACGATACTAACAACAAAGAGAAAGACAAAGAGAGCATTGATAAGGTTACACCTCAAGTTATTAAATTAATTTCTACAACTATTAACGATTTATCAGATGAAGAAGGCTGGGCATTTCTTGGAGACGTTGGAAGTTTACTACAGAAAAAACAACCCAATTTCGATTCAAGAAATTATGGCTTCGAAAAATTAACTCCCATGATTAAGTCCACTGGTAGTTTTGAAATTGAACAAAGGGAAACTCCAAAAAGCAAACACAAATTAATTTTTGTAAAAAACATAGAAAAACCTAAAAGACGATCTAAAAAAAACAATTCTATATGAAACAATTAATACAAACAGCATTTATATTCTTAGCATTTATAAGTTTAACAAATGCGCAAAATAAACCAGCCTACCAATTGTTTAATAACAATGGAAAGACTGCTGATTATAATAAAATGATTAAAGATTTGGCTGAAAGCGATATGGTCTTTTTTGGAGAATATCACAACAATCCTATTTCTCATTGGCTTCAATTAGAAATGAGCAAAAGTTTCTTTAACATTAAAGGAGACAAATTATATTTTGGTGCCGAAATGTTTGAAAATGGAAACCAATTGGTTTTAAACGAATATTTAGCAGGTTTTTATACTGAAGATAAAATGCTTCCAGAAATAACACAGTTATGGAGTAATTACAAAACAGATTATAAACCTTTAGTCGATTTTGCCAAAGACAATAATTTACGTTTTATTGCAACCAACATTCCTAGACGTTACGCTTCTATGTTTAGCAAAAAAGGCATGAACATTTTAAAAGAGTTAAGCCCAGAAGCTCTTGCCATGATTGGACCAGATTTAGAAACCTATTTCGATCCAACAGTAAAAGCTTATGCTGAAATGGCTGATAATATGGGTGGACATGTACCACCAAACATGCTAAATATTCAAATAGCACAAGCATCTAAAGATGCAACCATGGCACATTTTTCTTTACAGAATTTTATCCCAGGAGATTTCCTCTTCCATTTTGAAGGTTCTTACCATTCCAACTACAATCAAGGCATTATTTGGTGGATTAATAAAATCAAACCTGGCTTAAACATAAAATCTATCACAACGGTTATGCAATCGGAATGGGATGAGATGAACAAAGAAGATAAAACAGAGATAGCTAATTATATTATTGTAGTGGCAGATAATATGACACAGACTAAAGGATAACACATAAAAAAATCAAACTTTAATAACAACAAAGTCATTATCTCTCAACAAAGGCTTTATTATGAAGACGATAATTGCCAAAAGGCGAGTCCTCCTTCAACATTTTGAGAGGAGCCTATCCAAAATGTTGGATAGCTTTTTTGTTTTAAAAATTTCCTAGAAAGCAAGCTTTTCGTAAATTTTTAAAACAGAAAAGCCGAAACTTTCGTTTCGGCTTTTCATCTGTACTGAAGACGGGACTTGAACCCGTACGTCCTAATGGACATTGGATTTTAAGTCCAACGTGTCTACCAATTCCACCACTTCAGCTTGGTATATTTTAACAGTGTATAGAGCGAAAGACGGGATTTGAACCCGCGACCTCCACCTTGGCAAGGTGATGCTCTACCCCTGAGCTACTTTCGCAGTTTTTAATGAACGTACAATCTCTCGATTGCGGATGCAAATTTAAAATATTTATATGAACTGCAAAGTCTTTTTTAAAAAATAATGCATTTTTTTTTACGCCATCTTTTTCTTAACCAACATGCGTTTAATTTCATTGAGTTTCATAAGTGCTTCAACTGGTGTAAGTGTATCAATATCAATATGTAAAATTTCTTCTTTAATGTTTTCTAACAATGGATCATCTAAATTGAAAAAACTTAATTGCATCTCGTTATCCAAAGTTTTTACTTTTTCTGTTAATTCTTCACTGGAATGAGATTGTTCTAATTTTTTTAAAATTTTATTAGCACGATGTAATACTTGTTGTGGCATTCCTGCCATTTTAGCTACATGAATTCCAAAACTATGTGCAGATCCTCCTGCAATAAGCTTTCTTAAAAAAAGCACATTGTCTTTCAACTCTTTTACCGAAACGTTATAGTTTTTAATACGCTCGAAGGTTTCAGTCATCTCGTTTAACTCATGATAATGTGTAGCAAATAAGGTTTTTGCTTTTGCTGGATGTTCGTGTAAATATTCACTTATTGCCCAAGCAATTGAAATCCCATCGTAAGTACTTGTACCTCTTCCTATTTCATCTAATAATACAAGGCTTCTTTCAGATAGGTTATTTAAAATAGAAGCTGTTTCATTCATTTCAACCATAAAAGTAGATTCTCCCATGGAAATATTATCGCTTGCTCCTACTCTAGTAAATATCTTGTCTACCACACCAATTCTAGCCGATTTTGCTGGCACAAAACTTCCTGTTTGTGCCAAGAGTACAATCAAGGCTGTTTGACGTAAAATAGCTGATTTACCAGACATATTTGGTCCGGTAATCATGATGATTTGTTGCGAATCTCTATTCAAGAAAACATCGTTTGCAATGTAGGCTTCACTTGGTGGTAATTGCTTTTCTATAACTGGATGCCTTCCGTCTTTAATATCTAAATCGGTTGAATTATCGATAGTTGGATACACATAATTATTATCGTTTGCTAATTGAGAAAAACCACACAAACAATCTAATTGACCTATTAAATTTGCATTTTGTTGAACAGCTTTTATATATTGCATCATCCAACCAATCAATTCTGAAAATAATTGTTGTTCAATGGCTGAAATACGTTCTTCGGCTCCTAGAATTTTAGCTTCGTACTCTTTAAGTTCTTCAGTAATATAACGTTCAGCATTTACTAAAGTTTGCTTTCTAATCCATTCGGTTGGAACCTTATCTTTATGTGTATTTCTTACTTCTATATAATAACCAAACACATTGTTTGATGCAATTTTTAAAGACGAGATTCCTGTACGCTCACTCTCACGTTGCAACATATTATCTAAATACGTTTTTCCTGAAAGAGACAAACCACGTAACTCATCTAATTCCTGAGAAAAACCTTCAGCAATTGTAAAGCCTTTTAATACGTTTACAGGCGCATCTTCATTTAAGGTTTCTTTTATTTTTTCACGAAGCACTTCGCAACTTTGAAGCGTATCTCCAATAACCTTTAAAGATTCGTTGTCGCAATTGGATGCCAAAGATTTTATTGGAACAATAGCTTCTAAAGAGTTTTTAAGCTGAATAACTTCACGTGGATTTACCTTGCTTGTTGCCACTTTAGAAATTAGGCGTTCTAAATCGCCAATATGCTTGATGTGATTTTGAATTTTTTGAAGCACTTGTTTGTTTTTGCTCAAATAATCAACTACTTCATGACGCTGTTTTATTTTCTTAACATCCTTTAAAGGGAGCGCTAACCAACGTTTTAGCAAACGTCCTCCCATTGGAGAAATGGTTCTGTCAATCACATTTAAAAGCGTGACTGCATTGTTATTGGTAGAATAATATAATTCCAGGTTTCTAATGGTAAACTTATCCATCCAAACATAATCATCTTCAGCAATTCTGCTAATTCCAGTAATATGCTGTAGTTTGTTATGTTGTGTTTCGGCTAAATAATGTAAGATGGATCCTGAAGCAATAATCCCTTCGTATAAATCTTCAATTCCAAACCCTTTTAAAGTCTTGGTGTTGAAATGCTTGATTAAAGTTTCATTGGAATAATCTATTTGATACACCCAATCTTCTAAATAGTACGTATGAAAATCGTTACCAAAAATATGACCGAACTCGCTTCGCTTTTGTTTAGAAACAAGCACTTCACTTGGTTTAAAATTTTGAAGCAACTTGTCTATGTATTCCTCATTACCTTGAGATGTTAAAAACTCTCCTGTAGAAATATCTAAAAATGAAATTCCAATATGCGTTTTTCCGAAATATACCGAACACAAAAAGTTATTGGATTTAGACTTTAAAACTTCATCATTAAAAGCAACTCCTGGAGTGACCAATTCTGTAACACCACGTTTTACTATGGTTTTAGTTTGCTTAGGGTCTTCCAGTTGATCGCAAATAGCAACACGTTCGCCAGCCTTTACTAATTTAGGCAAATACGTGTTTAGTGAATGATGTGGAAAACCTGCTAGTTCTATCTCGCTTTCACTACCTGCACCTCTTTTGGTTAAGATAATCCCTAAAATACCAGCAGTTTTTATAGCATCTTCACCAAAAGTTTCATAAAAATCTCCTACGCGAAACAACAACAAGGCATCAGGATATTTTACCTTGATTGCATTGTATTGTTTCATTAAAGGCGTTACTTTTTTAGTTTTTTTTGCCAATGGTTAAATGATTTTTATGTATTACTTTTGCTTTAAATACAGGGTTGCTAAAGTAACCATAATTTCATGTTTTGTAAAGCTTAAACCATATAAGTTATTTACAATTACTGATAGATTTCAACAATGGTTGTCATTCTGAATGAAGTGAAGAACCTTTTTAATAAAAGATTGCCACGTCCTTCGTCCTCGCAATGATATAACAACAAAAAATATGCGTAAACTAAAAAACAGCGAGTTAGATAGACTAAGTGTTAAAGATTTTAAGGAGGTAGAAAAAACACCACTTATTATTGTATTAGATAACATACGAAGTCTAAACAATATTGGTTCTGTTTTTAGAACCAGTGATGCTTTTTTAATTGAAAAAATTTATCTCTGTGGCATAACGGCTACTCCTCCACATAAAGACATTCATAAAACGGCTTTAGGAAGTACAGAAACTGTTGCTTGGGAATATGTTGAAAACACCTTAGAACTAGTTGAAAAACTTAAGAAAGAACATATTCAAATAGTTTCTATTGAGCAAGCAGAAAACGCCACGATGCTTAACGAGTTTAAACCTCAACAGAATACTAAATACGCACTTGTTTTTGGAAATGAAGTGAAAGGTGTTGCCCAAAATGTGGTTAGCAATAGTGATGTGGTTTTAGAAATTCCACAATTTGGAACCAAACATTCTTTAAATATTTCTGTGAGTTGTGGTGTTGTTGTTTGGGATTTGTTTTGTAAACTGGAAACTCTTAAAAAACAACTTAATTAAATTAGACCGTAAAATCAGATAAAAATAATTTGTTCAACATTATAATTATTTTTTAAATCAAAAAAACTAATGAAAAACTCAATATTTATATTTTTAATAATTTCTTTTATTTCTTGTGACAAAAAAAAACATGAAGAATTCTATGAAAATGGAAACAAAAAACTCATGATTGAATTTAATGATGAAGAAATGAAAAATGGGAGATTTTATGAATATTATAAAGATGGAAAATTAGAGAGGGCTGGCAAGTATTTTAATGGAGAGGTAGAAGATTCAGTATTTACGTATTATAAAAATAGTAAATTACGTGAAAAAGGTTTTTTTAAAAATGGCTATAAAAATGGTTGGCATACAACTTTCAGAGAGAACGGTAAAACATTAAAAAAAGAAGAGTTTATTACTCATAATACCAAGTACTTGCAAAACCAAAAAATTTTTTATTTACAAAATGGAGAAATTGATTTTTCAAAAAGTTCTTTTTTTAAATTAAATATTCCAGACACAATTAAACTTGGAAAAAATAAGTTAACACTAAATTATTATGATAACACTACAAAAGGAGATTTTAATTATTTAAAAGTGATCATTGAAAATCATTATTCAGAAATAGAAGTTAAAAATGACACATTCACAGATGGCACACGTAATCCCTTTTTTGGTGTATACGGTTATAAAAAAGGTGAATTATTAATAAAAGGAACAATAAAAGAGACAATACTTAATAAAACAATAATTAATAAAGATTCGGCAAGTTTAAAAATTACAGATAAATATAAATTTTTTACTAAAAAAGTCTATGTTACAGACAAATAAAACAACCTTATCCAAAGTTAATTTTAAATGATTAAGTTTTACTCTAAAACTATTGTTTATATAATATAATTAGTACTTTTCTTTAACAGGAATCCAAACATCTTCTTCTGT
>DFBO01000172.1:0-2188 GCA_002366675.1 Flavobacteriaceae bacterium UBA3078
TATTTTTGCTAATTTTTGTATTGGGAAGTAACTACACTACTCTTTATTGTTAAGTATCTATTATTCTGATATTTAACTATTCTTATTTATTGCTTTTCTGCTCTTTTATAGCTATATTTGTTGTACACTTGTTGCCTAAAGGGTTATTTTTGTTGCCTTTTTTACATATAAAACCAACAAGAGAAATGATGCACCATATTGCACCATTACGAACCATATATCTATAATTAGCACCATTATGAGTAGTAATTTACAAATTCCTAAAACCTGCGAACACTGCGGAAAAGCATTTATTGCACGTACAACTGTAACAAAATGTTGTAGTGATAATTGTTCTAAAAGAGCATACAAAGCAAGAAAGCGACAAGAGAAAATTCAAGCATCTTTAGAACTACACTTAAATAAATCTAATGTAGTTCAAAAAGAAACCGCTGCTACTCCAACTTCACTAAACTCAAAAGATTTTTTAAGCATTACAGAGGCTTCACAATTAATTGGTGTAAGTAGATGGACTATTCAAAGAATGGTTAAAAGGGGTCAACTAAATTCTGTTCAGTTCGGAAGAAAACACATTATTAAACGCGCTCAAATTGAAAATTTGTTTGCGTAAATAAATAAGTACAACTAAAAAATTAATAAATTGCTAATCATTTAAATTGCGTTAAAATGAAAGTTACATTAAGAAAAAGATTGAAAAACAACAAAATTGCACTATACCTTGATTTCTATAACAAAGGAAAAAGAAAAACAGAATCCTTAAAACTATTCTTACATCCCAACCCTAAAACAACAACTGAAAGAACTTTTAATAAAAAGACATTCGCTTTAGCTGAATCAATTTGGGCACAGCGACAAATTGAAATCCAAAACGGTATATATGGCTTTCAAGATTTAGAAAAACTAAAAGGCAGTTTTTATCAATACATAGGTGAGCTAACTCAAAATAAAAATTCAAGCTCTGGCAACTATGGAAATTGGGATAGTATGTTTAAGCACTTGAAAATTTATGCTCCAAATGATATTAGCTTCAAAGAACTTGACAAACATTTTGTTGAAGACTTTAAAAACTATCTTGATAAAGATGCAAAAACAAAAGGCAAAAAACCACTTTCTCAAAATTCTAAATATTCATATTTTGGTAAATTTAAATCAGCTATTAAACAAGCTGTAAGCGATGGAATTTTAAAAGTAAACCCAGCGGAAACTGTAGAACACTTCAAACAAGGAGAACCTCAACGTGAATTTCTAACATTAGATGAATTACAAGCTATCGCTAAAGAAGAGTGCGAAATTCCATTATTAAAAACTGCTTTTATATTTTCAGCCCTTACTGGGTTAAGATGGTCAGACATTGAAAAATTAGTATGGTCAGAAGTACAACATTCAAAAGAAATGGGGTATTACATTCGTTTCAGACAAAAGAAAACTAAAGGAGCTGAAACCCTACCAATTTCGGAACAAGCCTACAGTTTGTTAGGAGAACAAGGGGAAAATGCTAACAAAATATTTGATGGATTATCTTATAGTGCCTGGTCTAATTTAAAATTACAACAATGGGTTATGAAAGCAGGTATTTCAAAAACCATAACATTCCATTGCGCAAGACACACCTACGCTACCCTACAATTAACAATGGGTACAGATATTTACACAGTTTCAAAATTATTAGGTCATAAAGAGTTGAGAACTACACAGATTTATGCAAAAGTAATTGACGATAAAAAGAAAGATGCTGCTAACCGTATTAAATTGGATTTATAATGGCAAATGACTTATTTTCTAAAATAGTTTCTATTGGTTTTGGATTGCATAAAGACAATAGAACTAGCAATCAATACCAACAAGAGTTTCAAAAATTAAATTATAAAATAAATTTCAGTAAACCTCCTGCATATAAACTTGACATAAAACAACCTTTAGGGATTAAGGAAAAATACTACTTCAAATCAATTGATGTAAAATGTCAAGATATTTACAATGAACTAATTGAAGCCTTTCATCAAGATGCAATGCACCCTGAATTACATTACACATACGGTGTTTTTTTTAATCGATTAGAACAATACTTAATCGACATTAACAATTATATTACAAGTAGATCATTAGACAAAACAGATACTAAAATTATAGGTTATTTAAAAGCGAATGCAATTCTTCTATTTATGGAGTTGCAAGAAAAATTCAACAA
>DFBO01000172.1:2196-5328 GCA_002366675.1 Flavobacteriaceae bacterium UBA3078
CAAATGAAAAAGAGGTAAAAGAAAATCCGCAAACAATTGATACTAAAGAATTATTTATTCCAATTAAAGGAGATTTAGATTTTAGAACTACAAAAAAGAACATTTTATCTTATGATAAAATCATTGCTAAAAAAGAAAGATTTGCCCGAGCGGAAGAACTATTATTTGATGCAGGAATCATAGATAAAGATTATAATTTCATACCAAATAGAGCTAGAAAAAATAAAACATTAATTGCTGCCTTTTACCATACAATAATTGATAAATTATATTTTAACGATAAAATTTTTGAACCATTTAAAAAAATTGACCATAAAGAATATGTGAAATTTTTAAACCATAGATACAATACAGATACTTCTAAAGTATTCAACAACCTTACAAACTCTCCAGACGAATTAAGTGAAATTCTTTTCGTAAACCTTTGGTTTAAAAGTATCCCTAAATAAATTCGGAAATAACTCATTTAGTTCCAACCGTTAATTCCAACTACTCTCTTAACAATTTAAAAAACAAAGAGTTAAGTTTATTTCTATTTCCAATTTTAAGTACCATTCAATCTTATCCCATATTTGCTTCGTAGTTGATAATCAACCACAGCGTTTGGCCAAACGTTCATTTTTAATTTAATTATTAAACAAGATGGACGTAAACATCGTAGAAAGATTAGACCGTATCGAAAAATTGCTGAAAGTACAGCAAACGATACAAAAGCAAGTATTGAATTTTCACGAAACTTGCACGTATTTAGAATTATCTCAATCGCACTTGTATAAGTTAACAAGTACGGGAGCCATTCCACACTATAAACCGAATGGTAAAAAACTCTACTTCCAACGTGAAGAATTAGACCAATGGCTGCTGCGTAACCGTATGGATTCTCAAGATGAAATAGAGCAGCAAGCTGCTAATTATATAATGGCTAAAGGAAGAGTAAAATTATGATTGAGATAGTAGATTTAATACTCGCACTCTCTCAAGAAATAAAAGAGTTGAAAGTTCATATAGAACTAATCAAACAAACAAGAGCAGAGAGATTCAAAGAAACTTGGTTAGACAATCAAGATGTAATGCAGGCCTTACACATTAGTAAAAGAACATTACAGACCTTCCGCAACAACGGAACATTACCTTACAGTAAAATTGGAGGTACATTTTATTATAGAGTTTCTGATATAGAAAACGTATTGCAGCGTAATTATTACAATCAAAACTACAAATGTGATACAGCTAAATAAAAATACCATACTCGATAAAACACACAACGGTATAAAAATTTATGCCTATGTGTTACAACAGTATTACCCAAATAAAACAGTGCTAACCCTTTCGGGTAGGCACTGTAAGGTAACTCAAAACCCTTTCAATAAGGATAAGGAAACATTAGCTATTCAAATAGTCAATAATATTGCAATTCATACAGATAAAGAGTTGAAAAACTTTGAAGGTGATGTATTTGATTTTGCACAATTGTATTTCAAAACAAATTCAGAAATAGAATTATTTCATAAAATAAATGAAGTACTATACTTACGGTTAGTAACCGTTGAAAAGAATAAACTAGATTGGTTAGATGAACCTGACAATACTTGGTATGCGCTATGTAGTTTTTACAAAGCTCCTATTCGCAATGTATTCCCAAATAAAACACTCAAATTACACGAAATACATTCGTTAATTACAAGTGATAAATACAAAGGAATTACAACCAAATTAAGAGTAATTCAAGATGCTAAAGAAAAAAGAATATTTAAAGCCAACAACTTTGATTATGTAACTTTTTCGGGTGAATTTGAACGTAGAAACGATAACAATTTAAAAAAGCACTCGTCACTAATAACCATAGATTTTGACCATTTACCAAATGTAAATGAAGTAAAAAAACAATTATTAGAAGATGAATATTTTGAAACAGAGTTATTATTCACTTCACCTTCTGGTGATGGTTTAAAATGGATCATTAAAATAGACCTTTCTAAAGCAACGCATCAAGAGTTTTTTAAAGCTGTTGCTAATTATTTACAACAAACGTATAATTTAGAAGTTGACCAATCAGGTAAAGATATTTCAAGAGCTTGTTTCTTATCTCACGACCCGGATGCCTTTCTTCATAAAAAACATAAATCCAATGAATAAAAAAATATTCAATCCTACAGATTGGTTAGAAACTCCTAAAGTAGAAGTTCCTAAAAAACCAATTCCAAAAACAGCAGCTACCGTAAACACGGTAGTTGCTAATGAAATTGAAACCTACATAGGAGCCATTGAACTACAATCAATAGACATCACCTACGGTTATGCTAATTGGAGAGATTTAGGTTTTGCTTTTGCTGAAGAATATGGAGAAACAGGACGTGATTACTTTCATAGAATAAGCAAATACAATAGTAGCTACAATTCAAAAGAATGTGATGAACAATTCAACAAATGCTTAAAAGCATCAGGCACAGGAGTAACTATTGCAACGTTTTATTATTTAGCAAAACAAGCAGGAATAACAGCTCCAAAAAATGAAAAACAACAACAAACAACACGCAATACTATTGAAGAAGAAAAACAAGTCAAAAAACTACCTACATTTCCAAAGTCAATTGTAGCAAGTTTACCGCAATTTTTACAACAAGTAGTACAGCCAACAACAAGCAACGAAGAAAGTGACATAATGTTATTAGGTGCATTAACTACATTAAGTGCTTGTTTCCCTAAATTATACGGTATTTACGATGGTAAAAAAGTAGGCACTAATTTATTCCTTTTTGTAACTGCTCCAGCATCCGCAGGTAAAGGACGATTAACACAATGCAAAAATTTAGTAAACCCTATTCATAAAGAAATGCGAGAACAAGCAAACGACTTAAAAAAACAATTTGAAGTTGAAAATGCAGCATACAATATGACTAAAAATAAAAATCCTGATACTGAAAAACCTACTAAACCACCCGAAAGAATGCTATTTATTCCTGCAAACAATAGCACAACGGGTGTATTTCAATTATTATCAGACAATGAAGGAAAAGGTTTAATTTTTGAAACCGAAGGTGATACATTAGCACAAGCATTTAAAAGCGATTATGGGAATTATAGCGATGGATTTAGAAAAGCATTCCACCACGAAACAATTAGTTATTATCG
>DFBO01000172.1:5369-8644 GCA_002366675.1 Flavobacteriaceae bacterium UBA3078
AATGCTGAAAATGGCTTATTTAGTCGCTTTATATTTTACTATATGAACATCACCCCTATTTGGAAAAATGTATTTGAAATTCAAACCGAAAACGGTTTAGATGAATATTACAACGCATTAGGCACAGCGTTTTTAGGTTTCTACAAAACCTTAAAAAACAACCCTCCTATTCAGGTTACATTCTCATTACAACAACAAATTAAATTCAACGAGTATTTTTCTAAAATTCAAACAAAATACCTCAACATTCAAACCGAAGATTATATTGCAACCATTAGAAGAATGGGAATTATAGCCTACCGTATTGCAATGTTGTTTACCGCTTTACGAATTATGGAAGATGGCGACATTAACCCCAAAAGAGAATGCGAAGATGTAGATTTTAACAATGCAATAACAATTATTGATGTATTAATCTTGCACAGTAGCCAAGTATTTAACGCCTTACCTGCCGATACCAAACTAACAACACGTAGTAACAGAAAAGAACGTTTTTTAGAAAGCTTACCAAACCAATTTTCAAGACAAGATTACTTAGACAGTGCAGCAACTCTTAAAATTCCATATAAAACTGCCGAAGGTTACATTACTAAATTTGTAAAAGCAGGTTTAATACATAGAGAATCAAATGGTAATTACTTAAATAACTCCATTCAGGAAAACAAGGGAAATGAGGAATTGAAGGAAACGTCATTGCGAACGCAGTGAAGCAATCTGCCAATAAAACACACATCATCCCGCACTTGATGCGGGATCTCACCAAAAAAACCCACCTCAAAAAAATTGCGTTAAAAGAGGTGGGTAAATTGCTATGAAAAAGATTGTTTGCCGAGCGGCAAACTCTTACTACAAATATATAAATTTAATTTAACAATTCTTAGAAATACAATTAATAAACCCTTGTCAGTTCGAGTGTTTTCGTTAGAAAATTGTATCGAGAACCCCTCATTTCCTCGACTTCCCTAAATTCCTTAAATTCCTAAAAATACAATCACTTCTTTTTCTTTAGTACTTCCTTTCTTTTTATTACTTTAGTCAAAAATTGAAAGTTCCCTATGAAGCATTACCCTATCAACAAAAAAACAGATAAAATTTACATAAAAACTAAAACCCTATCACTTAACTTTTGATAGCTAAAATAATATTGAATACAAACTATGAGCCAAAACATACTTCAATACGAATCTAAAGTATGGTCTACTGCCGACCTCCTAATTGGTGCAGGTATTAAACAATCAGACTTCCCTAAAAATATGATGCCTTACTTTGCATTAATATTATTAGAAAGTAGGTTATTAAGACATTACAACGAATTATTAAAAGATTTCGATGTAGAAAAAGCAGAAGATTTAGAAAATGTAAATGACTTTGTTGAAGAATTTCAAGACTACAATATTGGGTATAATGATATTATAGTGCGTCAACATAAATCATTAAAAGATATTTGTAAAAACGATAAAACGTTTGACAACGATTTTGAAGCCTACCTAAAGGCTTTTGATGTTCAAACAAAAGAACTATTAGGGGTAGACAGAGCAAATACCGAAGAAAAATATTTAGATATTTCTGGTATTAGTGGGCAGTTAAAGAAAAAAGATATTCTATTCGATACAGTCAAAAAATGGAGTGAAATAGATTTACAAAAATTCAATAACTCTGAAATAACAACATTAGAAGAACATATCAAACGTAAATGGGCGGATATTTCTGCGGAAACAGCTGGAGAGCAATATACTCCTGATGATATTATTGCATTAATTTCCGAAATTATCCTTTCTAAAATTGATGATAATGGAGAGTTCCTAACAATCTATGATCCAACGTGTGGTGGTGGAAACTTACTTTTTGGTGTAGAAGATAAAATTGTAGAAAAATACAACAGACCAACAAAAACGTATGGTCAAGATTGGAGCGATAGTTTATATGCACTAGCAAAAATTGAAAGTCGTTTTCGTACAGATTCAGAAATAATTTATGGTAATACGCTAACTAAAATTCCATTTATTGAAAAACGTTTCGATGTTATTGTTGCTAATCCGCCTTATGGTGTTGATTGGAAAGGGTATAAAAAAGACATTATTAATGATGAAACTGAACGTTTTCACGATTTACCTTCAATTTCCGATGGTCAGCTACTATTCACACAACACATTTTGTATCAATTAGAAAATGAAGGGTTAGCAGTTGTAGTACACAATGGCTCAACTTTATTTAGTGGTGATGCAGGTAGTGGTGAAAGTAATATTCGTAAATACTTTTTTGATAACGATTGGGTAGAAGCTATTATTCAAATGCCTACCGATGAATTTTTCAATACAGGTATTTACACCTACTTATGGGTATTTAATAAAAATAAAGCTGAAGAACGTAAAAACAAAGTAATACTAATTAATGGTAGCGATTTTTACGAGCCTTTAAAAAAGAGCAAAGGGAAAAAACGTAAAGAAATGACATTCAATAAAAGAGAAATAATTATTGAAGCATTAACCAATTTTAGAGATTCTGACTACGCAAAAGTATTTGATAAATGGCATTTCTATTACAACAAGCAAGCAATAATGCTAACCAATTTAGATGAAAATGGAGAATCGTACCAACAGCATCTACCTTGGAAAACAAGTCGTTTTGAGCCTTATGATGAATATCAAGTAAAAGAAAATAAAATTAATTTGGCTACTGTTAAACAAAATGACATTACAATTACTCAAACTAAAATAACAAGTAGTCCTGATGCAAAGTATCCTATATTAAAAGACTATTTTACAGAAAGCTTAAAACCTTTAATAGCACAATTAGATTATAAAGAAGAAGATTTAGTAGTAACTACAGCAGGCAATATTAAATACTATTTCGATAAAGAAAAAAACACCATTATCCAAGAAGATAAAAACGGTGTTACAGAAATGGGGTGTGGTAAAATTGTAGTAAAAGCTACTTATAAAAAAGCGACTAAAACACAAGCAGAGCATATAATAATTACAGGTGCTTTAACTGCCGATAACGAAAAAGATTACGAGATAATACCATACAACCCAAACCCAGAAGAAAACCAACAAAACATTGCCAATTTTATGGCAAAATACATTACAAAACCGTTTAAATATTTAGACAATACCATTGGTGTAGAATTAAACTTTAACAAAGTATTTTACAAACCAGAGAAGTTACGTTCTTTAGTAGAAATTACTACAGATTTACAAGATTTAGAAAATGAATTGTCTAACCTTGAAAAAGAATT
Organism: Flavobacteriaceae bacterium UBA3078; assembly: GCA_002366675.1. Taxonomy (GTDB): domain Bacteria; phylum Bacteroidota; class Bacteroidia; order Flavobacteriales; family Flavobacteriaceae; genus Xanthomarina. Next base: position 8,608 of record DFBO01000172.1, read on the forward strand.
AGCAATTTAAAACGTCATTGCGAGGTACGAAGCAATC
>DFBO01000171.1 GCA_002366675.1 Flavobacteriaceae bacterium UBA3078
AAAATTAAAAACCATGAAACTAAAAGTTCTATTTGTTTTATTAATATGTAGTATATCTAGAATTTCTTCACAAGAAAATGTATATATAGCAGAAGATATTTCAATCAATCAATTTATTGATGGTACATTATTAACTCCAACAAATAATCAAAATCCTCCTTTGGTAATTATTATTGGTGATTCTGGTCCTACAGATAGAAATGGTAATCAGAATTTTCAGAAAAATAATATCTTAAGAAAATTAGCCGAAGGGTTATCAAATAAAGGTATTGCTACATATAGATACGATAAACGCATAGTAAAACAAATTAGAAAAGGACGAGTAGATAAGAACATTAATTTTAACAATTTTATTGCAGATGCTGATTCTATTGTTAATTACTTTTATGAAAAGAACCTTTTTAAAGACATCTATATAATAGGTCATGGTCAAGGAAGTTTAGTTGGTATGCTGGCATCTAAAGAATTTGTTTCTGGTTTTGTTTCCATTGCTGGCTCAGGAAAATCTATAGATCAGGTTATTTTAGAACAGATAGAACAAACTGTTCCTGGCTTAACCGAAGAGGCTATTGCTACATTTAATATTTTAAAAGAAGGTAAAACCACACCTAACTATCCTCCTGCTCTAGAATCTATCTTTAGTTTAGAAAATCAAACTTTTATGAGTAGTTGGATTCAATATAATCCAGAAGAAAGCATTTCAGAATTACAAATTCCCACTTTAATTATAAACGGAACTAAAGATTTACAGGTTCCTATTGAAGAAGCTCAACTCTTAAAAGATGCTTCACAAAACGGACAATTATTGATTATTGAAAACATGAACCATGTTCTATTTCCTATTCTTGGTGATGATCTTGAAAACTCAAAATCTTATAACGAATCTTTTAGAAAATTAATTCCAGAAATTATTCCAGCTATTTTAGAATTCTTAAAATAGACTTCATTCAATTTATTAAAAAAAGAAAAGCGTCTGTAAACAGACGCTTTTCCTAACTAACCAACCAAAAATATGTATTACTACCTTTTTTAAAAGTAACCACACTCTTTAAAAAGTTTTGTGTAGTAAATCTTTGTATTATCTATAATTCAATCATCGTGCCAAACTTAATTTTGTAGTTTATAAATTTATACATATCTTTATGATATCATTTTAATATCATATTGAATTAAACAATTAAATTTTATACACATGAAAGAAGAAAAAAATATTGTCCCAGCTAACGGTTATTTAATGCTCTTAGTATTTATTATTTTATTTTTTGGAACAATAGCATTAGCAATAATTACAAAAAATCCTGAATACCTTTTATTTATTCCAGTTGCAATTTTTATTGCCATTGGTTTTATAATGGTTCAACCTAATAATTCTAGAGTTCTATTATTATTCGGAAAATATGTTGGATCAGTAAAGAAGAATGGCTTTTATTGGGTAAATCCTTTTTATACCAAGAAGAAAATATCACTTCGTGCAAGTAATTTTGATAGCGAACGCCTGAAAGTGAACGATAAACTTGGTAATCCTGTAATGATAAGTACCATACTTGTATGGAGAGTTCAAAACACTTACAAAGCAGCTTTTGATGTAGATAATTTTGAAAATTTTGTACGTGTACAAACAGATGCAGCAGTTAGAAAATTAGCTAGTATGTATCCTTATGATAATTTTGCTGACGAAGGCTTAACCGAAGACATTACACTTCGTTCAAGTGTCAACGAAGTAAGTGAAGCTTTAGAAAAAGAAATTGAAGAACGCTTATCTATTGCGGGAATTGAAGTGCTTGAAGCCAGAATAGGATATTTAGCTTATGCTCAAGAAATTGCAAATGCCATGTTAAAACGTCAACAAGCAACTGCCATTGTTGCAGCAAGACATAAAATTGTTGAAGGAGCTGTTAGTATGGTAGAAATGGCACTAGATGAATTAGGAAAGAAGAATATTGTAGATTTAGACGATGAACGAAAAGCTGCAATGGTTAGTAACCTGATGGTCATTTTATGTGGAGATAAAGATGCTTCACCTATTGTAAATGCAGGAACTTTAAATCACTAAAAAACAATCAATAAATGAAAGAATACAAAGTCATTAATTGGAAAATGGGGTTAAGCAAAAACAACGAACGTTTAGAAGACACTCTTAATCAACATGCTGTATCTGGTTGGAGTGTTATTCATATTGCAGAAAATTCAGCTAGAATAGTTTTAGAGCGAGATAAAAACAGATAAAATGAAGCAAATTACAATATGCCTAGCGCTATTATTCAACGTATTGATGCTTTCACAAGAAAACATCATTTCAGAAGACATTTTAATAATGAATGATAGCATCAAGCTTCCTGGTACTTTGTCTTATAATGAAGAATTAAAAAGTCAGCCTTTAGTCATTTTTATACATGGCTCAGGAAATGTTGATAGAAATGGTAATCAAGCTGGAGTTAACATAAAAGCCAATTATATTAAGCAATTGTCTGATAGTTTAAATGTAAGAGGAATTGCCTTTTATAGATACGACAAACGTAATTCAACAGAAGAAAACGTAAAATTCATGATGGATGATTTGGATTTTTATCGTTTTGTTGATGATGCCAATTTAGCTATAACAAAATTTAAAAATGACAATCGATTTTCTAGCATTACGTTAATTGGTCATAGTCAAGGATCTTTGGTTGCCATGTTAGCCTCGCAAGAAGATGTCGATAAATATGTTTCTCTAGCTGGAATTAGTGAAGACATGGGAGATTTCATCATTAATAGCTACAAACAAGTTAGTGAAGACATGTCAGCCATGGCTAAAGAACAAATAGATGAACTTAAAGAAACTGGAACCATAGAAAATGTAAATCCTGCTTTAGCACATTTATTTAGTAAGCAAAATCAACCATTTTTTATTACTTGGATGGCATATAACCCTTCAGTAGAGATAAATAAATTAGAGATTCCAGTACTTATTATTAATGGAACTAAAGACCTTCAGGTAAAAGTTGAAGAAGCTAATAAATTACATGAAGCTAAACCAGATTCTGAATTAGTGATTATAGAAAGTATGAGTCATACTTTAAAAACCATTGAAAAGGATGAAGACAATATAAAATCATATTATTCACCAGATTATCCATTATCTGATGAGTTAATACATATTCTTGAAGCTTTTATAAAAAAATAATATGTCGAAAAAGAAAGCCTTTGCATTAAGAATAAATGAAGAAATGCTCAAAGCTGTTGAAAAATGGGCTTCTGATGAGTTCAGGAGCACCAATGGACAGATTGAATGGATGCTTATGCAATATCTAAAAGAGCACAACAGAGACCCGAAAAAAACAGAAAAAAAGTGACTTTAAAAAAGTCACTTTTTTTATACCCTTTTATTTTGGTATTTTGCAACATCAAATTATAAAACATGCAACAAGCACCAATTTTTACAAACGATACAATTGTTTTTGGACTCCTAATGCTAACGTTAGGTTTTATTTTTTACACAGAATCAATAAAAACAGGTTTCTGGCCTAAATTTTATAAAATAGTCCCTGGATTGTTTATGGCTTATATGCTTCCTGCTCTATTAACTACTTTAGGAATTATTGCTCCAGAATGGCAAACCACATCAGATTCTGGTGAAGTTGTAGAGCACAGTACTAGTTTGTATTATGTTTCTAGTCGATATTTGTTACCAGCAGCTTTAGTACTCATGACTTTAAGTATCGACTTAAAAGCTGTATATAATTTAGGTTGGAAAGCTTTAGTAATGTTCTTAACAGGAACAGTTGGAATTATTATTGGAGGTCCAATTGCCATTCTATTAATTTCTATGGTATCGCCAGATGTTGTTGGTGGTGTTGGTCCTGATGCTGTATGGAGAGGACTCTCTACATTAGCAGGAAGTTGGATTGGTGGTGGTGCAAACCAAACTGCTATGCTTGAGATTTTTGAATATAATCAATCTGAATACGGTAAAATGGTATTTGTAGATATTGTGGTTGCCAATATTTGGATGGCAATTATATTAATTGGAATTGGTAGATCTAAAGCTATAGATAAATGGCTTGGAGCAGATAACTCTGCCATTGAATCTTTAAAAGAGAAAGTCATTTCTTTTGCTAAAAGTGTCAATAGAAATCCTTCTTTAACAGATATTATGATTATTGTTGCCATTGCTTTTGGGACAGTTAGTTTATCTCATATTGGTGCAAATATTTTAGCACCATATTTTGAAAGTGTTGTTAGTAATATTGAATCTAAAACGTTAAGAAACACCTTTACCTTTTTAGATTCTCAATTCTTCTGGATGATAAGTATTGCAACTCTTATAGCTATATTCTTATCATTTACAAAAGCTAAAAATTATGAAGGTGCTGGAGCCAGTAAATTTGGTAGCGTCTTTATTTATATTCTTGTAGCATCAATAGGAATGAAAATAGATTTGATGTCTATTTTCGATAATCCTGGATTGATTGCTGTTGGTTTAATTTGGATGAGTATTCATGCCATTCTTTTAATTATTATAGCAAAAATTATTAAAGCACCTTATTTCTTCTTAGCTGTTGGATCTCAGGCAAACGTTGGTGGAGCTGCCTCTGCTCCTATTGTAGCTTCTGCTTTTCATCCATCTTTAGCAACTGTTGGTGTGCTTTTAGCTGTTTTTGGATATGCTATAGGAACCATTGCTGCAATTGGCTGTACCATTTTAATGAAATTAGCAGCTGGAGGTTAGCATATATTTAATATTTATGTGATATTTGCGCTGCAAAATTATAAATATTTATATGAAAAAGTTAAGCTTACTAGTTGTTCTAATTGCTTTAATTTCTTGTGGAAAAGATTCAAATCCAGACCTGATTGTAAAAGGTCAAGTAAAAGGATTAAAAAAAGGAACTGTGTATCTTGAAAAGGAACAAGATTCTTCAATAATAATTGTTGATTCTGTATTTCTTAATGGCTCTTCGGAATTTGAATTAAAGACCAATCTAGAATCTCCTGAAGCTTTCTATCTTCGTTTAGATAAAAACAATAGTAATGAAACGAATACTAGAATTGTATTTTTTGCAGATAAAGGTATTACAGAAATTACTACTACTTTAAAAGAATTTGTTCCTAATGCCAAAATTAATGGCTCTAAACAACAAAAACTTTACGAAGAATTTTTAAAGGTTACAGCTAGATATGAAGATAAAAATTTAGACTTAATCAAAGAAAGTTTTGATGCTAAAATTGCGAAAGACTCTTTAAGGATTGACACGAACAAGAAAGCTTTAGACAATTTATTAAAAAGCAGATATTTATATACTGTCAATTTTGCTATTACCAATAATGATAGTGAAGTTGCTCCATATTTAGCACTTACTGAGATATATGATGCTCAAACAAAGTGGTTAGATACAATCAATCAATCCTTAACACCTAAAGTTAGAGATTCAAAATATGGCAAATCATTAGAAGGTTATCTGAAAATTAGAAAGTCTGAATAACTAAAAAAGCCTCTCAAAAATTTTGAGAGGCTTTTTTTTTAGAGCCGATGGAGGGACTCGAACCCACGACCTGCTGATTACAAATCAGCTGCTCTAGCCAGCTGAGCTACATCGGCAAAAAACAGATTGCAAATATATTTTTTAAAATAATATTTGCAAACTTATTCTAATTTTAACCTAGCTTATTAATTTTTTCAATTAAAGCTCTTCCTTTGTCTTCTAATTCTTTATTAATAGCTTTAAAATGTGCTTTTTTATCTTCTACTTTTCTATCGTTAACTTTAGTAATTAACTCATCAAAAGTAGATATAGCTTCATCTATAACTGCTTCACTTTTTTTAGTATCTTTATCTGTGTTTGAATATTCCCAAACATATACTGCTTCAATTATGTCTCCTAAAACATAATTGATGTCTTTCTTTAAATCTCTTTTATTTGCCATTTTTTAATAATTTATTTAGGTACAAAATTAAACATAAACTTCTAATAGTGTTGCATTTTTAGAAGTAATTTCAAATGCTTTTATATTAGCTGGAATCAAGATGGTTTCTCCAGCTTTAATAGTCTCTTTATAGTTTGTTACTTGAATATGTGCTTCACCTTCAACACACATATATATAATAAAAGAATCAAAAGTATTTTTAACTTTTAATGTGTTATTAACTTTTAAGTAGTTGGTAGTAAAATAAGGGCAACTTATCATGTTGTTATGTTGGTTCTCTTTCTTATTATAAGCTACTCTAAAATTTTCGGGCATGTTAAAATTAAAAGCATCCAAAGCTAAATCGTTATGTAACTCTCGAGAGTTTCCTTTTTCATCTACACGATCCCAATCGTACACACGATAAGTTATATCACTTGTTTGCTGGATTTCTGCCAAAAGGACTCCTGCTCCAATGGCATGAACTCTTCCAACTTCAATGAAATATGTATCACCAGTTTTTACCTTGTCAAAATTTAGAATCTGAGTTAACGTTTTTTCTTTAAGATGTTCTAAATATTTTTCTGGAGTCATCTCTTGATTAAATCCAACTATTAAATTTGAATCTAAATCAGCTTGCATCACATACCACATCTCTGTTTTTCCAAAAGAATTATGACGTTTTGAAGCTATTTCATCGTTTGGGTGAAGTTGTATAGATAAGTCTTGCTTTGCGTCGATAAACTTAATTAATAAAGGGAATGTATTTCCAAACCGTTTATAGTTTTTCTCGCCTATTAAATCTGCTTTATATGTATCTAAAAGTTGCTTTAAAGATTGATTTTCTAAATTTCTATTTGAAACTATAGACGTATCGCCTTCAACATCACTAATCTCCCAGCTTTCTCCAATATTTGGCAGGTAACTTTCTTTATTAAGTAGTGCTTTTAGTTTTTGCCCTCCCCAAATTTTCTCTTTTAAAATGGGATGAAACTTTAATGGATACAATGGATTATTCATTCTTTTACTCTCCTGAATAGCTTACAAAATTACGAGGTGTTTCGTAGAGTGTTACTTTCAACTTTAAATTTGATTTTATTCGCGACCTTAATTTATTATAAATAACAACAACAATATTTTCAGCAGTTGGATTTAAGTTTTTAAACGCTTCTACATCTAAATTTAAATTTTTATGGTCGAAGGCATCTTCAACTTCTTCTTTTATAAGGTCTTTTAATACTTTCATATCTATAACATAACCTGTTTCTTTATCAATTTTACCAGTCACGCTAACAACAAGTTCATAATTATGACCATGATAATTTGGGTTACTGCATTTTCCAAAAACAGTATGGTTCTTCTCGTTGCTCCAATCTATTCTGTATAATCTATGTGCAGCATTAAAATGTGCTTTTCTACTAACGGTTACCATCATGCTTCAGTAATATTTATATGTTCGTAGAATTTATCGAAAATAATTTTAAACCATTCGGTGTAATTTTCAGGTTGTGTTTTAATGTCTGTTTGTACATTATCTAACGACATCCATTTCCAATTTGAAACTTCGTCTGGATTAATATTTGGATCATTATTATACTTACCAATTAAAATATGGTCATATTCATGTTCAGTTAAACCATTGTCAAAAGGTGCTTTATAAATAAATGAAATAGATTCTTCTAAAGGAGTTACAAACCCCATTTCTTCCTGTAAACGACGTATACCTGCCTGAATATTTGTTTCACCATCTCTTTGATGGCTACAACAGGTATTTGTCCATAATTTTGGGGAATGATATTTATGTGCAGCACGTTGCTGAAGCATCAATTCATTTTTATCATTAAATACAAAAATCGAAAAAGCACGATGTAATAAGGCCTTTTCATGCGCCTCAAGTTTTGGCATGAGTCCAATTTGCTCATCGTTTTCATTTACTAAAATTACTTGCTCTTCAATCATAATGTAAAAATAACAATCAAAATATTAAAAATGCGTCAAACTTTTCATAAAATTGAAAAGCAGTTAAAACAATCATTTAAATTGTGTTTAATAATAGTATCTTTGCAACCCATTTGCAAGATTATTATGAGCTTTATAAAGGAAATAAACAGACGAAGAACTTTTGGTATTATTTCGCATCCAGATGCTGGAAAAACAACTTTAACCGAAAAATTATTACTTTTTGGTGGTGCTATTCAAGAAGCTGGAGCTGTAAAAAGTAACAAAATAAAAAAAGGTGCTACTAGTGACTTTATGGAAATTGAACGTCAGCGTGGAATTTCTGTTGCTACTTCTGTTTTAGCGTTCGAATATGATGGTATAAAAATTAATATTCTTGATACTCCTGGTCACAAAGATTTTGCTGAAGATACGTTTAGAACACTTACTGCTGTTGATAGCGTGATTGTTGTTATTGATGTTGCAAAAGGTGTTGAGGAGCAGACTGAAAAACTGGTTGAAGTTTGTAGAATGCGTAATATTCCTATGATCGTTTTTATCAATAAAATGGATAGAGAGGGTAAAGATGCTTTTGATTTATTGGATGAAATTGAACAAAAACTAGGTCTTAGTGTCGTACCACTAAGCTTTCCAATTGGTATGGGCTACGATTTTAAAGGAATCTATAACATTTGGGAAAAAAATGTAAATTTATTTAGTGGTGACAGTAGAAAAAACATTGAAGAGACTATTAAGATTTCAGATTTACAATCACCAGAATTAGATAAACTTGTTGGCGAAAAAGCTGCCAATACACTTCGTGAAGAAATAGAACTTGTTGAAGGTATATATCCAACATTTGAAAAGGATGAATATTTAAATGGAAAGCAACAACCCGTGTTCTTTGGATCAGCTTTAAACAATTTTGGAGTTCGTGAACTACTAGATTGCTTTGTAGAAATAGCACCAAAACCAAGGCCAAAACAAAGTGAAGAAAGATTAGTAAAGCCTGAGGAGCAAAAATTTACAGGGTTTGTGTTTAAGATTCATGCAAATATGGATCCCAATCATAGAAACCGTTTAGCATTTATTAAAATTGTTTCAGGAACTTTTGAGAGAAATAAACCTTACTTGCACGTTAGGCATAATAAGAAACTAAAATTTTCTAGTCCTAATGCATTTTTTGCCGAGAGAAAGGAAATTGTAGATATATCGTATCCTGGAGATATTGTTGGGCTGCAAGATACTGGAACATTTAAAATAGGTGATACTTTAACAGAAGGAGAAGTATTGAATTACAAAGGTGTTCCTAGTTTCTCACCTGAACATTTTAGATATATTAATAATGCAGACCCTTTAAAATCAAAACAACTCTTTAAAGGCATCGACCAATTAATGGACGAAGGTGTTGCACAATTATTTACTTTAGAACTTAATGGAAGAAAAGTTATTGGTACAGTTGGAGCTCTGCAATATGAAGTTATCCAATACCGATTAGAACATGAATATGGAGCAAAATGCACTTACGAAAACTTGAATGTACATAAAGCTTGCTGGATTGAAGTTAGCGATCAAAAAAATGAAGAGTATAAAGAGTTTCTAAGAGTAAAGCAACGTTTCTTAGCAAAAGACAAACAAAATCAATTGGTATTTTTAGCTGATTCTCCATTTTCTATGCAGATGACTCAACAGAAATATCCGAGTATCAAATTTCATTTTACTTCAGAATTTAAATAAAAAGGATGTAGTTCATCGAATAAATAGAATTAAGATTGTTTTTAATCGAATTTTTGATACATTTAGTCGGATTTTTGATTGTGCTAAAATCCAGTTTAATTACATTTATTTTAGATTATAACCCCAAATAATGATCTACTTATGGAAACAAATACCCCAAATGTTTTCAGTAATAGAGATATTACTGTAACCTATAAACCTCGTATTTGCGTACACGCAGAGCGTTGTGCAAAAGAACTTTCAAATGTTTTTAGAGATTCTGTTATTCCTTGGATTGACCTGGATGGCGCTTCTACAAATAAAATTATTAAACAAGTAAAGAAATGTCCTTCTGGTGCTTTACAATATTGTTTAAATAAAAAAGAGGCTTGCTAATTTTTTTAACTTCTAATTTAATTTCATGTTTAAAGTTGTAATTTTCACTTTCAAACTTTAAACATGAAATTAAATTATTTACTATTCTTTTTTTATTTCTTTTTATCAACTATTTTTTTTGGTCAAGAAACCCTTGGACTATTACAAAATGAAACATCAGCTTTTGATGGTTACACTTTGTTTACACCAGAAAAAGATACGTCTGTATATCTCATAAATAATTGTGGAAATGTTATTAATACTTGGACATTTTCAGATAATCCAGCATTAACATGCTATCTTCTAGAAAATGGCAATCTTTTAAGAGCTGGAAAACAAAACTTAGAAATTAGAGATTGGGATGATAATTTAGTTTGGCAATTCAATCTAAGCACAATTAATTTAAAACAACATCACGATATAGAACCTTTACCTAATGGAAATATATTATGCTTAATTAAAGAGGTTGTTTCAGAAGCAGAGCAAATAAATTTAGGTAAAAACCCTGATTTAGTTGATGGAGATTTTAGGTCTGAAAAAATAATTGAATTCCAACCGGTTGGTATAGATCAAATAAATATAGTTTGGGAATGGCGTTTTCTAGATCATATCATCCAAGATTTTGACTCTAATGCTGCAAATTATGGAGACGTTGCTGCACATCCAGAGTTATTAGATTTTAATTATGAAGATTATAATATGATACATTCTGATTGGATACATATGAATAGTGTAGCATACAATGCAGATTTAGACCATATAATCATGTCTGCCAAAAGTTTGGGTGAAATATACATTATTGATCATAGTACAACTACTGCAGAGGCTTCAGGACAAACAGGAGGGAATTCTGGGAATGGTGGTGATTTTCTTTGGCGTTGGGGAAATCCAGAAGTATATAGACAAGGATTACCTTCTGATAGAAAATTGTATGAACAACATGATGCCAAATGGGTTACAAATGGTTATTTAAATGAAGGGAAGATTTCTATCTTTAATAACGATCAAGATGGTACTCAAACTCATAGTTCTATTCATTTAATTACACCAGAATTAGATACAAATAACAATTATCAATTAGTGAATAATACATATTTACCTTCAGATTATTTTTGGTCTTGGAGTGGAAATATTTTAGGTGAAACAGTTCTTGAACTTAAAAAATCTGGTGTTCAATCCTTACCTAATGGTAATATGATATTTTGTGAAACGTCTAAAGGAAGACTAACAGAATTAGATTTAGATAACAATGTAGCTTGGATGTATAGAAATCCTGCTGGTTCTGAAATATACAATCAATATGCAACAGATTCAGAAATTGTTGGTGACAATAGTATGTTTAGAGGGGAAAAATACCCGAAAGATTACACTGCGTTTATTGGTAGAGATGTAACTCCTGGATCAATAATTGAAGATATAAATAACAATTCTGAACAATGTAATATAAATTTATCTATCACTAATGTCACTCATATAGAGGAAATTTCCATAAACAACCCAATTTATAATAATACCGTTCATTTTCATCAATCCTTGGAGAGCACAAACATTACGATTTATGATGTAACAGGAAAATTATTAAATAAATTTCAATCCTTTTATGGGAAAAATTTAAATATTTCTTATCTAAATACTGGCTTGTATTTTCTAAAGATTGAAAAAGGATCTAAGCAACAAGTATTTAAAATTATAGTTCAATAATCAAAAATAGCACAAAGAATAAAATCCCATTGATACAAATTCAATGGGATTTTTTAATATATCTTTTTAACCTTGTCCAGTTGG
>DFBO01000130.1:0-7457 GCA_002366675.1 Flavobacteriaceae bacterium UBA3078
CAAAATGAATGTATGATTCCTACAGAAAGTTTAAAATCAAAATTCTTAAATTAGTGTCATAAAATTTGTAATTTTATAATACATTTGAAAACTATATGAAACAAGCATTTAAAATCTCATCGTTATTGATACTATTTCTAGTATCCACAACTACCTTTAGCCAAGAAGAAGAAGAATCTCAACCAGAACAAAGAACCGTTAAAAATGAAATTTCGTTAGAAGTTCTTCAGCTAGTAAATGGCGTGTATCAGCTTTCTTACGAGCGCTATATTTGGAATAATTTTTCTGGTGTTTTAGCTTTTGGTTATAAAGGAGAAGAAGGACTTTTAAAATTGTCTGGAATAGATACTGAACATATTAAAACTGGGGGGATTTATTATTCTGGTTTTCAAATTGCTCCTGAAATTAGATATTATATAAAAAATACGTCAAGTAATAATTTAAATGGATTTTATCTAGGATTGTATTTAAAATATTCTGACTATAAATCTAGTCTTTCCGGTACATACATTGACGATGTAGGTGTGAATTATGATCTAGAATTCGATATGGAATTAGATATTACTTCTGTTGGTTTAATGATAGGATATAAGCTTCCAATTACAAAGCGTCTTAATATTGACTTTATTATTGCTGGTCCAGGATCAGGAAAATATAATTTTTCATTTATAAACAAAAAAGATTTACCAGATGAGTTTTATGAGGATTTAAATGAAGCTTTAGAAGAATACGATTTATTAGATATTCTTAATTCAGATTTTAGATTTTCAGATGTAAATAATAAATCAAAATTTTCAGCATTTTCCTTTAGGTATGGTATTGCTGTTGGATACACATTTTAACAATCACTTATATATACTTAACAAATTACTATGAAAAACACATTTAAATTTATTTGCACACTTGCTTTAATAATTATTGTTTCAAGTTGCTCCAGTATTAAAGTTGTAGATTCTTGGAAATCTGAAACTGCAAGTTCTATAAAAGACAACAATATTTTGGTTATTGCCAGAACTCAAGATAAACAAGCTAGAATAGCTTTTGAACAAGCTATGTCAAATCAAATGAGAGCAAATGGGATTAAAGCTACAGAAAGCTTTAGGAAATTCCCAAACATGTTACCAGATGATAAACTTAGCGAAGAGAAACTAAAGAATTTTAGAGCTTTTTTAGATAATGAAGGTTATAATGGAATTATTGTTTCTGTTGTAAAAGACATGAGAGAATCTACTCAAACATCAGAATCTGGTGGTTATTATGCAGGAGCAAGTTATGGTTATGGTTATGGCGGTTTTTATCCTTCTTATTATGGAGGTTTTTATGGTTACTATTCACATCCTATGTCTTATTCAACATATGGAAGTTATACACCAAGTACTTATACAACTACAACAACTAAAACATTTATTGTTGAAACTGTAGTTTATGATTTAGAACAGGTAGAAGAAAAGCAATTAGTTGCAGTTATAACGTCTCAAATTGAAGATCCAAATGATATGACTAAAAATGCTGAAGAATATACAATAAAGGTATCTGAAAGTCTTAATGATAAGTAATAATATTTAGTTCTATATATAAAAAAAGGTCTTGAATGAAAATTCAAGACCTTTTTTTTAACTAACAACTAACCAAAACTTAATATTAAAATTCTATTTGATATTTAAATTTAATCAAGATTATTGTTAGATCATTAAAAAACTCGTCAAAGTGTAAAATAAATTGTTCTACAAGATAATTTTGCAATGTTTATCTTTAAAACACACGTTTTTAATTGTTTAGTATTTACTCGCTTACTTTAGACTACTTAAAATAAAATCTAAATCTTTACTAAAATTATTGTTATTTAAAAATGAGTCTGTGTAATATTTTGATTTAAGAGCTAATCCTTTTTCTTGCAGCTTATAAATAGCATCCACATATTCTAAATAAGATTTACCAGTTAATATAACTTTTAAATTTTTTCCTTGTGTCATTTATTGATACACTTTTTGAAGTCCAGACAAATATAAATGGTCTTTAGTAAACCCTCCTCCTCGATGTACACGAAGAGTTATAGCAAATGCCTTGTCTTTTTTGAAGCTTGTNNTTTTATTAATGATTTGATTTACAGAAAGATTAAGCATGCTCTTAACTTAATAAACGTTTTAAGTTAGAGAACATATTACGTTCTATAGAGTCGTAATTACCATCAGCAAGAAAGAGAGCTTTAATATCAGAAATTAAGGAGTCAATATCTTCTTTTGTCCAATTTAAATTATCCATATTATTATTCTTTTATTAACGTTCCCCATTCAGTCCAAGAGCCATCATAAACTGAAATGTTTTTCAATCCAGCTAATTCAGCTCCTAAAGCCAAGACACAAGCTGTGATTCCTGAACCACAAGATAGTGTAATATTACTATCTTGATTGATAAAAGTATTGAATATCTGTTTTAGTTCATCAATACTTTTGAAACAATTTTCATCTAATAAATTTTCATAAGGTAAATTAACAGAGTTTGGTATTGTACCACTTCTTAGACCTTTTCTTGGTTCAGGCACTAAACCATTAAATCTTTTTTCTGAACGTGCATCAACAATTAGATGAGACGCATTTTGAGATTCTCTCTTTATATCATCAAAAAATTTCATGAATTCAGGTTGAAGAGCAGCTTGAAAATCACCTTCTTTATTTTTAAAATGATGTTTAGTTTCCATTTTATAACCAGCATTTTTCCAAGCAGGAAAACCTCCATCTAAAACAGCCATATTATTAAATCCAAAGGCTTTAAAAAGCCACCAAACTCTAGGGCTAGAATATATTCCTTTGTCATCATAGACAACAATTGCACTATTTTTATTAATGCCTAAATTTTGAGCTTCACTCTCAAATTGAGTTTCAGATGGAAACGTTGCTGGAAATGGCGCAGAGACATCGCTAAACTTCTTCTTTAAGTCAAAAAAACGTGCTGAAGGGATTTGAGTTTCGTTAGAATCAGATTCATTACTTGTAACCTTTGGAATAGTTGTATCTAAAAGAACTAAATTTGGATGATTCAAATGTTTATGCAACCATTCAACTGAAACAACTTGAGATGATATTAATAATTCTGAGTCCATTAGTTATGCTTCTTCAAAGATTTTACGTAAACGTGAACGCCTGTTAAACGCTTCAAGGTTGTTTAAAACTTTACTTTCTAGAAAATCTATTACTTTTTCTTCAAACTTATATTTGTTTTTGTTTACTCTATTGATGTAAGTAATACATCCAATCACATCAATGCCAACAATATACAAACCGTCCTTTCCAAGTTTTGGTTCAATGTTTTCCCAAGGATACATTAAAAAGCATCCATTGATCTTGCTATATTTTGATAATTCTTACAATACTAAAATAACATCAATTATTTCACTTCTTCGTAGTGGTCATCCCAATTCTTAACTTTTGGTTCGCCAAGTTTTCCAACAGATTTTGCTACCATCATAGATACAGTTGCATCACCAGTAACATTTACAACTGTTCTACACATGTCTAAAGGTCTATCTACAGCAAAAATAAGTGCTAAGCCTATTGGTAATAATTCAGCAGGCATTCCTACAGATTCTAAAACAATAACTAGCATAACCATACCTGCTCCTGGAACAGCTGCACTTCCTATAGAAGCTAGTAAGGCTGTTAATACAATGGTTAATTGATCTGCAAAAGTTAAGTCTAACCCTAATGCTTGAAAAATAAATACAGCAGCTACAGCTTGATATAAACTGGTTCCATCCATATTTATAGTTGCACCAACAGGTAACACAAAACTAGATACTTCTTTGTCTACACCAATATGTTCTTCTACACGTTCCATAGTAACAGGAAGTGTTGCAGCACTACTACTTGTTGAAAAGGCTAATAATTGTGCTGGACTTATTTGTTTTAAAAACCAAAACGGACTCTTTTTAGTAATAGTTGCAACAAGTATACAGTAGAAAACAATCATTAAAGCTAATCCAAGAACCACAACGCCTGCATATTTAACTAAAGCCAATAATATATCTGGATCATCTGATGATACTACAACATTCGCTAATAAAGCAAACACAGCAACTGGAGCAGTTAACATGATTAAATCTACCATTTTTAAAACCACATCGTTCAAGGAATCAAACAATCCTTTTAATGATTTAGACTTTTTTTCACCAATTAATAGCATGGCAATTCCTAAAAAAATAGAAAAGAAAATAACTTGTAGCATGAGGCTATTATCACTTAATGCTGCAAAAGCATTATCTGGAACCATATCTTCTAAAAATTGAAGCGGACCACTTTCTTTTTGCTTCGAAGCTTCTAAGATTTTGCCTTGAACACTACTATTTGTTGCATAAGTATTAGTAAGCTTTGTAATGGTTTCTTCTGAAACACCACTTCCTGGATTAAATGTATTAACTAATAATAAACCAATAGATATAGCTATTACAGTAGTGCCAATATAAATTAAGATGGTTTTTAAACCAATATTTTTAAACTTAGAAATATCCTGTAAATCTGAAATCCCTTTAATCAATGAAGCTAAGATTAATGGGATTGCGATAAGTTTTAGGAGTTTTACGAAAATAGATCCAATAGGTTTTATCCAATCTGTAGTAAAATCTTTACCTCCAATTTGAAGCATGATAAATCCGAAAACCAGACCTAAAATCATTCCTATTAAAATTTGCCAATGTAATTCAAGTTTTTTCATAAGTCTTTTGTTCTTCAGAAACTCCTTTCAAAAAGGAATCTGTAATTATTTATATACTTTGTTTATCAAATAAAAATCAGCCAATACCAAAGCAGCCATAGCTTCAACAATAGGAATAGCTCTTGGAACCACACAAGGATCATGTCGACCTTTACCTTGCATTTCAACAATATTCCCAGAACTATCTAAAGTGTTCTGTTTTTGAATAATAGTAGCAACTGGTTTAAAAGCCACTCTAAAATAGATATCCATGCCATTACTTATGCCTCCTTGAATGCCTCCAGACAAATTGGTTTTTGTGCTTCCATCTTCATTAAACAAATCGTTGTGCTTACTTCCAGTCATTCTTGCTCCACAAAAGCCACTACCATATTCAAAGCCTTTTACAGCATTAATAGAAAGCATGGCTTTGCCTAAGTCTGCATGGAGTTTATCGAAAACTGGTTCTCCAAGACCAACAGGTACGTTTTGGAGCACACATGTTACAGTTCCACCAATGGTGTCACCTTGTTTTTTAATGTCTTTAATTTTTGAAATCATTTTGTCTGCTGTTTCATTATCTGGACAACGAACAACATTCGATTCTGTTTTAGAAAAGTCTAATGCTTGATATGGTTTTTCAAGAAAAATATCACCAATAGAAGACGTAAAAGCATTTATTTTAATATCTGCCAAAAGTTGTTTTGCTATAGCACCAGCTACAACTCTACAGGCTGTTTCACGAGCCGAACTCCGTCCTCCTCCTCTATAATCGCGAGTACCATACTTCTTTTCGTAGGTATAATCTGCATGACTTGGACGATACACATCCTTTATATGTGAATAATCTTTAGATTTCTGATTGGTGTTTTTAATAGTAAAACCTATTGGTGTTCCAGTTGTAAGACTTTCAAATACACCAGAAATAAACTCAACTGTATCAGGCTCTGTACGTTGTGTAACGATTTCAGATTGACCTGGTTTTCTTCTATTTAGCTCATTCTGAATGGCATCTAAATCAAGCTTTAACCCAGAAGGACAACCATCAATAATTCCTCCAATGGCTATGCCATGAGATTCTCCAAATGTGGTTAGTTTAAATAATTTTCCAAAGGTATTTCCAGCCATCTAGTCGATTCTAGTTGTTAGTTTAAAGTATCAAGTATGCTAAAATATATTTTATATTACAGAAACAAAAATTATAAGAGTGCTTCTTTAAGGATTGTTACTGGATGTTTTGCCTCTTTTTGGGTGCCATCTTTTATTTGATGCCTGCAACTGGTTCCATTAGCAGAAATTATAACATCTTCCTTAGCGTTTCTTATTGTTGGAAATAAGGTCTGCTCACCTATTTGCATACTAACATCATAATGTTCTTTTTCGTAACCAAAACTTCCTGCCATACCACAGCAACCACTTGGAATAATCGTGACTTGATAATTTTCTGGTAAATTCAATATATCAAAACTAGATTCCTGATTGCTCAACGCTTTTTGGTGGCAATGTCCATGGAATTTAATTGTTTTATTGTCTTTTGAAAACTGCACAGGCTTTATGTTTCCTAAGTTTATTTCCTGCTGAATGAATTCTTCTATCAAGAACGTATTCTTAGCAATTTTTTCTGCTGAAACTTTATCGTCTGCCAACTTTAAATATTCGTCTTTAAATGTTAGAATGGCTGAAGGTTCTATACCAACTAAAGGAGTTTTAGAAGTGATTTTATCTTTAAAAACATGAATGTTTTGATTAGCGAATTTCTTAGCATTCTCTAATAATCCTTTTGATAAATGTGAACGACCAGATTCTGCATGATTTAATATGATGACTTTGTAATTTAATTCCTTTAAAAGTACTAATAAATCCAATCCAATTTGAGTGTCTAAATGATTCGTAAATTCATCATTAAACAAATAAATAGTTTTAATATATTTTTTTATATCATCCTGAATTAAAGCATCTTCATAATATTTACTTAAACTTTTATTTGAGATTAAAGGCAAGCTTCTTTTTGATGCTATTCCAAGTAATTTTTTTATTAAAGAAGACGTAAAACTATTAGAAAACATGAAGTTTACCAATCCAGAAAATGAACTTCCTAAGTCATTCAAATTATTATTATAAGCAAATAATTTTGTTCTTAAAGACACACCATTTACTTGTTGATATTGGTATAAAAACTCAGTTTTTAAACTAGCAACATCTACACTACTTGGACATTCGCTTATACATGCTTTGCAGCTTAAGCATAAGTCAAAAACATCTTTTAATTCTTTATAATCAAATTTATTAATCTTATCTGAATTTGTAAGAAATTCTCTTAAAGCATTGGCTCTAGCTCTGGTAGTATCTTTTTCGTTTCTGGTTGCTCGATAACTTGGACACATAGTGCCTCCAAATTCAGGTAGTTTCCTACAATCACCAGATCCATTACACTTTTCAGCCTCACGAAGAATTCCTAAGGAATCTGAAAAATCTAAAAAAGTTTTAATTTCTGGTTCTTTTCTATCAGGTTGATAACGTAAACTTTCATCCATTGGAAAAGCATCAACAATTTTTCCAGGATTAAAAATGTTATCAGGATCGAAAGTTGTTTTAATGTGTTTTAAAATTTGATAATTTGCTTCACCAATCATTAATGGAATAAACTCTGCTCTAACTATGCCATCTCCATGTTCACCACTCATAGAGCCTTTGTATTTCTTCACTAAATGAGCAACATCAGTAGTTATTTTTCGGAATAAAACAACATCTTTCTTCTTTTTTAAATTTAA
>DFBO01000130.1:7566-9751 GCA_002366675.1 Flavobacteriaceae bacterium UBA3078
ACAGCTGTATCTTCAATGCAAGCAGCCGTTTTTTTGTCACCAATCATGTTTCCCAGCAAACCTAAACCTGCTTTACGTAATTCTATGGCTTTGTCAATTTCTTCAGCTTGAAGAATGGGGTTTGCATAGCTTAATCCCAATCTATCAATAGATTTTATAAGTTTGCTTGCTTGAATTTTAGCATCCTCAACAGTTTCTCCTTTAACCTCACACATTAAAATGGCTTTTGGATTGCCTTCAATAAACTGTCTGTTTTCTTGTTGTGTTTTGTTGTGTTTAGTTAGATCTAGAATGGTTTTATCCATCATTTCGCAGGTATGCAAATTATGATGCATAACAGTTTCAACTACAAGTAAACAATCTTGAATGGAATTAAAATGTGCAGCAATCATCATGTTTTCCTTTGGAGGAAGGACATCTAATTGTAAAGTTATTTCTGTTGAAAAAGCGAGTGTGCCTTCACTACCAGCAAGAAGTTTACACATATTGAAAGATTCTGAAGCTTCAGAAAAAACTTCTGTTTCAATCAATTCATCAATAGCATAACCTGTATTCCTTCTATGGATTTCTGGTTTTGGAAATTCTTGTAAAATATTTTTCTGTACTAATTCAGAATTTAATTCAGAATAAATGGTTTTATATATTTGACCTTCAAGAGAATGAAGTTTTAATTTCTCATGAAATTCATTCTTCGACACATCACAAAAAACAGCTTCGGTTCCATCGCTTAAAATCGTTTTTAATTTTAAAACTTTATCTCTAGTTACGCCATATTGAATGGAAGTGGTTCCAGATGAATTATTACCAACCATACCTCCTATCATACAACGATTTGAGGTCGATGTATTAGGTCCAAATAATAAGCCAAATGGTTTTAGATAGTTGTTCAATTTATCTCTAATAACTCCAGGTTGCACTGTAACTGTTTTCTCTTTTTCGTTGATATCTAAAACTTTAGTAAAATGTTTAGACACATCAACTACAATGCCATTTCCAACGCATTGTCCAGCAAGTGACGTACCAGCTGTTCTAGGAATTAAAGAGGTGTTATTTATTTTTGCAAATGCAATAAGAAACTTCAGATCCTGTACAGTTTTTGGGAAAGCTACTGCTTGAGGTAACATCTTATAAACAGAGGCATCAGTTGCATAGATTGCAGTCATTAAATCATCATAATGTATCTCGCCTTCTAGTTGACTTTCTAATTCTTTAAAAAAATCAGTTTTTTGCAATAATTCTAAATTTTTGTAGTTTAATTTGTAGCTATAAATTTATGATTACTTTATATAAAATCTTACTAATCGAATGTATTTATTTAAAATTAAAACAAATTAATAGTTTATGAAAAAATCAATATTGATTGTATGTGCTTTTTTTGGTGTCATATCGTTTTTAAATGCTCAAGAGATTTCTAAAAATGCCATAGGATTAAGACTTGGAGATGCTGATGGTTTTGGAGCCTCTATTTCCTACCAACGTGCTATCATGGAAAATAACAGACTGGAATTTAACTTTGGCTGGAGCGATGGCAAAAATTATGATGGGATAAAATTTATTGGTTTATACGAGTGGGTTTGGAGCATTGATGGTGGTTTTAACTGGTATGCTGGTCCAGGAATTGGTTTTGGATCTTATCGTATTGAAAACCCTTATGGTGGCCATTTTAAAGATAGCTTTGCCATTTTAACAGGAGTTGCTGGCATAGAATATAATTTTGATTTCCCTCTTTTAATATCTTTAGATGTTAGACCTGAATTGGGTTTTGGAGACGATGCATATGATAATGATAATCTGGATTTTGATGTTGGGTTAGGTATTAGATATAAATTCTAGATAGCCATTTTAAAAATTAAACGAAACACCTTATTATAAAGGTGTTTTTTTATATAGTTTTGGAATATGAAGCGAAAGACGTTGGCTATTATGGCTGATGGAATGGGTTCCAGGTTTGGAAGTTTAAAACAAATACATGCTGTTGTAAACACTTATGCCATTTTAGATTTCTCTATATATGATGCTATTCAAGCAGGATTTAATCATGTTGTATTTATTGTTCGAGAAGATATTTTAGAGGTGTTTAAAACGCGTTATGAAAATAAACTTCCAGAAAATATTCAAGTGGATTTTGTAACTCAGGACACTTCTGGATTACCAAATAGAAAAAAACCTTGGGGAACTGGACATG
>DFBO01000247.1 GCA_002366675.1 Flavobacteriaceae bacterium UBA3078
ACCTTGTGCTATTAAACCAGTAATGATTCCAGTTAAAACGTCTCCAGTTCCTGCTGTTGATAATCCAGGATTTCCAGTTGAATTAACATATAACTGATCTTCCAAAACTGTAATTGTATGAGCGCCTTTAATAACTACAATAACCTTATGCTTTTTAGAAAACTCTTTAACTTTATCTAATTTTTCGAAATCGTTTTTCCATGTTCCTATTAATCGTTCTAATTCTTTTGGATGTGGTGTTAAAACAGTTCCTTCCGGAAGATATTTTAATAGGTTTTTCTTTTTAGATAAAATATTAATTCCATCAGCATCAATTACTAAAGGTGCTTTGTTTTTCTTTAAGAAATCCTCAAAAGCTTCAATAGTCTTGGCATCTGTACCAAATCCAACTCCTATTCCAATAGCAGTTGGCGAGATTTCGAATTTTATTTTAGTTACTACCTTTTCATCTAAATCTGTAATTACCATAGCTTCAGGAAAAGCAGATTGAATGGCGTGATAGCCACATTTTGGAACATAAGACGTTATTAATCCTGCTCCTGAAACCAAAGCTGCACGACTTGCTAAGGTTACTGCTCCAATTTTCCCATAACTTCCTCCAATAACCATGGCATGACCAAAATCTCCTTTGTTAGAAAACTTATTTCTTGGCATATAAATAGGAATCACCTCCTGTTTACCTATTAGTTCTGCTTGAGTTTTTGCTTCCATTAAAAAAGCTCTATCAATTCCAATATCTAAAACCTCCCATTGAATAGAGTATTTTGCAGTATCTGGCAATAAGAACACCAATTTTGGCGATTGAAAGCTTAAAGTATGATTAGCCCAAACTACGCCATTCTCATCTTCAGGCACTTGATTTGTATGCAAACCTGAAGGAATATCAACAGATAGCGTAAATGCTTTTGAAGCTCTAAAGTGTTGAAACAATTCTTTTACCCAATCATCTATACCTCTATTTAATCCGATTCCAAAAACTGCATCAATAATAATATCGTCAACTCCAATTTCAGGAAACTCTTCATTATTATTTAAAAGTTTTGGCCACTCTTTTGTTACATGCTTAATATTATCGTAATTAACTAAAAAGTCTTTAGACCTCTTGTCGCTATAATTTACTATATATGCATGCACATTATAACCATGAATTACTAAATGTCTGGCAATAACCAGACCATCTCCTCCATTATTACCAATGCCACAGAACACATGAACTGGCACTTGAGCTCCTTGCATTCTTAAATGAAGCCAATTAAATATTTGCACTCCTGCACGCTCCATTAATTCTGTTGATGTAATATTCTGTATTTCGGCTGTTAATCTATCTCCTTCGTATACTTGCTCTTTAGATAATATTTTCATTTACTTAAATTCTTTTTATGATGTAGAATAAATTGATATGCATTAAAAAAATACCAATTGATTTGTTATTTCAGTAAAAATAATACTTTTGATAGCATAATAGTAACTATTCTTTTTCTAATGACTACAATTATTAAAGCGACAATTGAAGACAGTGAACGTCTTGTAAAATTGGGAAAGCAAACGTTTATAGAATCTCATGGTAAGAGTGCTTCTATAAATGACATTAATAATTATGTGGAATCGAAATTCTCAAACCATGTCTTTGATGCTGAATTGAGAGATTCAAATAACGTATATCATATTCTGTTTCAAAACAATAAGCCAATTGGTTACTCTAAAATAATTTATAATGTAGCACAAGATAATGTGCACTTTAAAAATGTTACGAAATTGGAAAGACTCTATGTTTTACAAGAATTTCATCATTTAAAATTAGGACTCGAACTTTTTAATTTTATTGCTCGAAAATCAAAAAACAAGCAGCAATCTGGTATGTGGTTATACACTTGGACAGAAAACCATAAAGCCATAAAATTTTATAAAAAAGCAGGTTTTAAAATCATAGGAAAGTACGATTTTACAATCTCGAAAACCCATTCAAACCCAAACCATCAGATGCTTTTGGAGTATGAACCTGACCAGGCATTGTAAATAAAATAGATTAACTTCGTTTACACTATATATAAATCATTGAAACGGATTTATATATTTACGAAACGAAACTCAAAAAAATCTAAGCTATAAATTAAACATTCTAGTTGGAACGTAGTTTTGCAAGCACATTATTTTGGGATTACTTTTAACACCTTTTTTTTATTTGAGCTTTCAATAACAATAAATTGCAACTCATCTTTATTTAACTCTAATTGAATAGGTACAGATTCATGTATTTGATGACGGTTTTTATATATTCTCCTTCCATTAATATCAAAAACACTTATAGTAGCTAACGCATTAATTCCTTGAACAACTAGCTGATCTTTAAAATAATACGCATTCAAGTTATTAGATAGAAAACCTGAATCACTTAATGTTTCACTACAACCTGGTAAAGTAATATATCCTGTAAATGTAATGTCATCCTTGCATTCTGCATCAATAATAAGTCCATCTCCATAACCTTCATCAGAATTGCAAGCAGTATTACTAACATAAAGCCCAACAAAATGGAATTCATCTGCTACTGTTAATCCAAGATCTTCCCAATTAAAATCGAATTGATAAAACCCTTGTGTACTTGATATTAAGGTAGAGTTAACAGAAGTTATAAAATTTAATTCTCCTGCTCCTACTGTGCCAGTATTTGGTATTGACCACAAGCCTCCGAAATTTACATCTATTGCCACAGCATAAGAGGCTTCAAATCCAGGTGGGAAACTAATAATATTTCCGTTACCATACTCATTACTATTTGAGATTGCTATTCTATAATTGTCTGCATTATCATCTATTGTCAAACCAATTTCATTATGTCCTGGTGCACCTGTATCAATATACAAAACTAAAATGTCGTTCATTTCATTAGAACTAGTAGACATTCCAAAAAGAATAGGGTTGCTGCCATCTCCACCAAAAAAAAAGTGTCCTTCACCTACAGCTCCTCCAAATCCTGAATTTCCGTTTGCTTCACATGGTGGTGGTGGAATTTGTGAATGAATATTACTAGATATAAACAGAGCTAAAATTATCAGTCCTTTATTTCCTAGTATAATATTATTTCTCTGAGATAATAGTTGCTGGTATATTTTAAGGATAGTTTCCATAATTAACAGATGTTAGTTTTTTTAAAGTTACTGATTTTAAAATTCTTGACAATTTAAAATTAAAAAAGGTCATGAATTTATTCATAAGTATAGCATTAAAATATCTAAAACCCATTCAAACCCAAACCATCAGATGCTTTTGGAGTAAGAACCTGACTAGACATTGTAAATAAAATAGATTAACTTCAATTCACTATATATAAATCACTTGTGCTGAACGTAATAAAACAGATTCATATATGTACGAAACGAAACTCCAGAAAAAACTAAGTTTTAAAAATACACTCTAAAAAAATCTGTCAAAAATTTATTAATCCAAGCTCGGCAATGCAAAATCATCTAAAGCACTTTTTTCTTTCATCAATGCTTCAATCTCTTCAGATTTACGTGGCGCTTCACCAGACAGATTTACTGGTCCATTTTCAGTAATTAAAATATCGTCTTCAATTCTAACAGCAATTCCCCACCATTTTTCATCGCAATCGCTTCCATCAGGAATATAAATTCCTGGTTCTACAGTAATCACCATGTTTGGCTCGAAAGCGCCATATAAACCTGGATCATGTACATCTAATCCTAAGTAATGAGACGTGCCATGTGGAAAATATTTTCTAGATTCTTCATCACTTTTAATAAGGCCTAATTCTATTAATCTCTCGTTGATTACTTTTCTACTAGCAGCATCTGTAGCTCCATAAGCATTACCAACAGTGGCTGCAGCAATTCCAGCTTCTTGAGATTCGTAAACAATATCATAGATAATTTTTTGCTCTTTAGTAAATTTTCCGTTTGCAGGAATGGTTCTAGTAACATCAGCTGTATAGCCATGATACTCGGCTCCTAAATCCATTAAAACCATATCGTTTTCAACTTTCATTTTGGTGTTTTCTATATAATGCAATACACAACCATTATTCCCTGCACCAACAATACTTGGATACCCTTCATATTCGCTGCCATATTTTTTATACACATATTCATGTATGCCTTGTATTTCAGTTTCAGACATATTTGGATGCATAGCTTTCATTATTTCACGTTGTCCCATAGCCGAAATACGAATAGCTTTAGTAAGCAACACCATTTCTTCTTCTGTTTTAATTTGTCTTAAACCACCCATAATAGTAGATAAAGTGCTCGTGTCTAAATTAGTTTTAGGTGTCTCCTGCTCAATTTTAATAATTTGTTGCTTCAGTTCAATACGTGTATTATTATCTGTGGTATTTACATACTCCGAAATTATTTTATCTTCTTTCAAATCTGGATAATATTCTAATGCTCTACCAAGAGTTTGAGCCACATTAGCACTATTTTCTATTTCAGTAGCTTTAATCATCTCGTAAGCACGTAATTTCATTGGATTTGGAATAGCATCTACACTATAATTTGCTTGAGTTTTAAAGGTTTCAATTAGGTTGTATAAATCAGCTTGATCCCTCTTAGAATCTCTATAATCATTTTCGAAATTAACAAACATCACTTTGCTGAAAGAACTATAATCTATCCCAGAATTACTAAAATCACTTCCATTATAAGCCATTACAAAGCCCAAATCATTTTTTGCTCCTTCTGTTCCTAAACGTCTTCCATTCCACTGTTCTGCTTGAGCATCTCTCTCTTGAACATATAAAATTTCGTTATAACTTTTTCCTTCTGCATTGGTTTGTTCATCTGAAAAAATAACAAGCACAGAATTTGGTTCTTTATAACCTGTTAGATAATAAAAATTAGGGTCTTGATGATAGACATAATCCACATCGTTTGCTCTATTTCTCACTGGATTTGCAAATAATACTGCCACACTATTTTCAGGCATTTTTTCTCTAAAAGCATCTCTTCTACTTTTATGAAAATCTGAATCTAAATAATCGGTTGGAAGTCCATCTTGTGCAAAAATGCACATAGAAAATAA
>DFBO01000186.1 GCA_002366675.1 Flavobacteriaceae bacterium UBA3078
ATTAAGTGATGTATTGTTTCAATACGGTGAATTGCGAAATGCTAGAGCAATAGCTAAAAAAATTGTTGAAGTACGTGCGGAAAAGAAAATTAAAACAAGCTTTCAGTTAAAGGAAGTTTTAAGTGAATTCATTCCAAAAGCTATTGAACATAAAATATTAGCGCAAATATTTCAAGGAATTAGAATTGAAGTAAATCAAGAAATTGAAGTTTTAAAAGAATTTTTACAGCAAATACCTGAAATATTAAATAAAGAAGGAAGGTTAAGTGTAATATCATACCATTCTTTAGAGGATAGGTTGGTAAAACGATTTATTAGAAATGGTTTATTTGAAGGTGAGCCTGAAAAAGATTTTTTCGGAAATATTGATGTTCCAATGAAAAAAGTTGGAAAAATGATAATCCCAACACCGCAAGAAATTAAAGTAAATAATAGAGCGAGGAGTGCAAAATTGAGAATAGCAACATTAAAGTAATGTCTAAATTCAAAAAAAGCATATATGAAATATTAAAAGGGAATTTTTTAGTAAGTAATGATTCCTTTAAAAACTGGCGTTTTATCTTATTTATAGTTGGGTTAATGTTATTGATGATTGCGAGTTCACATAGTTCAGATAAAAAGGTAATGGAAATTGCCAGACTTAATAAAAAAATAAAAGAATTAAGATCAGAATTTCTTGATACTCGTTCAATCTCAATGAGGTTAAAATTAGAATCAACAATAAAAAATAAGGTTTTAGCATTGGAATTAAAACCAAGTGAAACCCCACCACAAGTAATAAAAGTAATCTTAAAAAAATAATAACTGTTGGCAACTACAAAAAAAGGCATATTAAACAAATTGTACTTCGTACTTGTGTTTATCACATTGTTTTTGGTGGTTATTATAGTTAGGTTAACTGATATTCAATTTGCTGATGGTGAGAAATATAGAAATTTATCTGAGCAGCTAACCTTAAGAAATGACACCATTTTTTCAAATAGAGGGAGTGTATTTTCAGCTGATGGAAGCTTACTCGCTACATCAATGTCGCAATATGAAATTAGAATGGATGTTGTTACAGTTGATGCGATAATTTTTGAAAAAGAGGTAAGAAATTTAGCTGTGGAATTATCAAAAATGCGTGGAAATACAGTTTCTCATTGGGAGACGAAATTTAGAAGAGCAAGAAATAACAAAAACAGATATTTGTTTATTGCCAGAAAATTGGGTTACAATGATTATATGAAAATTAAAGGCTTCCCAATTTTTAATCTAGGAATGTATAAGGGAGGTTTTATTGCTGAACAATCTACTGTTAGAGCACACCCTTTAGGTAAAGTTGCTGAAAGAACTATAGGTTATGATGATTACAGAGGAGCGCCAGGGATAGAAGGAGCTTATAGGAATTATTTAAAAGGGAATCATGGCTGGAGGTTGAAGCAAAAAATTGCTAAAGGACAGTGGAAACCAATTAATGATACAAATGAAAAGGAACCAATTGATGGTAAAGATATTGTAACAACTATTGATGTTAATATTCAGGATATTGCTCATCATTCATTATTAAGGCAGTTAGAGTTTTATAATGCTGAACATGGTTGTGTGGTAGTTATGGAAACTAAAACTGGGGAAATTAAAGCAATCTCAAATTTAGGTCAAAATTCATTAGGTAAATATTACGAAAAAAGAAATTATGCTGTTTATGAATCTCATGAACCTGGATCTGCTTTTAAAGTAATGGCGATGGTAGCTGCTTTAGAAGCAGGTGTAATTGACACAAGTACGGTAGTTGATACGAGTGAAGGGAAATATAGAATGTACGGCAGATATATTAACGATTCTAAAAGAGGTGGTTATGGAGAAATTTCTGCAGCAAGAGCACTTGAAGTTTCTTCAAATATTGGATTTGCAAGATTGATTGATGAAAACTTTAATAAAAAACCTGAAGAGTTTATTGATATTTTAAAAGGAATGCATTTAAATAATAAGCTAGGTTTAGTTATTAAAGGTGAAGGAAAACCTGAAATTCCTGGACCTGGTGATAAAAAATGGAGTAAAAATGCATTGCCTTCTATAGCTTATGGATATAACCTAACATTAACACCTCTCCAAACATTAACATTTTACAATGCTATTGCAAATAATGGAGAAATGTTGAAGCCTAAGTTTGTAAAAGAAATTCGTTCCTGGGATAATCAGGTTGAAATTTTTGACAAAGTTGTAATTGATTCAAAAATTTGTTCAAATGAAACTGTTAAAAAGGTTCAAGAAGTTTTAAAAAATGTTGTAGTTCGTGGAACTGGTCAAAAATTATTTGACAAAAACTTTTCAATGGCAGGTAAAACAGGTACAGCTCGTACTGAGTATTGGAAAGAAGATTGGGCAACTAACAGACGTTATATTTCATCTTTTACAGGATATTTTCCTGCTGAAAACCCAAAATACTCTTGTATAGTAGTGATTCATAAGCCAGATAGAAAAATAGGTTTTTATGGAGCTGACGTTTCTGGTCCGGTTTTTAAAGATATTGCTCAAAAAATTTACACTTCAAACCATATTATAAATACCATTGATAAAGTGACACCAGATTTTGCAAGTGTAAAAAACAACTATGATGCTTATTATAAAGTGTCAAATAAGGAACTTAATTCAATCCCGAATGTGAAAGGAATGGCGGCTATGGACGCCATTTCTTTACTTGAAAATCTAGGGCTTAAAGTGAGCTTTAATGGGGAAGGAAATGTAAAGGATCAATCAATTAATGAAGGGGAAAAGTTAATAAAAGGAACAACAATAGTTTTAAATTTAATATAATTGAAGTTAGCTAAAGACATATTATATAAAGTTGGTATTGATTCAATTCAAGGTAGTACTGAGAAATTGGTAAATGCTATTGTTTTTGATTCAAGAGA
>DFBO01000133.1 GCA_002366675.1 Flavobacteriaceae bacterium UBA3078
ACCTCCTTTACATGCAAATGGTAAATCGGCTCCTGCACCTAATGCTGCATCAAGAATATTATCATATTCTTTAGTCATTGTGAAGAAAAATTCTTTCCCACCATCTATAATCGTAACGTTTGTCCCTTCAACATTTTGTTTTGCTAAACGTTCTGCACGTTTGATATCTTCTTCCGAAAGACCAGTTACAAACAATTCGAAACGAATTAACTCTTTTGGCAACCCTGCTTCAATAAGATAATTACTCACGTAATTCACCATTTGTTCTGGACCACAAAGAAAAACTTCGCTAGTATCTGGAATATCAATGAAGGTCTTTGTAAGAACTTTCATTTTTTCGTCGTCAAATCTTCCGTTAAAAAGATCTATATCACGACGTTCTGTGGTTAAGAAGTAATAGATTTCTAATCTACCAAAATAGGTGTTTCTTAATTGTTCTAACTCTTCTTTAAAGATAATTGATTTTGCTGTTTTATTGACATAAAACAATTTACAAGTTGAATTAGGCTCTGCTTTAAGATGTGTTTTAATCATTGATAAAACTGGCGTAATACCACTTCCTGCTGCAAAAAATAAATAGTTTTTAGATTTTACAGTATTGCAATCCACTCCAAAAGTACCACTTGGAGCCATTACTTCTATAATGTCTCCTACTTTAACAGTATCGTTAATATAAGTAGAAAACTTACCTCCTGGAATAAGCTTAACAGCAACTTTCCATTCGTTTTCTAACGGACTAGAGCACAATGAATATGAACGACGAACATCTTCGCCATTAATATCTGCTTTTAAGGTTAAGTGTTGCCCTTGTCTAAATTTAAATGCGTTTTGCGATTCTATTGGAATTTCAAAAGCAACAACTGAAGTATCTTCTGTTTCCTTATAAATATCTGCAACTTTTAAATTGTGAAATTCTGCCATATTTAATACATCATATTTAACTAACACTTGTTAGTTTGCTTGACAAAATTACGAAATTAAATTGAAACTATTTATTAATTCCGTTAATTAAGATATGACTCAAGCTATTAGATAATTCTTCTGAATTTAAATCGTCTTTTTTTGGAATCCATATATATAAAGACCTTAAAGTTGAAAGCATTGAAAATAGCATAACTTCAACATCTGAATTCGCAAATTCTTTGTTTCCTATTCCTTCATTTAAAATTGTTCTAAATTCATTTTCGTAATTGGAACGTAATTCTAAATAATAAGGCAATTGTTCTTCAAGGTGCATCCAATCATTATTTAAAGAAGCCATACCATAGGTGTTCTGACTTGTTATTGAAATATGCAAGGTTATAACTTCTTTTAATTTATTTAAACTGGAAACATTAGAAGATTTAATGTTTTCCATACCTTGAGTAAATTCTTCAGCTAAAGAAATAATAATCGTTTTTAAAATATCTTGTTTTGACGTAATGTGATTATAAAGACTAGCAGCTTTAATTCCCATAGCTGTAGCAATATCTCTCATAGTTACAGCACTATAACCTTTCTCTTTAAACAGTTTAGCTGCTGTTTTTATAATTTCTTCTTTTCTAGATACCTCTTTCATGTGCTTTTATCTATTGCCTTTTTACGGTCACATGGAACACCTTAACCTTCATGTTTCTAATTATAAAGGATGTTACATAATTGTGGTTGAAGATACTTAAAAAATTAAGTTGTAACACTTGTTACATTTATTTTGAAAAAAAATAGAGTAATTTGTAAAAAAATAAAATTATGGGTTTATTAGATTTTCTAACAGGAAATAGAAGTGACAAAATAAAAGATTTTCAATCTAGAAATGCTATTATTATTGATGTAAGAACTAAAGAAGAGTTTAGTAAAGGCGCCATTTCTGGTTCAAGAAATATTCCTCTGCAAGTTTTAAATAGTAAGATTAATGAAATTAAAAAGCTAAATAAACCTGTTATTGCATGTTGTGCAAGTGGCATGCGTTCAGCAAATGCAACTTCTACCTTAAAAAATAATGGTATTGAAGCTATTAATGGTGGTGGCTGGAATAGTTTAAGCAAAAAACTATAATTTTATTCCATTCAATTCTTCTATATTATTAATGTGGTTTTGATTATACTGAAGCGTCCAACCTAAAGAATTAGTAAGAATATAGAATTTAGACAATTCGCTAATCAATCTATTTTCTGCATTTAGTTTTAAGTCGGAATTTTGAAGTTTCTTAAGTAATGCCTTTTTTATAGTTTCTTTAATATTGTTATAATCTTTAACTCCAAAAGGGTTGAAAAAATCTGCTTGCACATCGTAATATTCTAAATCTGGATTTATTTTAATTTCTTCTTTAGGAATACTAATAATGGTAAGTGTTTTTGATACTTCGTCGATATCAAATTCTATTTTACTTAAATCGTAAGCAATAAAAACTTCAGCATTAACAACCACTAATGCTTTTTTATCTGACGTGAAATAGTCTCCTAATATTTCTTTTGAACTCTTATAATTGAAAACTTCACTAAAATGCCCTTCAGTAACAATTAGTTTTCCTACATTATTAATTTGTTCTTGAATTAAGGCTGAGCTTTCTTTAAGAACGATTTTATCTTCTTGTTTATCTCCACAATATTTAAATGTAAAGAGCACTATTAATGTAATAATGACTCCAAATAGAATTTTTCGCATATACTAAAATACATAAAAAAACAAAGCACTGACAACTTCTATTGTGAAGTATTATCAATGCTTATGCTTACTGTTGATTAATAGCTTTACAAAGATGCCGTATATATTCTATTCTAATGTTAATTTAATGTGAGGCTTATATTAAATTAGATTATTTTTTTTTGCTTTTTGCAAGGCTTCAATTTTATTATGTACCTGAAGTTTTTTGTAAATATTTTCTATGTGCTTTCTAACCGTACCTGTTGATAGTATTAAATTATTTGCTATTAAGCTGTAACTTAACCCTTTGCTTAATTGTTCTAAAACTTCAATTTCTCTAATAGTTAATTTAATATCTTCAATATCCGTATTGTTCTCAATTTCAATAGGGTTTCTTAATAATTTCAAAGTTTTCATTGCTATTGAAGGGTTCATAGCTGCACCTCCATTTAAAGTTTCTATAATTCCATCATGCAAATCTTTTGCATTAATTTCTTTTAATAAATACCCATCTGCTCCAGCTTTTATAGCATTGAAAATATTTTCATCATTATCAAAAACCGTTAACATAATGATTTTGATGTGAGGATATTTTTGTTTGACAATTTCTGTGGCTTCTATCCCATTTAAAACAGGCATTTCAATATCCATTAAGACTAAATCTATATTGTGATTATCTTCAAGTTTCGTTAATAAATCTGAACCATGAATAGCAGAAAACTTGACTTCTAAATCATCGAAAAATGAAAGTTTTTCTTTAACTGCAGTTATTAAAAAAGAATTATCGTCCACAATGGCAATCTTAACATTCATGCTTTATGTTTTTCTTAATATAGGATATTTACCTACTACTATAAATACTTTGTTTTACGTATTTATAACATGGTTAATGGTGATTTTTGTTCCATGGTCTAGTTTAGTATTAATCTTAAATTCTGCACCAATTTCAAGTGCACGTTTTTTCATATTATTTAAACCGTTTCCAAACTCTACTTTATTAATATTAAATCCTTTCCCATTATCCTCTATGGTTATTTGAAGGTTATTTACTTGTTTTTCAAAATTAACATCCACAATACTAGATTTTGCATACTTGATCGAGTTATTTACTGCCTCTTGAATAATTCTGTAAATATTCATTCCAACTAATGATGTAAAAGTGGTTGTCTTCAATAAATCATCATCAAAAACAAAATTAAAATTTACAGTATCTGATGCATGGTTGGCTTTGTCTATAAAGTTTGAAATTCGCGATTGTAAATCATCTAGCGTTATTTCGTTTTTATTCATTGCCCATATAGTATCACGCAATTCATAGATAGTAGAAGTGGTAAATTCACTAATAGTTTTTAGCTTTTCATTTAAATTTTCTGGAAGTTTAAATCCATATTTTAAATTATCTAATGATGAAATAATAAATGTAAGTTGTGCCCCAATATTATCATGTAAATCACGACTAATATTTAATCTTTGATTCTGCAAATGATTTTGTGTTTCAATTTTAACCAAAGCTTCTTTTAATTCACTCTCTTTTTTAAGCTGCTCGTTCTTTATTTTTTGTTGATTATAAACTAAAAAACCTAACAAAGACAAAACAATAGCTAAGCCAACCAAACCTATAATAAAACTGTTTTTCTGGCTTATATCTTGTTTCTTTTCAGCTAATTCTGCACGTTGTTTAAGGATTTGATTTTCTCTCTCATTGGCATTATACTTCTCTTGAACTTCGGCAATTTCTTTTGTAATTCTATTATTAAATATAGAATCTTCAATCTGTTTGTATTTGTTCTGATAATATTTAACACTATCAATATTTTTAATAAATGCAAAATAATAAGAAAGGTTGCTATAACCATTTACACGAAGTTCGTTCGCATTAAAATTTTCAGCAAGCTTAATACCTTCATCTAAATAATTCTTAGCTATTTTATATTCACCTATTTTTAAGTATAAGTCTCCTAAATTTAAAGACGAACTAGCTATACCTAGATTGTCATTAATTTTCTTTCTAATTATTAAAGATTTAAGAGTATTATCTATAGCTTCTTTAATTTGTCCTTTACTAGATAATAATGTGCCATAATTATTATATAAAGCACCAAGCTCATTTTCTAAATTGTTTGCTTTTGCTACGTCTATTCCTTTAATAAAATAAGTCACACTATTTAAAGTATCCTCTTTGTGCAAATAAGCATTAGCAATATTATTATAAGACCTTGTTAATAATGAGTAATCTTGAGTTCGATTTGCTGTTTCAGCAAGTTCTAAATGAGTTTTAAGAGCCTTATCATACTGTTTTAAACCTCTATAAATATTAGCTATATTACCCTTTAAGGCATTAGCATATTTTAAGTTATTTTTATATTCATAGATTTCTAATGCCATTGTATTATAAACTATTGCAGAGTCTAATTGAAATGTGTTTTGATAACAAAGACCTATTTTATTATAAATACTAGCAAGACCTAAAGTATCCTCAAGTTTCTTTCTAATTTTAAGTGCCAGATTATACTCTTTCATTGCCTGATTATAATCTGCCAATCCATAATATAAAATCCCTATATCATTATGTGCTTGGGCTTCCCCTACTTTATTATTTGTTTTTTTGGAAAGTTTTAAAGCAAGATTTCCATAAGTAAACGCAGAATCTGTTGATATTGTTCTATAAAACCAACATAAATCGCTATAGGCTTTAATTTTAAGAGAATCTGATGGGTTTTGAGAAAGGTCGCTTTTTATTTTATCAATATTAATCTGTGGGTTTTGAGAAAAACCATAAAAGTTAAGAAATAGACATAAAGGTAGGATAAGTAATTTCTTCATATTATTTATTGTAACATTCTTCTAATATAATCTTTTTTATTAAGAACAACTCTTCAGTTATTTCGATTAATTTATTAAATAATGATAAGTTATAATTCTCTAAAAAGAGATTCTTTTCTTCTAATTGTTTCTGCTCTACCTTTCTACTTTCTAATTCTTTCTTTAAAAAGAAATTTTTCTCTTTTGCTGTTTTTAAGATTAGTTTGGTTGTAAAAAATGTTTTAATACTAATTAAAAACAAAGTGCATATTAAGATGTATAGTACTACTTGAAAAAAAACTGAAGTTTCCATAATCAATTAAAATTAAAAAGTGTAGTTATATTTTTTAAGCACAAAAAAAACATCAAACTCAATCCCTCAAAAGAAGATATTGTTTGATGCTTTTTATAAAATTGATTAATAGCACAATAAAAATACAACTTAAAGGTATATATTAAATAAATTTTCGACAAACAGATATAAAAAAAGATTAAGCGCAATAACTCACTTACACTGCACTTAATCTAATAATTATCTCAAATACAAGATTTTTAGTTGAGTTTTATTTGTGTAAAAATTTTATGATAAAAATGCACAATCTAGGCGTATGAAATTAATCAAAATCAGCTTTAAAACTCCCTTCAGTAATATCCTTGACAGTCATATCTGATGCATTGTAACCTTCAAAAGAAAAAGTTCCTTCTACTGTTGTTCCATTATCTGAAGTAATTTCAATTGTTCCAGGTGCTAAAGTGCCTAATGCAGCTGTAGCTAAATTTGAAGCCCAACTAGTTGGTGCTGGATTTACTACTAAATACTGTAAGCCATTAGTATTTGTTAATTGGTCGCCAGTTATATAGGTTCCAACTCCATTATAACTAGATATTGTTATAGATATGGTATTACCATCATTATCTCCTCCTTGAACGGCAAGCACACCATTCGTTGATTGCGCACCTACTATAACTGCAGGATCTTGAGCTGCTGCAAAGTTAGTACCATCTATTTTTGCAGTTAAAAATTCTGAACCAGAATTACCTCCTCCTGGATCACCTCCATTATTTCCTCCGTCATCGTCGTTAGAGCAAGAAGTTAAAGTAATTAATGAAAAGCACATTAATAATAAAGTAACATGTTTTAAAGTTCCCATAGTTGATTTTTTTTAGGGGTTAATAATATTTCAAAATTGCACTTTATTGGAAAGTCAAACAATACGAAGAATTACGTATATTTTAATTGGAGAATATTAATGATAGTGAAAAGTGAATGAAGCCTAAAAAAATATATGTGGAAATTCTGATTGAATTTTTACTTTACTTTCAGACAGCTTTTGAAGAAATAGTTTATGTGCTTCGGAATCTGGATTGAATGGTTTATGCTGAAGTCCTTTCTGAATAATATTAACTTCTTCCATTGTTTTTAAAGCTTCTTCTAACATCCAGGATTCTTTAAACTTCTCCCAAATATATTTGATAGCTGTTTGGTTAGGATGAATCATGTCTTCTGCGTAAAAACGATAATCACGAAGTTCGTCCATCATGAGTTCGTAGGAAGGAAAATAAAATGATTGTTGATTAACGATTAACGATTTTTGATTTAAGAACTCATGTATTGCAGAAATTAAATAAGCTTTACTTTGAGTGTTTTCTACAAAACCATCTTTTAAATGCCTAACTGGAGAAACTGTTAATATAATTGAAGCTAACCTATTTACACTTCTTATAAGAGCAACAATAGATTGTAGAGATTCTGAAACTTCATCAACAGAAAGTAGTTCTTTTAGAAACTTCTTTTGTGGCACTTTATGGCAATTTGAAACTATTGTATCTGTTTCTATATGTCTATAAACCCAAGCTGTACCTAAAGTGATAATTATATGTGAAGAATTGTTTAGCTGATTAGCTGTTAATTGAATTTGATTATTTAATGCATTTAAAAGAGTTTCTTTATTTGGGTTACTTAATTTTGAATGTGATTCAAAGCAATGCCATTGTTCATTTTGAAAAAAGATATCCTCTTCCGTATAAACTTTTTCATTTATAGCATTTGTAATTAGGTTTTCTATAGCCAATGGTTGAAAAAGTATTCCAAACGGATTCTGAAGAGATTGAAATTTAAAATAGTCTAATTTCTCTCCCATATTTTCAACAAAACAAGAACCGATTAAAAGCAACTTAGAGTTATAATCTATTAGATTATGTTGCTGTTTCCTGATTGGTATTTTTGTTTGTAGCTTCAAATATTATTTTAAATAATTTTCAGCAACTTTTAAAGCCTCTTCTATTCCTTCGGGATTTTTACCTCCTGCAGTTGCAAAGAAAGGTTGTCCACCTCCACCTCCTTGAATATATTTTCCAAGTTCTCTAACAATCTGTCCTGCATTGAGTCCTTTTTTAGAAACCAATTCTTTAGAGATGTAACAAGACAACAAGGCCTTACCATCGTTTTCTGCACCAAATAACAAGAATAAATTATTAAACTGGCTTCCTAACTCAAAACAAACATCTTTAATTCCAGCAGCATCTAAATCTAGTTTTTTTGCCAAAAACTGAATACCATTTATTTCTGTCAATTCATTCTTTAGATCGCCTTTAACATTTTTAGCTTTTTCTTTTAATAAGGTCTCAATTTGCTTTTTAAGATCTGCATTTTCATCTTGAAGTCCTTGTAAAGCCTTTACTGGCTCTTTAGTATTATTAAGCATGCTCTTTATGTCTGTAAAAGCCTTATTACTATCTTCAAAATAACCTTTTACAGCATCATTTGTAATGGCTTCGATACGACGAATTCCTGCTGCTACAGCACCTTCAGACACAATTTTAAAATACCAAATATCACCTGTATTCTCTACATGTGTTCCACCACATAATTCTATAGATTGCCCAAAACGTATTGCACGAACTGTATCTCCATATTTTTCACCAAAAAGAGCCATAGCTCCTTCTTCTAGAGCTTTTTCCATTGGAATATTTCTTTTCTCTTGAAGAGGTAACTTTCCTGCTATTCTGGCATTTACAAAACTTTCTACATCACGTAATTCTTCAGAAGTTAATTTAGAAAAATGTGAGAAATCAAATCGTAAATATTTTGAGTGGACTGCTGAGCCTTTTTGCTCTACATGTTCTCCTAAAACCTCTCTTAAAGCTTGATGCAATAAATGAGTTGCTGTATGATTACACTCTGTTCTATGACGCTGCTTTGAATCAACAACAGCTTTTAATACCTCATCCTTATGTTTTGGCAAGTTCTTCGCAAAATGAATGATAAGATTATTTTCTTTCTTCGTGTCTAATATGTAAACTACATCACCATGTTCATCTTCCAAATAGCCTTTATCACCTACTTGTCCTCCACCTTCAGGATAAAATGGTGTAATATTGAATACTAACTGATACATTTCGCCATCTTTTTTTGAAACAACCTTACGGTAACGTGTAATTTTCACATGTGCTTCTAAGTTGTCGTAACCTATAAATTCTTCAACTTCGTCATGATGTAAAACTATCCAATCTTCCGTACTCATTTCGCTAGCAGCACGAGAACGGTCTTTTTGCTTTTTCATCTCCACATGGAAGCCAGCTTCATCTAACTTTAAGCCCCTTTCACGAAGAATTAAAGCTGTTAAATCTATTGGAAAACCAAAGGTATCGTAAAGTTCGAAAGCTTTGCCTCCAGAAACAACATCTGACTTTTCGTCTT
Organism: Flavobacteriaceae bacterium UBA3078; assembly: GCA_002366675.1. Taxonomy (GTDB): domain Bacteria; phylum Bacteroidota; class Bacteroidia; order Flavobacteriales; family Flavobacteriaceae; genus Xanthomarina. The sequence goes on from DFBO01000133.1 coordinate 9,125, forward strand.
CAACAATTTTATTAAGTAATACCAATCCTTGATCTAATGTTCTTAAAAAAGATTGTTCTTCTTCTCTAATCACATTTTCAATTAATTGTTTTTGGGCCTTAAGTTCTGGAAATGCTTGTCCCATTTTTTTACTTAAAACATCAACTAATCTATATATAAATGGTTCTTTCTGATCTAAAAAAGTAAAACTGTAACGAATAGCACGACGTAAAATTCTACGAATTACATAACCTGCGCCATTGTTGCTTGGCAATTGTCCATCTGCTATAGAAAAAGCAACAGCTCTAACATGGTCGGAAATAACACGAATTGCAATATCTATCTTTTCATCTTTTCCATAATGTTTATCTGCAATGGTTTCAATTTCTCTAATTATTGGTGTAAAAACATCTGTATCGTAATTAGACTGAACACCTTGTAAAACCATACAAAGTCTTTCGAAACCCATTCCTGTATCAATGTGCTTATTTGGTAAATTCTCTAATGAACCATTTGCCTTTCGGTTGTATTGCATGAAAACCAGATTCCATATTTCAACAACATGTGGATGATCCATATTAACTAAAGATTTCCCGTCTACTTTAGCTTTTTCTTTAGCTGAACGAATATCTACATGTATTTCGCTACAAGGACCACAAGGACCTTGTTCTCCCATTTCCCAAAAGTTATCTTTCTTATTTCCCATAAGAATTCTATCTTCAGGAATGAACTGTTTCCACAAATCGAAAGCTTCTTGATCTAAAGACAAGTTATCGCTATCGTTGCTTCCTTCAAAAACAGTTACATAAAGTATGTCTTTATCAATACCATAAACTTCTGTCAATAATTCCCAAGCCCAAGCTATAGATTCCTTTTTGAAATAATCACCAAAGCTCCAGTTGCCCAACATTTCAAAAAGTGTATGATGATACGTATCGTATCCCACTTCTTCTAAATCGTTATGCTTTCCTGAAACACGTAAACACTTTTGACTATCTGCAATACGGTTATTCTTTGGCTTAGCATTTCCTAAAAAGTATTCTTTAAAAGGAGCCATTCCAGAATTAACAAACATAAGTGTAGGGTCATCTTTTAACACCATTGGTGCAGATGGAACAATACTATGTTTTTTATTTTTGAAAAAATTTAAAAATTCTGATCGTATTTCTTGAGACTTCATCTGTTTATTTTGAAAGCTAATTTTTAAAAAACCAACCTTAATTTATTACAATTTCTATGCAAATTTATTTTAAATTTCGGATTGAGAGAAACTACTTCCTTATTTTATCCTTTAGATTTACTAAATTTACAATGAATATATTTTGTAGGTTTGTTCGTTTTGGTCTTTAAATGAATTAAATTCTTATTTATTCCATGCAAAAATAGTATAAAATAGATAATGAGTAAGGTAAAATATTATTATGATTCAGATACGCTTTCTTACAGAAAAATAGAGCGTAAAAAAGGAAGAGCTTTTAAATACATTTCGTTATTTTTATTAGCCTCTGCTTTATTCGCCTTTCTATTTGTATTTATTGCAAGTCAATTTATCGAATCTCCTAGAGAAAAAGGGCTAAAGCACGAATTACAAAACGCCCAATTACAGTTAGAGCTTTTAAATAAAAAAATGGATGAGACTGAGACAGTTCTTGCAAGTATAGCTGAAAGAGACAACAATATTTATAGACATTATTTTGAAGCAAACCCAATTCCAGATGAGCAAAGAAAAGCAGGTTTTGGAGGAATTAATAGATATAAAAATTTAGAAGGTTTTGATAATTCTAAACTTATTATAGAGAGTCATAAAAGAATAGATCAATTACAAAAACAAATCGTGGTTCAATCTAAATCACTAGATGAAGTTGCGAAACTTGCTAAAGAAAAAGAAAAATTATTAGCAGCAATTCCAGCTATTCAACCTGTTAAAAATGAAGATTTAACCAGAATGGCTTCTGGTTATGGAATGAGAACAGATCCCTTTACCAAAATAAGAAAGATGCATTGGGGAATGGATTTCACAGCTCCAAGAGGCACGCCAGTTTATGCTTCTGGAGATGGTGTAGTTGAACGAGCAGACAATGGTGCTGCTGGTTATGGAAATCATATTAGAATAGACCATGGTTATGGTTATGTAAGTTTGTATGGACATCTTTACAAATACAATATTAGAAAAAATCAAAAAGTAAAACGTGGCGATATTATTGGATTTGTTGGGAGCACAGGTAGATCTGAAGCACCACATTTACATTACGAAATCTTTAAAGATGACCAACGTATCAATCCTATTAATTTTTACTATGGAAGTTTATCTGCTGAAGAATTTAATAAGTTACTTGAGCGTGCTACCCTAGAAAACCAATCTTTAGACTAATGCATATAGAACTACCAGAAAAAAGATATTATGGTATTGGCGAAGTAGCCAAAGCCTTTAAAGTAAATACATCATTAATACGTTTTTGGGAAAAAGAATTCGATGTATTAAAGCCTAAAAAAAATGCTAAAGGAAACAGAAAGTTTACACCTGAAGATATAAAAAACTTAAAGTTTATTTATCATTTGGTAAAAGAAAGAGGTTTTACTCTTGATGGAGCAAAAACTCACCTTAAAGAAGAAAAAAAGAAAACTCTAAGCAATTTTGAAATTGTTAGTAAATTAGAAGACATCAAAGCTCAATTGATTAAAATTAAAAATCATTTGTAACAATTAATTAAAAACTTCAACTAATAATTTAGAGTAATTATACAAATCACTAATCTTAAAATTTATACAAAATGAAAAAATGGTTAATTCCTGTAATAATTATTGCCGTAATAGGCTTTGGTATTTACAATTGGGCTGTTGACTTTAATAATACAGCAGTAGAACATGAAGCTGATGCAAAAACAGCTTGGGCTGATGTTGAAAGTTCATATCAACGTAGAAATGATCTTATTGGAAATTTAGTTAAAACTGTTCAAGGTGCTGCAGATTTTGAAAGAACAACCTTAAGAGAGGTTATAGAAGCACGTGCGAAAGCAACCTCTACTACTATTGATGCAAGTAACTTGACTGCAGATAATATGGCTCAATTTCAACAAGCACAATCTGGTTTAAGTGGTGCTCTCTCTAAATTACTAGTATCTGTTGAACGCTATCCAGAACTTAAGGCTAATCAGAATTTTCTAGAACTTCAATCTCAATTAGAAGGAACCGAAAATCGTATTAATGTTGCTAGAGATCGTTACAACGAAAAAGTAAATGTCTACGATAAACACATCAAAGTATTCCCAGGAAAACTTCTGGCTGGATTATTTGGTTTTGAAGAAATGCCTCGCTATAAAGCTGATGCAGGCAGCGAAAATGCACCAGATGTAGATTTTGATTTCGAATAAATATATATGTCTAAAATTGAAGATTTTTTAACTGCACAAGAAGAACAAGAAATTGTAAAAGCCATTCGTATGGCTGAAAAGAATACGTCTGGAGAAATTAGAGTGCATATTGAAAAATCTTCAAAAACAGACGCTTTTAATCGATCTATGGAAGTGTTTCATTTTTTAAAAATGGATAACACCAAAGAACAAAATGGCGTATTAATTTATGTGGCTGTAGAAGACAAAACGTTTGTTATTTATGGAGATAAAGGCATTAATGATATTGTTGGTAAAGATTTTTGGGATAGCACTAAAGACGCTATTCAAGCACAATTTAAAATTGGCAATTTCAAACAAGGATTAATTGATGGTATATTAAAAGCTGGACAAGCTTTAGAAAAAAACTTTCCTTGGCATCCTAATGACACAAACGAATTGAGCAATGAAATATCAAAAGGCTAATGTTAAAACTTAATAAAATAAAGTTTTTAATTATTCTACTTTTAAGTCTAAGCATGTCTCATGACTTAATTGCTCAATACGATATTCCCGAAATTCCAAAGGAGCAAACTAGTGTTTACGATTATATCTCATTATTATCTACTTCTGAGAAAAGTAGTTTAGAAGAAAATCTTATTCGTTATTCAGACACCACATCAACACAAATTGTGGTCGTAATTATTTCTTCAACTAATGGTGAAAACATCAATTATCTTGGAGCTCAATGGGGACAAAAGTGGGGAATTGGTCAAGCAAATGAAGATAATGGTGTTTTAATATTGTTAGCTAAAGACGATAGAAAAATAGCTATTAACACAGGATATGGTGTTGAGCATTTATTGACTGATGCAATGTCTAAACGTATTATTGAAAGAGACATTATTCCTTATTTTAAACAAAATGATTATCCTGGAGGTCTAAATCGAGGTACAGAAGCCATTTTTGAAGTTCTAACGGGCGAATACCAGGGTTCAAGAAAATCTTCTAATGATTCTGGATTACCAAGTTTTCTGTTTTTTATTCTATTCTTGATTTTCATAATTATTCTAATTTCTATATCCAAAAGTAAACGTGGTGGTAAAGGTGGTTCTGGAAACAATTCAGGTGGAGGCTTTAGCATACTTGATGCCATTATTTTAAGCAATATGGGAAGAGGTAGTTATGGAGGCTCATCAGGTGGCTTCGGAAGTTCTTCTGGTGGAGGTTTCTCTGGAGGTGGATTTGGNNNTGGAGGTGGCTTCGGTGGAGGTGGCGCTTCGGGAGGTTGGTAATAAAATATTTTTAATGAAACTATAAAACAAAAAAGGTTCTACATGATGTAGAACCCTTTATATTTATATTATAATCTTCTAATTACTTTTTTCGCATATAAACACTCACCGGAACACCATTAAAATTAAAATGCTCACGTAGCTTATTTTCAAGAAAACGCTTATAAGGTTCTCTTACATACTGAGGTAAATTACAAAAAAATGCAAACTGTGGTTGTGGAGTTGGCAACTGCATAATGTACTTTATCTTTACAAATTTCCCTTTATAAGCTGGTGGAGGATTGTGTTCTATAATTGGCAGTAAAATATCATTAAGCTTACTAGTTTTAATCTTTTTAGTTCTGTTTTTATAAACCTCAACTGCTGTTTCTATAGCTTTAAAAATTCGTTGTTTGTTAAGAACAGATATAAAAACAATAGGAACATCAGTAAATGGTTCCATCTCATTTTTAATGACACGTTCATATTCTTTAATTGAATTATTGCCTTTATCTTCAATCAGATCCCATTTGTTTACAAGAATTACAATGCCTTTTCTATTACGTTGTGCTAGCCAGAAAATATTTTGTACTTGACCATCAAATCCACGAGTTGCATCCATGACTAATAAACAAACATCGCAATGTTCGATAGCACGAACACTTCGCATGACGGAGTAGAATTCTAAATCGTCTTTAACTTTTGCTTTACGTCTAATTCCTGCAGTATCCACCAAATTAAATTCGAAACCAAAACGGTTGTATTTAGTATCTATTGAATCTCTGGTTGTTCCAGCAATATCTGTAACTATATATCTGTCTTCACCAATAAGTGCATTGATAAAAGAAGATTTTCCTGCATTTGGTCTTCCAACTACTGCAAACCTAGGTAATTCGTCTTCTTCAACCTCCTCCTTTTCTGGTAAAGCTTCTACAAGAGCATCTAATAAATCTCCTGTCCCACTTCCATTTATACTAGCAATGGTATAATAATCGCCTAAACCAAGAGAATAAAACTCTACTGCATCTTCAGCTCTTTTTCCATTATCCACTTTATTAACAACTAGAAAAACTGGTTTTTTAATTTTTCGAAGTAAAATTGCTACATCTTCGTCCATTCCAGTAACTCCAGATTCTACATCAACCATAAAAATAATAGCATCAGCTTCATCAATAGCCAACTCAACTTGCTTATCTATTTCAGCTTCAAAAACATCATCACTTCCCTTAACATAACCACCTGTATCTATTAAAGAAAACTCCTTTCCATTCCAATCGCTTTTTCCGTAATGCCTGTCTCTTGTGACACCACTTGTAGCATCAACAATCGCTTCTCTTCGTTGTATTAAACGATTAAAAAAAGTCGATTTCCCAACATTTGGTCTTCCTACTATAGCAACTATGTTACTCATTTCAAATAAATTTTGGTGCAAATATAATGATATGCTTATGATTTCGTTGTATTTTGTATCACACAAAAAAATAATTTGTAGAATGAAAAACAACATTGCTGCTATAATCTTTTCTTTAGCAATAGTAATTGCTGCTTATTTACTTGGGAACGCCTTTATGAATAGAAATCAAGCAGAAGGCACAATTTCTGTAACTGGTTTAGGTAAAGCAGATTTTACCTCAGATTTAATTGTTTGGGAAGGTTCTTTTTCTAAAGAAAGTTCAGACCTTAAACAAGCATATAGTGACCTTGAAAAAGACAAAAAAATAATTTCAGATTATTTACTTTCTAAAGGAATTACCGAAAATGAGTTAGTGCTTAATGCTGTTAATAGCAGGAAAAACACACGAGGAAAATATAATAATGATGGTCAATATATTGGTGAAGAATTTTTGGGTTACATTTTAACTCAATCATTACAAATCGATTCTAACAATGTTGAAAAAGTAGAATCTGTATCCAGAGAAATTACCGAACTTTTAAATAAAGGGATTCAGTTTTACTCGCAATCTCCAAGATATTATTACACAAAATTAGCAGATTTAAAAATAGAAATGATTTCTAAAGCTACAGCAGATGCCAAGCATCGAGCTGATATGATTGCTGAAAATTCAGGTGGAAAATTAGGCGAATTAATTTCAGCTAAAATGGGTATTTTTCAAATTACTGGTCAGAATTCAGATGAAGATTATTCTTGGGGAGGAACGTTTAATACGCAATCGAAAGAAAAAACAGCATCTATTACAATGAAACTTGACTATAAGGTCAAATAACTACAATAATTATGTCAGACAAAACATTAAATGAAGTGGTTTTAAGACCACGTTTTACTTTTGAAAAAAACAGTAATAATGAAGATTTACTTTCACTGTTTGATGAAGTAAAAAAAGAACAATCAGATTTTATTGTCTCAAGAATAGATAATCATGTCTTTTTAAAATTACCAAAAAACAAACAGCATTTTTGGTCGCCACAGTTACATTTAGAAATTGATGAAATCAATAAAAACACAAGTAAAATTCATGGGTTGTTTGGGCCAAACCCAACAGTCTGGACTATGTTTATGTTTTTTCACTTTATTGTGGTTTGTTTATTTTTAGGGTTTGGAGCTTGGGCATATTCTAATTGGTCTTTAGAAACATCATATGCCATACAAATAAGCCTCATGTTTTTTATGGTAATCCTTTGGGTTGTACTATATTTTGTAGGACAAATGGGGAAAAAAGTTGGCATGGACGACATGCACCTCCTCCATAGATTCATGAGAGATACATTGAGACATTAATGCAACTATTTTTTACTTATTATACCCAAAACGTTTTAACTGTCTTTGATCGTTTCGCCAATTTTTATTCACTTTTACATAAAGCTCTAAATGAACTTGTTTACCAAAGAATTTTTCTAAATCTTTTCTTGCTTCAACTCCAACACGCTTTAAGGCAGAACCTTTATGACCAATAATTATTCCTTTTTGGGTTTCGCGTTCTACCATGATTACCGAACGCATACGAATAATGTTTTCTTCTTCAAAAAACTCTTCAGTATCAATTTCAACAGCATAAGGAATCTCCTTTTTATAGTGCATTAAAATTTTCTCACGAATAGTTTCGTTAACAAAAAAGCGTTCAGGCTTGTCTGTTAATTGGTCTTTAGGGTAAAATGGTGGTGACTCAGGTAGTAATTCAATAATTCTATTAAAAACCTCTTTTACTTGAAATCCTTCGAGAGCAGAAATAGCAAAAATTTCAGCATTTGGCACTTTTACTGTCCAACTTTGCACTTGCTCTTCAAGTTGTTCTTGATCTGATTTATCTATTTTATTCAATAACAATAAAACTGGAATTTTAGAATGAGTTATTTTATTAAAAAAAGCTTCATCTTTTAATTCTTTTTCACCAATCTCAACCATATAAATCAACACATCGGCATCATCAAAAGCAGACTTTACAAAATCCATCATAGATTCTTGTAATTGGTATGCTGGTTTAATAATTCCTGGTGTATCAGATAAAATCATTTGAAAATCTTCACCGTTTACAATGCCCAAAATTCTATGACGAGTTGTTTGTGCTTTAGAGGTTATAATCGATAATTTTTCACCTACAAAAGCATTCATAAGTGTCGATTTTCCAACGTTTGGATTTCCTATAATATTTACAAAACCAGCTTTATGCATCTCAATATTTTAATATGACAAAGATAGTTTTAAAAATTTTAAACTTAACAATCTTAATATAAGTTAAATCAAACTAATATGCTCAAGTACTTTTTAGCATTTACAGGTGCAATAAGTTTGGCAACTTTTTAGCTTATTAAATGTATTGTAGGTTTTTTTTAATACTTTAGTGCTGTTAAAATAAACCCTCTTTAAAGCGCCATTTTAAGTGATAAACAAATCGTTTTTTACATTATTTTTTATAGCATGTATTTTTATCATGCCGAACTTTTGTTTAGCACAAGACACTAAAATTGATTCTACAGATTTTAGTAATCAGACCCCATTTAGAAAAGGTAGATGGCTTACAGGACTAACGGGTTCTATTGGTTCTGGGTCTAATGAAAATACAGAAACCAAAAATAAATCCATAAGCAATTGGTACCGATTTGAAATTAGTTCCGGAATATTTTTAATAGACCGTTTAAATATTGGTTTATCAATGAATATGGAACGTGATAATGTGGAAAACGAAAACGAAGAACAAACTTCCGAAATATTTTTTGTAGGACCTAAAGGAGCTTATTATTTATCTCCAAACAGTATAGGTTCTGTGTTTTTTAGTTTGTCTCCAGGCTATGTGCTTTACAGAGAAACCATTGGTGGTTTTGTAGACGATATTTATATTGAAAATGTAAACAAAGGAGGTGGGTTTGGTTTTCTATCAACCTTTGGTTTTTCGTATGTTATTCATGATCGCATATTATTTGAACTAGGTCTTAACTACAATGTATATTGGCTAAATTTAAATCAAGGAAATAATGTCAATGATAATTTAAAAAGCGTGTCTTACGAACTGAGCAACATTTCTTTTTCTTTTGGATTTAAAATTTTAATTGACTCGAAACCTCTTTAATGAAAAAACTGCTTTTATTCATATTCTTTAGTCTCGTTTTTATTCCTGACAGTTTTAGTCAGAATAAAGACGATGTGATAAAATCTGACACACTTAATAAGAACAAAAAAATTCAGTTTGTTGCGATTCCTATTGTTTTTTACACTCCAGAAACAAGTTTTGGTTTTGGTGCTGGTTCACAAGTATTTTTATTAAAAGAGAAGAATATCTATAACGATCGAGTTTCTAACGTTTTTGTGGACTTTATTATGACTTCCAACAAACAGTTTATTATTGATATTATTCCACAAATATATTTTGGTAAAGGCGATTATTTTCTAGACATGAATTTTAAGTGGAAGTTATTCCCGAATGATTTTTGGGGAATTGGCAACACCACATCAAACAGTAATTTGGAATCATACGATATGACCTCTTCTATTTTAAAAGTAAGTTTTCTAAAAAGGTTACCACCAACACTAAATTTTGGCTTCGAATACATTTATGAAAATCACAAAGTCACAAAAGTAGAAGAAGGAGGTCTTTTAAGCACTGGAGACATTGAAGGTAGTGATGGAGCAGTGATTAGTGGTTTTGGAGCTATTTTTAATTTAGACACAAGGGACAACGTAAGCTCTCCATTTTCAGGGCATTTAATTAAAATGAATGCGCAATTTTCAAGTGAACTTTTTGGAGCTACTCACAACTATAATAAGTTTATTGCAGATTTACGTACCTACCAAAAATTAGGAAAACACAGTATTGCTGCGCTACAATTATATTACGAAGGTAATTATGGTACTGCGCCTTTTCAAGGTTTAGCTTGGTATGGAGGTGGCAACAGAGCTCGTGGGTATTACCAAGGTCGCTATATAGATAATAGCTTATACCTTTTTCAAGCAGAATACAGATATCGTTTTAAACCAAGATGGGCTTTAGCAGGATATGGTCTTTTTGGAAAAGTAGCAAGCGATTTTAAGGAATTAGTTAGTTTTAACGAATTAAAACCAAGTGCAGGTGGTGGCATAAGATTTAAGCTACTAAAAACTCAAGATACTTGGGTTAGATTAGATGCTGGTATTGGTGTCGATGGTAGTAGTGGTGTTTATTTTGGTATTAACGAAGCTTTTTAAATAATGCTAATTTTTATGTTGTTAATGTTCCTACCAAAAATAAATTTGTTTATGTATTGGTATTCCAAGATCAATTCCAAATTTTATTTTAATTATT
>DFBO01000086.1 GCA_002366675.1 Flavobacteriaceae bacterium UBA3078
TTGAGAGATTGCCACGTCGCATACTCCTCGTAATGACGCTTGCTTTACACCAAAGCATTTATTAATTCCACATTAACGATATGTTTTCCTTCAAATGGAATAATTTCTAAGCTATTATTAAATAGTTTACTAGCAATTTTCACTTCATGAGTTATGCGTTCTTCATTCAAATATTCGTCTTCTGTGCCATAAATCATGGTCACTTTAGTATTTAGAAACCTAAAATTTTCTGGCGTTAATTCTTTTGGAATACCTCCAGAATGAAGTATTAATTGCGAACATTGTAGTTTTCTTTTAGCAATATATCTCATAGCTACACTAACACCTTGAGAATAACCTAAAACAATTAAATTCTTATCTTTTGGTAGTTGTTCTGCTTCAAAAATAGCATCAAAATTACGCATAACATTATCAGTTTCTTTAAGCGTATTTTCTTTAGTTAACCAACTTGCACCAACATGTTTAAATTTTGGTGGTATATAATATTTGCTTTGAGCTTGAGGTGCAATAACATAATTTTCATATATATTTAAACCACTAAAATATCTTAAAAAATAGCGACTTAAATAACCCATACCATGACATACAAACCAAATGTTCTTAGTTTTATCTGTCAAGGAATTTAAGGTAGCATAAGTGTTGGTAGTTGTATAGGATATTTCTTTTTCTTCTAAATTCATTTCGTACTTTTACATTTCGATTATAAAAATACAAGAATTATATGCAATTATCTAAAAAAGACCTAGTAGCCGAATTAAATGCTATGAGTAAAAATACGTTGATGGAAACTCTAAAAATCGAGATTACCGATTGTGGTGATGATTTTTTAATTGCTAAAATGCCAGTTAATTCTAGAGTTCATCAGCCAGATGGCGTATTACATGGTGGAGCTACTGCAGCTTTAGCTGAGAGTATTGGGAGTTTTGCTTCTCATATTTTTACTGATTTAGAAAACTATTTTGTAAGAGGTATTGAGATAACTGCCAATCATTTAAAAAGTGTAACTGATGGTTATGTTTACGCAAAAGCAACTTTTTTGCATAAAGGTAGAACGACACAATTATTAGATATAAGAGTGACTGACGATAACGATAATTTAATCTCTATTTGTAAATTATCTACTATTTCGCTTCCAAAAAAGAAATAATGGTTTCTGAAACTTTTTTTGAATACTTAGAGCAACAATTTAATAAGAAATTACCTTTTGTAGTTTATAGAAAGCCAAATAATAATGGTATTAAAGCGCTTCTTCAAAATTCAAATGACTTACATATTATAGAAGATTATTCTGAAAAAGGGTTTGTTTTTGCTCCTTTCGATGATTCAAAGGATGCTATTTTAATTCCTATTAAAGACTCAGAGTCTATTGAATCAGACTTTGTCATTTCTAACACTAGTGAAAAACCTCAATCCATTTTTAAAAATTCAGATTCAAGTAAACAGCATCATCTAAGTCTAGTTAAAAATGGTATTGAAGCTATAAAAAATGGTGAATTTAAGAAAGTGGTGCTATCAAGATGTGAGCACGTAGAACTTTCTGAAGAGAACCCGATACATATATATAAACACTTACTTCAAAATTACCCAACAGCTTTTGTGTATTGCTGGTATCATCCAAAAATTGGCTTATGGCTTGGTGCCACTCCAGAAACGCTTATTAAGATTGAAGGGTCACGTTTTAAAACCATGGCTCTAGCAGGTACTCAAGAATATTTTGGTTCTATGGATGTTTCTTGGGAGAATAAGGAATTGGAAGAACAATTATTCGTAACCCATTTTATAGTAAACAGTTTACAAAATTCTGTAACTAATTTAAACGTATCTGATGTTGAAACTGTTAGAGCTGGAAGTTTATTGCATTTAAAAACAAACATAACTGGCATTCTAAACCTTGAATCATCAAACTTTAAGCACCTATTAAATCGTTTACATCCAACACCAGCTGTTTGTGGATTACCAAAAGAAAAAACGAAGTCATTCATTTTAAAAAATGAAACTTATAACAGAGGGTTTTATACAGGTTTTTTAGGTGAATTAAACCTACAGGAAAGAACAACAAGAAACTCTAACAAGCGCAATGTTGAGAATAATGCTTATGCCACAATAAAGAAGGTTTCAAACTTGTATGTCAATCTTCGCTGTATGCAAATTCATAATCAAAAAGCCCTTATATATATTGGAGGAGGCATCACAAAAGACTCTAATCCAGAAGCAGAATGGCAAGAAACTATCGTAAAATCTGAAGTCATGAAAAAGGTTTTACATTAATTTTATTTCGTAAACCTATTTACTACATTTACAACTAGATTTTTCTAACATGCTATACCCAAAAAAACCTCTTGCTCAAACTGTTATTCAGTTATGTAAAGCAAAAAATATTCAGCATATTGTTATTTCACCTGGAAGTAGAAATGCACCTTTAACTATTGGTTTTACAAACGATCCATTTTTTTCTTGCTACAGTATTGTAGATGAGCGTTGTGCAGGTTTTTTTGCTCTTGGTATGGCGCAACAAATAGAGAGTCCTGTGGCTCTTTTGTGTACCTCTGGAAGTGCATTGCTTAATTATTATCCAGCGATTGCAGAGGCATTTTATAGCGATATTCCTTTGGTTGTTTTATCAGCCGATAGACCAAAATATTTATTAAACATTGGAGATGGACAAACCATCAATCAAAAAGATGTGTATTCAAATCATATTCTTGAATCGACTAATTTAAAGTTGAATTTTGAATATGAACCAGCAATAATTAAGTCTATTGAAAATAAGCAGGAACGCATGTTAGGTGTCAAACAAGAACTTGATGATGAAAACGTAACTAAAATTAATACAGTTCTAAATAAAGCAATCTCTGGAAATGGACCTGTTCATATAAATATTCCTTTTGAAGAGCCTCTTTATGACACAACTGAGAAGCTAGAAGTTAAACCAAAGGTTATTGATATTGAGGTAAGAAAGAAAAAAATAGACGATTTCTTTATTCAAGAATGTTTTGATGATTGGAACAGTTATTCTAAAAAAATGGTCTTAATTGGTGCTAATCAACCAAATAAAATCGAACAACAAATTTTAGACGAATTAGCCAAAGACAATAGTGTTATTGTGTTTACTGAAACAACTTCTAATGTTCATAATAAGCATTTCTTTAATAGTATAGATAAAATGATTGCGCCTTTAACCGAAGAAGAATTTAAAGAGTTGCAACCAGACATTTTAGTAACTTTTGGAGGTTTGTTAGTTTCCAAAAAGATAAAAGGGTTTTTAAGACAATTTCAACCTAAGCATCATTGGCACATAGATAAGAAAAAAGCAAACAATACATTCTTTTGTTTAGATAAGTATATTGAAGCAACGCCAAATCAATTTTTTAATTCGCTTTTGCCAAGATTAACACATTTTGTAAAAAGTGATTACAAACCTTTTTGGAGCGCTGTTAAGCAGATTAGAGATGAAAAGCATCAAGATTATTTAAACGAAATTCCTTTTAGCGATTTTAAAGTATTCGATGCTATTTTAAAAGCTTTGCCTGGACAATCAATCTTGCAATTAGGAAATAGTTCGGCTGTAAGATATGCTCAACTATTTAATTTAAATAACACCATCGATGTGTTTTGCAATCGTGGCACAAGTGGTATAGATGGTAGCACTAGTACAGCTATTGGATGTGCAAAAATTAGTAAAAAGCAAACCATATTAATCACAGGAGATTTAAGCTTCTTTTATGATAGTAATGCGCTTTGGAATAATTTTATTCCAAATAACTTTAGAATCATACTTATCAATAATGAAGGAGGAGGGATTTTTAGAATTCTTCCTGGAGATAAAAACAGCAAAAAATTTGAAACGTTTTTTGAAACAACACATAATTTGAATGCGGAACATTTATGTAAAATGTTTAATTTCGATTATGTTACAGCTTCAAATGAAAGGCAACTAAAAGCACAATTAAAAACGTTTTATTCAGACTCAAATCAGCCTAAATTATTAGAGATATTTACGCCAAGAACGATTAACGACCAAGTGTTATTAGATTATTTTAAGTTTATAAAGTAAATCTTATACAAGTGCTAAATTTCTATAATTCACAAACCTAATATGACTACCTTTACCGAATGATACAAATAGGAGAATACCATACCTTAGAAATTTTAAGAGAATCTGAGCAAGGATTATATTTAGCAGATGAAGAAGGCAATGAAGTATTATTGCCAAATAGATATGTTCCTGAGGAATATAAAATTTGGGAAAAAATTGAAGTCTTTGTTTATTTAGACAACGATGAGCGCCTTGTAGCAGTTACAGACAAACCATATATTAAAAAAGGAGATTTTGCTTTATTAAGATGCAATGCAGTAACAGATCATGG
>DFBO01000240.1:0-9875 GCA_002366675.1 Flavobacteriaceae bacterium UBA3078
GAGCCTTTATTAAGTATTAATTCGCGTTTATATGTAATAATATTATTGGTTATTGATATATTTAAAATATAAGAACCAAATTTATTTTGCAATGATACTGGCTCTTTCATAGCCTCAATTTGCAAAGTATTAGAAAATTTTATTTGATATGTATCTATATCTGTATAACCTCTTTCAATAACAAAGGGTAATTTTCTATTCTTATATCTTGGTGGTGTTGCTGTTATTTTATTAAACACATTTGGCTGAAACAATAATCTGCTTCCAGCTTTAGAAGCATATTTAGGAATTTTCACCTTAACATCTTCAGTAAAAACGATGCTATCTTTATTGTTATTAAAATTCATTTTAATAATTTCAAGATTGTTTAATTCATCCCAAAAATCGTCTTTATAATAGAGTTCCTGTTCTTTAACAATCCTGTTTTGTGTGCCTTCGTGCTCTCCATATTGAGCTCCTTTAGATTGTATTTTAACCTCACCTATAAGCATACCTTTTTCGTCTAGAAATATGTTTGCATTTGTCTCTTGAATATTTTCTTCCGTAGGATATACTTTTGTATGGACTATTTTACCACCTTCTGGAGTAATTATTAAAGCATCTCTATCGTCAGTAAAATTAGCAGTATAACCAAATGGATTGGTTTTACTTGTACATTCAAGCCAGATATAATCATCATTATCTGGCAAACATAAAATAGCATGATTTCCTTGAGTTGCAGAAAAATCTTTGTCTATATCTATCAATTTATCATCTCCATAAATTATGGTATAATAAGATGCAACTCCTACTTCATTTAATAAGGCTTGGGTGTAATTAGTTAAGGCTTTGCAATCTCCATAAGCCAATCTATCAACATCTTGAGCAAGCATTGGCTTCCAGCCTCCTATGCCTACCTGTACACTAATATAGCGTGTTTTGTCTTGCATATATTTATATACAATCTTCGCTTTTTCAATATCTGAAGTTGCGCTACTTGTAAGTTGTTTAATTTTATTTTTTACTGTTCGAGGAAGTTGCTGGGTCTCTTTTATAAGACTGTTGTTCATCCATAGACCAAAATCTTCCCAATTATTATTTACACCTTTAACACCTTCCATATCGAATTCTGTTAACGCTGCTTTTAAATAAGGAGCAAAGGTTTTAAAATCTGGACTGAAAGTTTCAGGTACTAAAGATTGTAAATTTTTAGCTTTAAAATACGTCTCGTTAATCTTTTCAATCTTATAATCTTCAAAGTTTGTGGTCTTAATCTTTATTGGTATTTCAGAAGTATTCGTAATTTTATATTCAGCATTTTCTGTACTTATATAATATCCTTCAATGGGTCTCCAACTTGGAATAAATGCTGTTGAATTATAGACTACTTTAGTTTCATAAAGAATGGTATATGGATAAGTGTTTGGTGTATAGTCTAAGTATTTTACACGACTATCTGTGTACAAAGTACCTCCAGGAACTGCACTAACATCTTTGAAATCGTTTTTTTTGAATTTCTTGACTTCCTTCCCATATGAATTATAAATACGAGCTTCAAGATTTTGGATATTAATATTCTGATCGTAATATTGAAATGCATTAATTTTATAATCGCCTTCGTTATTAAAAACAGTGACTATTCTTGTATTGGTGTAAATAAATTTATTGTAGTCTGTAATCTCAATATGAATATTATCAAACCTGACAACAGCATTTGATTTTATTCTAAGCTCTAAAGGGATGGAATTTACAGTAAGTAAATTTTCATCCTGAGCTGCTATTTGTGTATAAATTAGTGTGGAGAGTACTAAAAGTATTATTTTTTGCATGTATTTACTTCTTTTCTCTTAATCAAAAATAGACTTATTTATTAAAAATCAAAGCCCTAATTAAAATTAATTCTCTCATTCTTTTAATTTAGAATCAATAATAATTGTAACTGGACCATCGTTTAAAAGTTCCACTTTCATGTCTGCTCCAAACTCACCTGTTTGAACAGGTTTTCCAAGATCTGTTTCAATCTGTTTTACAAAAGTTTCATAAAGTGGAATCGCAACTTCAGGTTTTGCTGCCTTTATATAACTTGGTCTGTTTCCCTTTTTAGTACTTGCATAGAGTGTAAACTGGCTTACAACTAAAGCATCTCCATGAACATCTTTTAAAGATTGATTCATTACACCATTTTCATCATTAAAAATACGAAGATTTGTTATTTTGTTAGACAACCATGAAACATCTTCATTAGTATCTTCATCAATAATACCAAGTAATATTAGTAATCCATTGTTTATTGAAGCTACTTTATTTCCTTCTATAGTAACACTTGCTTTAGAAACTCTTTGAATAACCACCTTCATTTTTTACTCTTTTTCCCAAGTATCTGTTCTATAATGTTCATCTTCTCCTTCCAATATTTGAAGGTAACTTCTATATCTGGAATAAGCTATTTCGTCTTTATCTAAAGCTTCCTTTACGGCACATTTTGGTTCATCAACATGAATGCAATTATTAAATTTACAATCCTGTTTTAGCTTAAAAAATTCTGGAAAGTAATCTCCAACTTCTGATTTATCCATATCTACCACACCAAAACCTTTAATACCAGGAGTATCTATAATTTTTGCACCAAAACTTAAATCGTACATTTCGGCAAAAGTGGTGGTATGCTGTCCTTGCATGTGTTGACTAGAAATTGCTTTAGTTTTTAAGTCTAAATCAGATTCAATAGCGTTGACTAAAGTTGATTTTCCTACTCCAGAATGTCCTGCGAACATACTTACTTTATCATGCATGATAGCTTTAACCTTATCAATATTTTTTCCAGTTGTTGCCGAAATACCAATACATTCATAACCAATTAGTCTATAAACATGGGCCAAATATTTTACTTCGTCTAGTGTGTCTTTAGAATAAGTATCAATTTTATTAAAAAGCAAAATAGTCTTAACCGAATAAGCTTCTGCTGTCACTAAAAATCGATCAATAAAACTTGTAAACGTTGGAGGATTATCGATAGTTATTAATAAAAAAACTTGGTCGATATTTGAAGCTATAATATGTGTTTGCTTTGAAAGATTGACAGATTTTCTAACGATATAATTTTTTCTGTCGTGAATGTTTGTAATCACACCAACAGGCTCATCGTTATTGGCTGAATCTAAATCAAAATCCACTCTATCTCCAACTGCAATGGGATTTGTGCTTTTAATACCTTGCATACGAAATTTCCCTTTTATTCGGCATTGATAGGTAGCACCTAAATCTGTTTTTATAGTGTACCAACTTCCAGTAGATTTATAAACAATTCCTGTCATCATTACAAAGATGCTCCTTTTAATTAATATTTAAAAGAGATTCGCAAATAATGACAATATCTATGTTCATTAGCTATTAATAATTTTCTCTTGATGATTTATTGATTCCTGGTGTACAGCTTTAAAAACACGTAAAATAAACTCTTCGCTTAAATTTTTATCTTCTCCTTGAATAATCATCTTTCCAAGAATTTCATTCCAGCGTTTGGTTTGTAAAACAGCTACATTATGATCTTTTTTAAGTTCCCCAATATCATCGGCTACTTTCATTCTTTTTCCTAGCATGTCAATAATTTGATGATCTATGACATCTATTTTGGTACGCATGGTATTTATTTTATTTTTAAACTCGGTAGCATCTCCAATCTCTTTTCTAATGCGTAAATCTTTAGTGTATTGAATTAAAGTTGCTGGTGTAATCTGTTGAGATGCATCGCTCCATGCTTTATCTGGATTATGATGCGTTTCAATCATCAAACCATCGTAATTTAAATCAAGAGCCGTTTGGCATAAATCGAAAATAATATCTCTACGTCCAGCTATGTGAGAAGGATCTAGAATAAGTGGTAAATCTGGAAATCTGTTTTGTAAATCGATTGGTAATTGCCATTCTGGATTGTTTCTGTATCTGGTTTTTTCGTAAGTTGAAAAGCCTCTATGAATAACTCCTAAATTAGTTACTCCTGAAGCATAAAATCTCTCCACTGCTCCTAACCAAAGAGCTAAATCTGGATTTACAGGATTCTTAACTAAAACAATTTTGTCTGTTCCTTTTAAGGATTCCGAAATTTCCTGAACAATAAATGGACTTACTGTTGTTCGCGCTCCAATCCATAATACATCTACATCGTGTTGTAATGCTAAATCTACATGGTTTGCATTAGCAACTTCTGTTGATATTAGTAAACCTGTTTCTTCTTTTGCTTTTTGTAACCACTTTAAGCCTAATGCTCCTACACCTTCAAAATTCCCTGGACGTGTTCTAGGTTTCCATATACCTGCACGTAAAACAGTTGCATCACTATCTTTTAATTGATGTGCAATGTCTAGAACTTGTTCTTCTGTTTCAGCACTGCATGGACCTGCAATAACCAGTGGATGATTTAAATTAAATGCATTTAGCCAATTTCTTAATTCTTTTTTATTTTCCATATTCTATTTTATTCTTTAGGCCTCGACTGTGCTCGAACTGACAGTATTATAACTATTTAATCGATACCGTTTAAAATCTCTTTGATATGATTTGTGTTTTCCATCTCATTAAAAATGCTTTCAAAATTATCTGTCTCCATAAGCTCCTTAAATTTAGTGAGATTGTTTATATACTCATCTAGAGTTTCAATAACATTTGTTTTATTTTGTTTAAAAATAGGTGTCCACATATATGGTGAACTTTTTGCTAATCGAACTGTTGAAGCAAAACCACTTCCTGCTAAATCGAAAATATCTCGTTCATTTTTTTCTTTTTCTATAACCGTTTTCCCTAACATGAATGCGCTTATATGTGATAAATGAGAGACATAAGCAATATGTTTATCATGTGCCTCTGGATTCATGTAGCGTAAATTCATGCCCATAATTTTAAAAATGGTTAAGGCACGTTCTTGCAATTTAAAAGCTGTTTTTTCTATTTCACAAATAATGTTTGTTTTGTTTTTAAACAAGCCTTCAATTGCTGCTTTTGGGCCAGAAAATTCGGTTCCTGCAATAGGATGAGTCGCTAAAAAATTTCTACGTTTTGGATGATTTTCTACAACTTTACAGATACTCGCTTTGGTTGAACCTGAATCTATTACCAAGGTTTCATCAGACACATTATCTAATATATGAGGCAATAAGGATTCAGTTGTATCAACTGGAATAGAGACAATCACCAAATCTGCTTTTTCAATATCTTCAAAATTAGCTTTATGGTCAATAATCTTTAATGATAAAGCTTCATTTAAGTGCGATTCATTTTTATCAATCCCATAAATCATAATTTCAGGATTCAATTTCTTGACATCTATTGCGATACTTCCTCCTATCAATCCAACTCCTATAATGTAAACATTCTTCATATTATTTTATTCTTGCAATGGCTTCTTCAATTTCATCTGTGGTTGCACATAATGAAAATCGAACATAGCCTTCTCCTTGACTACCAAAAACAGTTCCTGGAGCTATAAAAATATTGTTTTCTTTTAGTAATAAATCGATAAATTCTTCAGACTTAATAAAAGGTGGGATTTTTGCCCAAATAAATAATCCTGCAGCATTCTTGTTATATGTACAATTTAAATTGTCTGCTAATTGCCAAATAAGTTTTCGCCTTTGTTCATAGACATTATTTAAACTTACATACCATAATTTGGAACATTTTAATGCTTCAATAGCACCTTTTTGAATGCCATAAAACATACCAGAATCCATATTACTTTTTACATTTAAAATATGATTGATATACTCTGAATTCCCTAAAACCATTCCAATTCTCCAACCAGACATATTAAAGGTTTTACTTAAAGAATTTAATTCTAAACAAACCTCTTTTGCTCCTGGAATACTTAAAATACTTCTTGGGGAATCGTTCAAAATAAATCCGTATGGATTATCGTTTACAATCAAGATTTGATTCCTTTTAGCAAAGGCAATTAACTTTACAAAAAAGGCTTCAGAAGCTACTGCTCCTGTAGGCATGTGTGGATAATTAATCCACATAATCTTTACTTTAGACAAGTCTTGCTCTTCAATTTTCTCTAAATCTGGCAACCAATTATTATCTTCAGATAAATTATACAAAATAGGCTCTGCTTCAACCAAATTAGTCACTGAAGCATATGTTGGATATCCTGGATTTGGGATTAACACCTTATCTCCTGAATTTAAAAAAGCCATAGAAATATGCATAATCCCTTCCTTACTTCCCATTAATGGTAACACTTCTGTAGTAGGACTTAAAAATACTTCAAACTGATCTCTATAAAAAGACACCATAGCTTCACGTAATTCCGGTAATCCTTGATAGTTTTGATATTGACTAGCAGTCTCATCTTTAAGACTCTCACATAATGCAGTAACAACTTTTTGTGGTGGCTGTAAATCTGGACTTCCAATACCTAAATTGATAATGGGTTTTCCATTTGCTTTTAGCAACCTAACTTCACGAAGTTTTTTCGAAAAATAGTATTCTTCAATGGTTTGCAATCTTTTAGCCGCTTCAATCATTTTTAAAATTATTTAAATACTTTTTTAATAAAAAAGTCCCGATTTCCATCGAGACTTTTATAACATGCATTATTTTATATTTAAATTACATATACAGTGTCTCGTTTCTTTTGTTTAAAAAGAAATAATAAGAAATATAATATGTGAAATTTAATATTGCTTTCATAATATGATTGCTAAAGTAGCTAATAAAATGAAAAAACAAAATGTAAAGACTATTTTTTAATTGGAAACGTTTATGAATTAGTTATTTTTACACAAAATCGATACGTTTTATGTCTATTGAAGTAGAAAACATCACAAAGATTTACGGTTCTCAAAAAGCATTAAATAGCATTTCTTTTAAGGTTAATAAACCAGAAATTGTCGGCTTTTTAGGTCCAAATGGCGCAGGAAAATCGACCATGATGAAGATTTTAACAACGTATGTTGATGCTTCTGAAGGGCAAGCAAAAGTAAATGACTTTGATGTTAATACCAACAAACATAAAGTACAACAAAGCGTAGGTTATTTACCAGAACATAACCCGTTGTATCTAGAACAATATGTTAGAGAATATTTAGCCTTTAACGCTCAAGTTTATAATGTTAACAAAGAACGTATTGAAGAAGTTATACAGTTAACTGGATTGACACCTGAGGCTCATAAAAAGATTGGACAACTCTCTAAAGGTTACAGACAACGTGTTGGGTTAGCCAATGCCTTACTACACAATCCAGATGTCTTGATTTTAGATGAACCTACAACAGGATTAGACCCAAATCAATTAGTAGAAATTAGAGGTTTAATTAAAAATATAGGAAAAGAAAAAACCGTTTTTCTCTCCACACATATTATGCAGGAAGTTGAAGCTATGTGCGACAGAGTGATTATTATCAATAAAGGTGAAATTGTTGCAGATAAAAAACTTACAGAGCTTCGTGAAGGGCAAGAACAGACTGTTATTGTTGAGTTTGATTACAGAGTAGAAGATGCTTTTTTAATGAAATTACCTAAAGTGAAACAAGTTGTAAACACGCATGATTTTATTTACGAAATTACTTTTACAACTTCTGAAGACATGCGCTCTTATGTATTTGATTTTGCTCATGACAACCAATTGAAAATTCTACAATTGAATCAGAAAAATGTGAGTTTAGAGAGTTTGTTTAGAGAGATGACTAGCAAATAATTTATTGAAATATAAGTGCTCCAGTGTAATACTGTTCTACCTCAACAGTTGGTGGGTTATTTTTAGAAATTAAATCTCCTGTGCCTCGCAATTCACCTGTTAAAGACACTTGAGGATTTACAATCATATCGTTGCTTCCTCGATGAAACACCGAAACTTCTTGTGCTATTAAATTTTCACCTTCAAATCTACCAGTCCCTGAGAAAAAACCAATATATAATTTATTTGTCTCTCCAGAAATGTAAAAAGACGATAAATTATTTGCTATAGCACTTAAATTATTTGAATTGATTTGCAATTTAAAATCTCCTATAGTAAAAGTGCCTGCATAGTTTGTGTCTTCTGATATAATTTTTAGATTATTGTATGTTAAAACACCATCAGATGAAATATCAAATTGAGTGGAGCTTCTTATTTCGGTAATATTTGGTGCTGAAACATATATTTTGGTTGGATTATAATCTCTAACAATATTACAGGTATTATTATCTGTTAATCGCAATTGATTATCAATAACAACAACTTCAACATCGTTAAGTAAATTCTCACCTGTTTCTATTAAAACATGAAATTCTGAATCTTCTTTTAATATTAATTCAACATTTCTATTTACTAGAATTTTTTCAAAAGCATCAACAGATACTTCCTGCTGAACTATATTTCCAGATTTCTGAAAACAATCGTTAGCATCTTCGCTATCGCATGAACATAAACATACTAAAACAAATATGTATAAAAGTTTTTTCATTTATTATAATCTAATTCCAACACCAAGTTCTACAGCTTCAGCTTTTGCACCATGAGATTTTAAGGTTAATGCACCAAAAATCTTTTCTCCAAAATAACGTTTTAATCCAATTCTAAGATAGGTTCTTCCTTCAAAATGGTATGGATAATACACATAATATCCTACTTGTGTAACAACAGACATTTTATTAATAAATAACTCATGTCCAGCAAAAACACCTACACGCTTATAATCTTCATCTCCAGATACATTTTCTTCTGGGAATGCAACCGATTTATAATAAATAAGCTCTTTTAAAAACATAGAGAAAAAGACATCTGTTCCTAATTGCAAAGCACTTTTATGTGATAATCTTTTGTCTGCATAAGCAGATAGTATATAAAATGGATATTGTCCACTTCCTATAACATCGCTTTCATTAATTCCACTTCTAAAAACCAAGTTATATTTTATAGGTTGTGTAAATTTTTCTTTGGTTACTGTCTTTATAAATTCAGGATCTGTTTCATCTAAATTATAAGTAACTCCAACATTAAAAGCAATGGTGTTTACACTTGTATTTGGCGCTCTAACATTGGCATTAGAATAATGCAAAAAAGACAATCCTGCTTGAACACCAAACCTATCAAACAATCGTTCTTTCTTATAATTTAGCATCAAGTAAGTGGCACTTAAAATTGTAGAACCAAAGGCTACATTTTTATAGTTATCTTCTTTATTGTATGGATTGGTATTGTAAGCCAAACCTTGACCAATACGCAACATTAAATCTCGTTTTAAAAAATAAAAATTATAATGTCCGTAAACAGAATAATTATTGCCTAATACATCGTTTTTTAAATCTTGATATGCTAACGAAACTCCCCAATCTGGATAACCATAACGTTGCTCCCAATCTTTTTTACCAAACGATTTTTTGTTCCAGCTAAGTATAACTCCTTCTGGATGACCTTTAATTAAGTGAAGAATATCGTTATTATGTAAAGCAATGTTTCCTGAAAAATAATTGATATCGAAGTAAGATCTGGTTGGTTGTTCTTGTGAAAAAACAAACCCAAAACTTAAACATAATAAGTAGGTTATAAATTGCCTCATTAAAAACATTTGTGAAGCAAAAATAGTAGAATAATTAAGATAGCTAGTATACAATATTCATTATGTAATAATTTTTACCATATTTATTTAAAGTTTTAATAATTCTATTACATTTGCAATTCAATATTTAGAGGAAAAATTTGTCTGATTGCAACCTCTTTAAAAAATGCTAAAGCAGTAAATTTTACTCCTCTAGCAACTAGCAATCTTACTTTTATTATATAAATTAAAAAATTAATATATGTCTTATTTATTTACTTCAGAAAGCGTTTCTGAAGGACATCCAGATAAAGTTGCAGATCAAATTAGTGACGCCTTAATTGATAACTTTTTAGCTTTCGATAAAGATTCTAAAGTAGC
>DFBO01000240.1:9889-12011 GCA_002366675.1 Flavobacteriaceae bacterium UBA3078
ACCTATTTAGATGTTCAGAAAATTGCTAGAGATACCATTAACAAAATAGGTTATACAAAAAGCGCCTATATGTTTGATGGCAATTCTTGTGGTGTATTTTCTGCCATTCACGAACAATCTGAAGATATTAATCGTGGTGTTGACAGAGCTAGCAAAGAGGAACAAGGAGCTGGTGACCAAGGAATGATGTTTGGATATGCGACTAGTGAAACCGAAAACTACATGCCTTTGGCTTTAGATTTAGCGCATAGAATTTTAATTGAATTAGCAGATTTACGTAGAGAAAATAAAGAAATTAATTATTTACGTCCAGATTCTAAAAGTCAAGTAACTATTGAATATAGCGACGATAATGTGCCACAACGTATTGATGCCATTGTAGTTTCTACGCAGCATGATGATTTTGATAACGACGACGCGATGTTGGCTAAAATTAGAAAAGATATTGTTGATATCTTGATTCCAAGAGTTGTCGCTAAATTACCTAAAGACATCCAAACCTTGTTTACTAATGATATAAAATACCATATCAATCCAACAGGAAAATTTGTTATAGGTGGACCACATGGAGATACTGGATTAACAGGACGTAAAATTATTGTGGATACCTATGGTGGAAAAGGTGCTCATGGTGGAGGTGCTTTTTCAGGTAAAGATCCAAGTAAAGTAGATAGAAGTGCTGCTTATGCCACTAGACATATTGCAAAAAACTTAGTCGCAGCAGGTGTTTGCGAAGAAGTTTTAGTACAAGTAAGTTATGCTATTGGTGTTATTGAGCCTATGGGGATTTTTGTAGATACTTATGGAACTTGTCCGTTTAATATGACAGATGGCGAGATTGCTAAAAAAGTATCCAGCATTTTCGATATGCGTCCAGCATCTATAGAAGACCGTTTAAAACTACGTCAGCCAATGTATAGTGAAACAGCTGCTTATGGACACATGGGAAGACAACATGAAATGGTTACAAAAACCTTTGAACAACCAAATGGAGACCCAGTAACTCTGGATGTTGAGTTATTTACTTGGGAAAAATTAGATTATGTAGACAACGTAAGAACTGCTTTTGGGTTGTAAAACCTTAAGTAGTTTCTAAAATATTAAAAGCTCCATAAGTATATTATGGAGCTTTTTTAATTTGACTTTGTCCAAAAAAATGGCGAACTTCGTTTACAACTGATATAAAACATTAAACCGATTTCATTTCATAACGTTGTGCTTCATTAAACCCAAACTATAAATGAAAATAGAAAAAGTAAAAAATTACAATCAAAAAATTCTAGCAATTCTAGGAACACTTGCCATTATTCTAGTCGTTGTTTCAATTTTAGGAATAGGTGGAATAGCAATTTCGGAACTTGTGAGATTTAATAGTTATGATGATACTGAAACTGGAATTCTTTCAGATGAAAAAATTGAGGAATTACAAAAAGAGAATAAAAGAGAGCAAGTAATTTCATATCAAAACCCAAAACTGATTGACACTTTAAATTCTGTATATATAATTCCTGTGTCGCATAAAAATTTGAATGAAGCAGAAGACATAAATGGACTTTTGAATATTAGAAAAACATCTAGCAGTAGTTATGAATCAAGCGATAGTAGATATTCTAGACGATATTACGGAGCATATAACAATCTAATTATTTATAATCAAAAAAATGATTTGACAAACAAACTATTTGACAAAAGAGTTAACTTCAACAATATTGATACGGAATATTTTTCTGATGAAATCCTTTTGCTTTTTAAAGTTGCTGAAAAAGACACGTACAAAGATAGAGTAATCAATTTATCAGATTTTAAATCACTTTATATTTATTCATTAAACGAAAAGAAATTAAAGAAAATTGAGAATGCGGAAATGGATATTGTTTCTTATAAATTCTTAAACGAAAGTAAAGACTTGATTGTCAGTTTTGGAATTGATAAAAATAATGATGGGAAATATGAGGATATAAACGAACCAACAGTTATTAAAAAATATAATTACAAAACAGAAAAACTAACTGACATTATTGGAGAAAAAACAAATTCTGAACTTCAAAAAATGTTAGAAGGAACTGAAAAATAACGAAAGCACAACCAAGTACTGTGGTAAAAAACAAGTAAAAATGCATTA
>DFBO01000028.1 GCA_002366675.1 Flavobacteriaceae bacterium UBA3078
ATTTGTGGATTTCTTAAATCAGCACCTATTAATAACACTTTCTTATTTAAACTTGATAAGGCTAAGGATAAATTAATACTAACATAGGTCTTTCCTTCTCCTTTTATAGTAGAAGTGCAAAAAATAACTTGCCCATCATCATTATCTTTTAATGGCAAAACATATTTTACATTAGAACTTAAAATTCTAAAAGACTCAGACAATATCGATCTATCATTAGGGTCTTCAAAAATTAGTTTCGATTTATCTTTTACTTCCGGAATCTGGCCGATAATTGGGACATTCTTCACAACTCGTTCAACATCTTTTTTATCATGAACTTTGGTGTCCAACATAAAAAATAAAAATAAACTACCAAAAGGCAATAAGAGCCCAGCCAACATCGCTGCAGCATATACAATATTAGATTTTGGAGAAATTGGTAAAGAACCTGATAGAGAATATTCAACAATTTTTATGGATGGTTCTGTAATTGCTAAATTAATTGCAGCTTCCTCCCTTTTTTGAAGCAGTAATAAATATAAACTTTCTTTTATTTTTTGTTGTCGATTTATCGCTCTTATTAATTTTTCCTTTTCAGGAATGCTTCCAACCTCTCCTCTAATTTTAGAGTTTCTTCCCTCAAATTGTTGCCTTGCAATCTTTAGCTGGTTTGAATAAGACAACAATGACCCATTTATATTAGATTTTAACCCATCAATAGTAGTTGAAAGTTGTTTTACCATTGGGTTGTTAACCCCTCCACTACTTGCATATTTATTATACTCTAAAACTGCCAAGTTATACTGGGAAATTAAAACATTGACATTTCCATCCTCTAAACCTATATTAGAAGGTAACAAGGCACCAATGGTATTTGGTTTTATTAGAACGTCTTTAATGAGTTCTACTAAAGAAATTTGGTTTTCTATATCAAATAGCTCTTTTTCAGATTGTGCTCTTTTTTGCAAGCTTAATTCAGCATCTGTCTCCAGAAACACTAAATTATTGACTTGCTTAAACTCTTTTTTATTAACTTCAATTGAATCCAATTCTTCTGCTAAAAATATAAACCTGTTTTCAATAAAATCTAATGTGTTTTTTGACACTTTTTGTCTATCATAAATCCCATCTTTATTAAAAACACTTACTAGTGTATCTAACACTCTTTCTGAATAAACTACACTTTCAGAACTCATAGATAATTTTAACAAATCACTAACCTCACCAATTGGCTCTGTCTTTATTTTTGATTTCAATCTTAAAATTGCTATCTTAATTGGAAAAAGATTTACTACATACTTTTTATCCTTAATATTTGGAATTTTAGTATAATTATCCAATTTAATATCAAAAGGCAAATTATGAGACATACTATATGAATCATGTCCTTTGAAAATCAATACCTCTTCAGTTTTAACATCTTTAACTTCAAAATCAGCATCATTAACTATAATTTCGTATTTATAATTACTAGTAATGCTATCTGGTTGAATATGTTGATCAAATCTAAACGGCAATTCTGCTAATTGAGATGTTTGTATTTGTCCCTCTTCTTTAAAAGTCGTATTCAATTTTAACTCTCTAACTACTTGTTCAATAATCCTATAAGAAGTTAAAATTTCAATTTCATTTTCAAGATTAATATTTGATCGTTTGAAAACAAATGCAGATGTAGGTAATTCTAGTCCATCAGATTCGTCTAAAATTTTAATTTTCGTGCTTGTTTCATAAATCCTTGGAGAATAACGTAAATAAATATAAGCAACAGATAATGTTAAAAATACAGAGAGTAAAAACCAAGGCCAAAATCTTAGATATTTCTTTACTTCATGCTTAATATCAACCGAATCAATATCATTCTGAAAGTAACTATTATTTAAATTTTCTTCCATAAATATTAATTGGTTACTAAAATTACTATACTTAAAATTACAGTAGATACTCCTAAAAGTGTCCCAATATTTCCAATATATCCTGCTGAAGTTACTTTAGGTGGGTTTTGATTTACAACTATAACATCATTAGGTTTAACATAAGCAAAAGAGCTATCTAACCAGATCGATTGGGTTAAATCTAAATGTGTTACTTTTCGAACTCCATCTACTTCTCTCATTATTAATACATCATCACGTTTTCCTTTAATTGTTAAATCTCCTGCATAACCAATAGCTTGAAGTAAGGTTATACGTTCTTCAGTAAAAGAGTATGTACCAGGTTTTGTAACCTCACCTAATACTGTAACCTTAGCATTCAGGATTCTTATATTAACTGTAGGATCATTTAAATACCCTCCTTCTGTTAATTTGTTTTCTATGTGTCTTTCTAACTGAGTAGTTGACATATTCTCAACAGTTATAGAACCTAAAGAAGGAAATATAATTGTCTTTTCTTTTGAAACTAAATACCCATTTAATTTCATAATTTCAATAGAATTTTGTTGAGATTCTGAGGAGAAACTTCTGTTAAATGGTATTGCTGTTTCAGGAACTAAAGCTCCAACAGAAATATTTAATATGTCATTGGGTTGAATAGTAATTTGATCGTATACTAAGCTTGTGTTATTAAAATCATCTACATCTTGAAGATAAAATATTTCTTTTTTAGAGACACAAGAACTCAAAACTCCCAAAAGAATAATTCCTACTAACTTTATCTTCATTTAATTAAGTTTGTTCATTAATAGATACAAATATAGTTGCTATTGTTTCAATTGCAAAAGCATTTATAATATTTTAAAAGCCTAACAAAATATAGCCTAATTTAATGATCTTCTTTAAAATTTAATTTTTTTACTTGAATATAACGGAATGCAAAAGGTAGAACATATAAAATACTTCCATAAATAAGCAATGCAGCTATTTGAGTATTTAAATTTAGATGTAATAAATTAAAAGCTATTCCAACTATAGTTAAATTAATAATAGCAATGAATAATGTGGTGTAAACATGCGAGTAACCTACTCTCAAAAACATATGGTGAATATGATTTTTATCTGGTTTGAAAGGACTCACTTTTAAGAAAAACAACCTAATTACGACTACTCGAAATGTGTCCATAAGTGGATAAAACAATATTGACAACGCTATAGCTGGCGATGCTTTATGAAATTGTGATAACTCATCAGTTTGAGCATGAGAAATAAAGCAAATAGCAAAAAATGCCAATAAAAAACCAACAATCATAGAGCCTGTATCACCCATGAATATTTTATTTTTTGATGAAAAATTTAATCTTAAAAATGCTATTAAAGACCCCATTAATGCTACAGATATAGTTGCCAAACTATATTCTTCAGTTATAATAAATAACCCACCAAAAACACCAGATGCGCAAAAAGCAAAAGAACCTGCAAGCCCATCTACTCCATCCATTAAATTATAAGCATTAATAATAAGAATGTACACAAACAATGTAAAACCTATCGACACCCAATATGGTAGCGTTTCAACATCTAATATTTTAGAAAAACCAATTATTCTTGTATCTGTAAAAACAATTAATAATAATGCAGCAAATAATTGGCCTATAAATTTTTTACGTGCAGAAAGGATGGTTAAATCATCTTTTAGGCCTAAAAAGAACAGAATTGTAAGTGCTCCCATTACAAGAAGTAACACTTTTGTATTTAACAATGCTCCAGTTATTGTCATAACCACAACAAGACTTATAAAGATACCTATTCCTCCTAGCGTTGGAACTTTATATGAATGCGTGCTTCTGGCATCTGGCTCATCCACTAAATGCTTTTCTTTAGCTACATATAAAATAGTTGGAAATGTACTGAATGCTATAAAGAATGCCATAACAAATGCTGAAATTAACCAAACTACAATATGGTCTTCAGGATTAAAAACATTAATTAAAAATTCTAACATTTGGGTATGATTTAAATCTAATGATGCAAATATCCATCATTTTTTTTAACTAAATACGTTCTTAGATTATTTAATCTAAAAATCGTTTTAAATTGTTATTGTGAAACTTTAATATTGCTTCAACTATACGAGCTGCAGTTTTTCCATCCCATAATGGTATATCTTGAGATTGTTTCCAATTTCCATCAAACAATTTATCCAAATAAGGTTTTATATTTTTTGGATTGGTACCAACCAACTCGTTAGTTCCTAAAGTAATAGTTTCTGGACGTTCTGTATTGTCTCTTAAAGTCATGCAGGGCACATTCATAATAGATGCTTCTTCGGTAATACCTCCTGAATCTGTAATAACTGCTTTGGCATGTTTAACTAAATAATTAAACTCTAAATAGCTCAACGGACTTACTGTATGCAATCTTGTATGCTTGATATTTAGATTCTCGAGAATTTTAGCCGTTCTTGGATGAACTGGAAATACAACTGGCATATTACAAGAATGTGCCATAATCTCACTAATCATATCTTTAAGCTGATTTTCTTCATCTACATTTGCAGGTCGATGCAAAGTCATAACGATATATCCCTTTTCCTTTAAATCCAATTCCTGCCATACTTTTGGTGCTTTAAAATTTGGCATTTGTTTTAAAAGCGTATCAATCATAGTGTTGCCTACAAAGAAAATTTGATTTTCCTTCACACCACTTTCTTTAAGATATTTATTAGCAGTTTCTGAAGTTGTAAAGAAATAGTTAGTAATACTATCTGTTACCAAACGGTTTATTTCCTCTGGCATCGTCCAATCGTTTGAACGAATTCCACCTTCAACATGAGCTACCTTTGTTTGCAATTTTTGAGCAACTAATGCACAAGCCATTGTTGACGTGACATCTCCAACCACTAACACTAAATCTACAGGATTTGCTAACAGCTCTTTTTCAAAGGCAATCATAATATTAGCTGTTTGAACTGCTTGGCTGCCTCCACTACATTCTAAATTGGCATGTGGTTCTGGAATTTGAAGTTGTTCAAAAAAATCGCCAGACATATTTTTATCATAATGCTGTCCAGTATGGACTAATCGATAATCTATTGCATGTCCATTTTTCTTTGCATTCTCTATTTCATGAATAATTGGTGCAATTTTCATAAAATTAGGCCTTGCTCCTGCAATGATTGTGATTTTATACATATTGTAGTTATTGATTATTTAGTACCTATTCAATTGCAAATTAACAAAGAATTTCACCAAATGAATTTGTCTTTTTATTCTTGATGGCTGATTTATTAATCGATACGTCCATTCTAAATTGTTTTTTACCCACCATTCGGGTGCTCTTTTTACATGTTCTGTATAAACATCAAAACTTCCTCCTAAACCTTGATACGTTGCCTGATGTTCTTTTTGAATGCGTTCCATTAACAACTCTTGTTTTGGTGAACCCATGGCTACTAAAACAATATCTGGTTGATATTTAAGTATATCGGCAATTAAATCTAATTCTTCTTGTTCCGTTTTTATATAACCATTTCTAAAATTAGAAATAGTTATTTCTGGAAAATCAACCTTTAGCTTTTTAACTGTATCCTCAATAACTTCCTGTTTCCCTCCAATAAGGTAAAACGACTTTTCTTTATAAAATGTTTGAACTAAATCAAGCCATAATTCACATCCAGGGATTTTAACAACATCTGGATGTCCTTTTTTATGTAAAGCCCAAACAGCACCAATCCCATCTGGATAGCCTAAATTTCTATTTATAAGCTCTCGACTTTCATCTGTAGCATGTAGAATTTTTTCTGCATTAACGGCAATCATAATTTTTTTATGCTCAAGCGCATAGTCCATTAATTCTTTTCGCGAATTTGGAGCATAGGTTTTAACGCCATTTAGAAATTCTGTTATCATTTGTTTTCTAATTGTATTTCTAGGCAATAATGAGCCATAGCATTAAACATAAAGGCGTTAGACCAACGCATATAAGATATTTTTGAGCTTATCCCTTTTTTTATTTGATAGTAAAAGTAGCCTTTTTTATGCTGCATATTATCCATGGTCCAATCTAGAACTTTTGATAATAATTCTTCATTTTTTTTGAATACGCTTAATTTCGATGCTGTCACAATAACTTGAGCTGGACAATGTATATCAATGGGATATGTTTTGTTATTATAGTATTTAGGCATACCATTTTCTTCA
>DFBO01000071.1:0-5617 GCA_002366675.1 Flavobacteriaceae bacterium UBA3078
ATATCACTCTCCAAAGAATGATAATCATTTTCGCAAGCTATAAATGCAAATAAAACAAGAGTTAAAGTGCCTAAAAATTTTAAGGCTTCAATTTTTCTTTTCATAATTTAATACGGATGACTTAGGGATTAACCTAGTACTTTTGTGTTATAAAATTCAACATAAGCTTCACCAAATTCATCTTTTGATTTATAATCTAAAAATGGTTTTTCAGAATCTTTCAAATACGAGTCTAATTCGGCTGGAATCTCTTCAGAACCAATTATCAAAGCATCAGAATGGTCTATTGCAATTTTCATTAAACTGTTATAGGTAGGTTTTTCTAGTTCTTTAATATGGCTTTCTTCTATGTTGTCAAATTTTACTTTGTTAATCATATCTTTATTTAACGTACCATCGAAGCTTTGATTGTATATAGATGTTACAATCTTACTTTCGTTAAATAATGGTTCGTCTTTATAATATTGTTTTAGGTACATTGGCAATAACGATGCCAACCAACCATGAACATGAATAATATCTGGCGACCAGTTTAATTTTTTAACAGTTTCAATAACGCCTTTTGCAAAGAAAATGGCACGTTCGTCATTATCTGGAAACAATACGCCATCTTCATCCGTCAATGTGGCCTTTCTTTTAAAATATTCATCATTATCAATAAAATAAACCTGAATACGCTCTTTAGGTATAGATGCTACTTTAATTATAAGCGGCATGTCTAAATCATTAATAACTAAATTAATACCTGAAAGCCTAATTACTTCATGCAATTGATGTCTTCTTTCATTAATATTTCCATATCTAGGCATAAAAATTCGTATTTGCCCACCTTGCTGATTAACCATTCTTGGAGCTTCAAACGACATTGAAGAAATTTCAGTTTCAGGTAAATATGGTACAACTTCAGATGATACATATAATATCCTCTTATCTTTCATAAATAATTGCTTTTAGTAATTCGAAATAAAAAACACGCAAAAGTACAAAAATTTATGCAGATTCATTGTAAAATATTAAGTTTGCACGCGTTAATATTTTATTAAAGGTGAAGATTTTTACAGAAAAAACTCAAATTCAAAACACGATTAAGCAAATCAAGGCCAAAGATTTAACTATTGGCTTTGTGCCTACAATGGGAGCCTTGCATGAAGGGCATTTGTCTTTGGTCGACGAAGCCTTTAAAAATAGTGATGTTATTGTTGTGAGTATTTTTGTAAATCCTACTCAGTTTGATAATAAAGAAGATTTAAAAAAATATCCTAGGACTTTAGAAGTAGATGCTAAATTGTTATCGAGTTTAAGTAATGATATTATTATTTATGCGCCAACCGTAGACGATATTTACGATGGTAAAACTGTTGCTGAGCATTTTTCATTTGATGGTTTGGAATTTGAAATGGAGGGGAAATTTAGAGCAGGACATTTCGATGGTGTTGGGACTATTGTAAAGCGTCTTTTTGAGATTGTAAAACCTAACAATGCTTATTTTGGAAAAAAAGATTTTCAGCAGTTTATGATTATAAAAAAACTGGTAGAAAAGCATCAACTTCCAGTAAAAATCATAGGTTGTGAAATACATAGAGAAACTAATGGTTTAGCTATGAGTTCTAGAAATATGCGTTTAAAAAAAGATTACAAACAAGCAGCGCCTTTTATCTACAAAACATTAAAGTCTGCCAAGAAAAAGTTTGGCACAAAAAGTGCTAAAAAGGTTATAGAGTGGGTTGAAAATGAGTTTTCTAATCATAAATTATTAACATTAGAATATTTTATAATCGCAGATCAAGAAACATTAAAACCTACTATTAGAAAATCTAAGAAAAAATCATATCGTGCTTTTATTGCTGTTTATGCTGACGAAATCAGATTAATTGATAATATCGCACTAAATTAATTACCTTTGCCAAATGCAAATACAAGTTGTAAAATCTAAAATTCACAGAGTGAAATGTACAGGTGCAGACCTTAATTATATTGGTAGTATAACTATCGATGAAGATTTAATGGATGCAGCCAATATTATTCAAGGTGAAAAAGTTCAAATTGTTAATAACGACAATGGAGAACGTTTGGAAACCTATGTGATTCCTGGACCAAGAAACAGTGGAGAAATTACACTTAATGGAGCTGCTGCTAGAAAAGTAGCAGTTGGAGATACACTAATTTTAATTACTTATGCTTTTATGGATATTGAAGAAGCTAGAGTTTTTAAACCATCTTTAGTGTTCCCTGATGAAGCTACTAACAGACTCATATAAATTTGAATCAATCGATAAAAAAGTACCTTAAATTAATTCTCCCAATTTTTTTGGGAGTTTTTTTAATTTGGTTTTCTTTATCTAAAGTTCCTTTAACAGAACTACTTTCATATTTTAAAAATGCTAATTACAATTGGATATTCTTAGGAATGTTCTGTGGATTCTTAAGTCATTTATCCCGAGCTTATAGATGGCGATTTCAATTAGAACCTTTAGGTTATAATGTAAGTCTTGGAAATAGTATCATGGCAGTTTTTTCTGCTTATTTAATAAATTATACCATTCCTAGAGCTGGAGAGGTTGCCAGAGCATCTATTCTAACAACATATGAAAATGTTCCATTTGAAAAAGGTTTTGGAACTATAGTGGCCGAGAGAGTCGCCGATTTATTGGTTATGGTTGTTATTATTATAATCACTCTTTTTATTCAGTTTGATTTTATCTATCAGTTTTTTATTGAAAAATTCAATCCAGTTTTCATTTTAATAGCATTATTTGCTTTAGGGATCTTATTCTTTATCTTTTTTAAATTTATTAAAACCAGTAAAACATCATTTGCTTTAAAATTGAAAACCTTTGTTTCTGGATTAATTGAAGGGGCTTTAAGCATCTTTAAAATGAAAAAGAAATGGGCTTTTATTGGTCACACCATTTTCATTTGGAGCATGTATATTGCCATGTTTTATTTTACGTCTTTTTCATTAACTGAATTACATACCATTCCTTTTGGAGCAATCTTAATTGGTTTTATATCTGCAAGCTTTAGTATTGCTGCTACAAATGGAGGCATAGGGTCTTATCCAATTGCAGTTTATGCTGCATTTTCTTTATTTTCTATTGCTCAATCTCCAAGTATTGCCTTCGGTTGGATTGTTTGGACTTCACAAACTTTACTTCTTGTTCTAGGAGGAGGTTTGTCATTAATATTATTGCCCATTATTAATAAAAACAAGAATAAACAATAGATTTATTTTTGGATAAAGTTTGAAAAATTAAATTTTAAACTAAACCTTAATTTCTTAACTTGCCAATGTAACCTTTTAACTTTTTTAAGATGAAAAAACTTATATACTCATTTGCATTCTTTTTCTTTTTTCAAATTACAAATGCGCAAGTTAATTATGAGTCTTTCAACTCTTCTAAATTAGGCGAAAAGCGTGATCTTAAAATTTTGTTACCTAGAGGATATAATCAAGATGATAAAACAGAATACCCATTAGTTATTGTTTTAGATGGAGATTATTTATTTGAACCTATAATAGGTAACATTGATTATCAATCCTATTGGGATGATATGCCAGAATGTATTGTAGTTGGAGTTAAACAGGCAGATACAAGAGATTTGGATTTTTTATATAACGACGAAACAAACTTTCCTGCTCATGAAGGTGCAAGCTTTTTTGAATTTATTGGAATGGAGTTAATCCCTCATATAGAAGATTCGTATAATGTAGCAAACTTCAGAATGGTAGTTGGACATGATTTAAGTGCCAATTTTTTAAATTATTTTTTATTCAAAGAATTCCCAATTTTTAAAGCTTATATATCATTAAGTCCAGATTTTGCACCTGAAATGGAGACAAGACTTTTAGAAAAACTCTCAGTATTACAAGAAGATACGTTTTATTATTTAGCAACTGCAGATGACGATGTTAGTGCTCTTCAAAAAAAGATTGTTGCAGCTAATGAATTAATTAAAGATATAGAAAACCCAAAACTTCATTACAGATTTGATAATTTTCAAGACGCAAACCATTACTCTTTAGTTGGGTTAGGAATTCCTAAGGCTATTAATGAAATATTTACTTTGTATAAACCTATTAATAAATTAGAATATAAAGAAAAGCTGTTAACCTATGAAGAAGGTCCTTTTAATTATTTAGTAAAAAAGTACGATGATATTAAATTATTCTATGGGTTTGAAAAAAAACCTATTGAAAATGATTTTAGAGCAGTAGCTGCAGCAGCTAAAAAGCTTGAAAATATGGAAGCCCTTGAAAGTTTATCGAAAATGGCAAGAAAAGAATATCCAGATTCTATGATTAGTGCTTATTATATGGGTATGTATTTTGAAGAAAAAGGAAATATAAAAAGAGCTTTGCAATATTATCAAAGTGGTATACTGCTTAATCCTTCAGAGTTTATAGACAAGGATATGTTGCTTGAAAAAACCTATGAATTAAAAGAATAATACAAAAAATATAACCGTTCATCGATTAAATTTGCATTTTAAAGAATAATTAGTACATTTACAGACCAAACCTTAACCTACTAATTATGAAAAGAGCATTCTTTTTTACGATGTTTTTGACTTTTTCTTTTGGGCTTTTTGCTCAAATTACAATAAAGGATTTTAAATCCAGAAAGTTAAATAGTACTCGACAAATAAAAGTAAAACTTCCAAAAAATTATAACGAAGAGTCTACACAAAAATACCCATTAATAATAGTCTTTGATGGCGATTATCTATTTGTTCCAGTAGTTGGACAAACAGAATTTCAAACTTATTTTGACCAAATGCCAAGCTCTATCATTGTGGGGATCTCACAAGGAAGTGAAAGGCCTTTTGATAGTATGGTTGATGAAGTTACTGGATTGCCTTTTGAATCTGGAGCTCGTTTTTTTGAATTTATTGGACAAGAACTCATCCCTTATTTAGATGGAAAGTATAATACAAGTAAATTTCGTGTAGCAGTTGGACATAATATTATGGGCAATTTTATCAATTCTTTTATGATGAAAGATTTACCCTTATTTCATGCTTATGTTAATTTGAGCCCAGACCTTAACGGTTCTATGGGAGACAATATCGCTAAACGCCTTGAATGGATAAAAGATGATGTGTTTTATTACATGGCAACAAGCAGTAATGATAAAACTTACCTAAGAAATAAAATTATTCAAACTCATGAAAAAATTAAAGCTATAGATAACTCTAAATTAACTTATTATTTTGACGATTTTGAAGGAGAATCTCATTATACATTGGTTACAGGAGCTATTTCTAAAGCATTTGATAAGATATTTGAAATGTATAAACCACTTCATGAAAAAGAATTAAAAGAAAAAGTACTTCCTTATGAAGGGACTTTAGATGAGTACTTGGTATCTCGATACAATCGTATTGAAGAGTTGTTTGGTATTGTGAAACCTATTTCTGAAGAAGAATTTCAAAAAGTTGTAGAAGTGTCAAAGAAAAGAGAAGATATTGAATCTTTGCAAAAACTCGGAAAACTTGCTAATAAGCAAAATCCTGAATTACTTCTAGGAAATTATTATTTAGCTCAATATTCAGAAAAAATTGGAAAGTCTAAAAAAGCCATAAAATTTTACGAAGAAGCATTAACATTAACTGAAAC